>JAILOC010000184.1 GCA_024691045.1 Lachnospiraceae bacterium | reverse complement strand
AGTATAATAGGTCTAGTTTTGAACTTGAAAGGAGACCATATGCCTACGCCTGTCGAAGGAGAACTTTACAGACATTTCAAAGGCGGTCTGTACAGGATCGTCACTATCGCACAACATACCGAAACCCAGGAGGGACTCGTGGTCTACAGATCCGAGGATGATCCTTCCAAAGTGTGGGCCAGACCGGTTACTCTTTTCTGTTCGCCCGTTGACAGGGTAAAATACCCCGATGCAGCGCAGGAGATGAGATTTGAGAAGGTGACCGGCGACGGCAGGACCGCTTCTTCCACTGCATCCGCACCCGTTGCCGATAAGGCTTCTGCGGACGGTGACGGACTCGATCCCGAGGTGGAGGCATTCCTTGATGCAAAGAGTTCCATTGACAGGATACATATCCTTGCATCACTTAATCACAGGCTCACGGACGAGATGCTCATCACGATGGCGACCGCCTGTGACGTGGAGCTTCCCGAGGGGGATATACGTTCCAGGTACCAGTCCCTCAGGGAATCGCTCGTGATCCTCGGTAAGTATGAAGGCGAAAGACTCAGAAAGTGACTTTTGTACAGCCCCCTAAGGAGGGCTTATGTCATACAAACTTGAAGATAAAATGGTCATCGGGGTTTCGTCGAGAGCTCTGTTTGACCTTACAATGGAAAACGAGATATTCGAAAAGGAAGGCCTGGATGCTTATCAGTCCTACCAGTTCGAGCATGAGAAGGATATTCTTGAGCCCGGTCCCGGTTTCTCGCTTATAAAGAGTCTTCTTGCTCTTAACGATAAGGATTCCGAGAATCCTCTGGTGGAAGTTATCATCATGTCCAGGAATTCCACCAACACATCCCTCAGGGTATTTAATTCCATCAAGCATTACGGACTTAAGATAACCCGCGCGGTGCTTGCGAGCGGTTCTTCGCTTTCACCCTATCTGCAGGCATTTAAGACGGATCTGTTTCTGTCCGCGTATGAGGACGATGTACAGAATGCGATAAACAGCGGCATAGCCGCAGGTATGATCCTTACCGATCATTCGTATTCCGGTGCGACCGACGGCTCCATAAGGATCGCCTTCGACGGTGATGCGGTGCTTTTCGATGATGCTTCCGAGGTCATCTTCAAGGAAAAGGGGCTTGAAGCATTTGAGGAAAATGAAGCGGTCAATGCGGACAATCCCTTGAACGAAGGCCCCTTTGCAGGCTTCCTCAAGAAACTCACCTGGATCAGGAATAAGTACGGAGCGGATGAGTGCCCCATCCGTACCGCACTCGTTACCGCAAGAAGCGCTCCTGCTCATGAAAGAGTCATCAAGACGCTCCGCAGCTGGAATGTCAGGCTTGACGAAGCATTCTTCCTCGGCGGTGTGGAGAAGAAGGAGATCCTCAAGGCATTCGGTGCACAGATATTCTTTGATGATCAGTCCGTACATACCGATCCCGCAGCGGAAGAGGTACCCAGTGCAAGGGTTCCCTATAAGGGCGGACGCCTCGGTTACGACGGAGATGTTAATAACGGGCCCGGAGATGCTTAGCACGGCCGTAAGGCCTGCGCGTGTATCCGTGCGCGAAATATAAAGGAGAAGGCTTACAGCAGCCTGAAGTAAAGAAATGAAGCTTTTAACAATAACTATCCCCTGCTACAATTCCGCAGCATATATGAGGAAGGCTATAGAATCGCTCCTTCCCGGAGGGGATGACGTCGAGATCCTTGTTGTAAACGACGGATCCACCAAGGACAACACTCTTGAGATTGCCAGGGAGTATGAAGAGAAATACCCCGGAATAGTGCGTGCGATAGACCAGCCCAACAAGGGACACGGCGGCGCGGTCAACACCGGTATTCAGAATGCCACCGGACTTTTCTTCAAGGTCGTCGATTCCGATGACTGGGTAAAGAAGAGCGCTTATGCCAAGATCCTCGGCAAACTCAAAGAGATCGTGATGTGCGGAGAAAAGCTCGATCTTCTCATCAGCAATTATGTCTATGAGAAGGATGGGGAGAAGAGAAAGAAGGTCATTCACTTCCGCAGGATGTTCCCCCAGGATGAGATCTTCACCTGGAGTGACTGCCATCATTTCTCCAAGGGTCATTACATCCTGATGCACTCCGCAATATACAGGACTCAGATACTCAGGGATTCGGGAATGGTGCTTCCCGAGCATACATTCTATGTCGATAACATCTATGTTTACGAGCCTCTTCTTCATGTCGAGAAGATGTGTTATCTTGATGTCAACTTCTACAGATACTACATCGGACGCGATGACCAGTCCGTAAATGAAGAGATCATGATCTCCAGGATCGATCAGCAGCTCAGGGTCAATTACCTGATGATCGACTATCTTGTGGACAATAAGGCGAGGGCTCTGAAGGATAAGAAGAGATATAAGTATATGAGAAATTATCTCGAGATAATCACAACTATTTCTTCAATCCTTCTTATTAAGAAGAACACCGAGGACAGCCTTCAGGAAAAGCGAAAGCTGTGGACATACATCAAGGGTCGCGACAAGCACCTGTGGGCATACTTAAGGGGCGGTCTTCCCGGAAATGCGATGAATCTTCCGGGCAGAGGAGGACGCAAGGTGTCCGTCGAATGCTACAAGATAGCCCAGAAGATCTTCAAGTTTAACTAAATCCAGGCATGGTAAGCTTTTATACAGATTTCATCGATGCACTCCGAAAATCTTCGGGGTGCATTTTTGAGTGTTGACAATTGTATATAAAGTGTATATATTGAATATATACAATGATTAATCATTAAGGCGGAAAGGTTCATGCGCAGGATCTGACCGCCGAGCGCAAAGGAAATCCATATGGACATAATCATCAGCAATACCTCGGGAGTGCCAATTTATGAGCAGATCGAGGAACAGATCAAGAGCCTGATCATGACAGGCGAGCTTGCGGCAGGGGACGCCCTTCCGTCAATGCGTATTTTGGCCAAAGACCTTAAGATCAGTGTCATTACGACAAAGAGAGCATTCGAAGATCTCGAGCGTGACGGCTATATCGAATCCGTTGTGGGAAAGGGGAGCTTTGTAAAGGGCGTAAGTCCCGAACTCATGAAGGAGAATATGCGGTATGCCATCGAGGAATACCTGGAGAAGGCTGCGGATAAAGCCGTCATGGGCAAGATAACCCTTGATGAACTTAAAGAGATGCTTGAGATAATCTACGAGGAAAAAGCAAAAAAGTGAGGTGAACGGAGGAACCGTCCCCTCGTTCACCCGAAACAGATGTGCTTTTTGTTTCATGAGGTAAATACCAATGGAAGAAGTTAAGAACGTAATTGAGCTTAAGAATGTCACCAAGGATTACGGTGATTTCAAACTTGATAATATAAGTTTTGCTGTTCCCGAAGGAACAGTGTGCGGATTCATCGGGCAGAACGGTGCGGGCAAGACTACCACCATCAATCTGATCCTGGATGTGATAAGGCGTGATTCCGGAGATATCACTCTTTTCGGCGAACCGGTAAATAAGGATACATCATACTTACGCGAAGATATCGGTGTCGTATTCGATGAGATGGGCTTTCATGAGTTCATGACCGGCCGTGATATCAATATCATGATGAAGAATATCTATAAGAACTGGGACGAAGAGGTATTCTTCGATAATCTAAAGAAGTTCTCACTTCCCTCTAAAAAGAAATGCGGAGCTTTCTCCAGAGGTATGAGAATGAAGCTGCAGATAGCAGTAGCCCTTTCCCATAATGCGAAGCTCCTTATTATGGACGAACCCACCAGCGGACTGGATCCCATCGTAAGGAATGAGATGATAAATATATTCAGGGAATTTGTGGTAGAGGAGGATCACACAATCCTTCTGTCTTCACATATCACAGGTGACCTTGAGAAACTTGCCGATGAGGTTGTCTTTATCAACGCCGGAAAAATAGTGCTGGCAGGAAATAAAGACGAGATCATGGAAAAGCATGCGGTTCTGAAATGCAGAAAAGATGAAGCATCAAAGGTAAGTGAATCTCTCGTCGTTTATTCCGAAATTGGAGATTTCGGTGCGGAGATTCTCGTCAATGACAGGCACTCTGCGGAGAAACTTTATCCCGATATGGTCATTGAGAATGCTGCACTTGAAGAAATTATGATCTACTACGTCAACAGGAACCGGTCTGCTTCAAGCACCGGGAGGTGAGCATATGAAGGGGCTTATCATCAAGGACATAATGTGCCTTAGAAAACAACTTACACTGTTCTTTTTTGTAATGTTCGGAACGGTCGTGATATCGATAATGTTTGTCTTGAGCGCAAAGTACGGGAATATCGCTGTTATGGGCAGACAGATGCTTGAAATAAACGAGAACGGGATGTCGCAGATAGACATCATCAATCTTGCAAATACCGTTATGATGTTGTTCATGATCCTTCCGATCGCATGCGTCGGGGATATGGTAAATGTTTTTGTTGCAGACGGAAAAGCCGGGTTCAACAAGGTTTCTTCCACGATTCCGCTGTCTGTCGGAAAAAGATTGCTTGCAAGATTTTTAACTATCTTTGCACTATTCGGACTTGGAGCAGCCATCGACACAGTGCTTGCCTTCATCCTTTCGCTTCTGACGGATATCTGCAGCTTCGGAGAGATGTTCGGTGTTATGGTCACAGCCGCTTCTGTGGTGAGTATCTATTCTGCGGTCCTCATATTTTTCTGCATACTCCTCGGGTATGGGAGAGAAATGTATGCACAGGTCTTTACGATACTTACAATTGTCGGAACATTTGTGAT
>JAILOC010000086.1 GCA_024691045.1 Lachnospiraceae bacterium | reverse complement strand
TATGAAACTTACAGAGATCAGAGATTTATACAAGGATGCGGATTCTTTTGCGGGAAAAGAAGTCACCGTAGGAGGATGGCTCCGCTCAAACAGGGATTCCAAGAGCTTCGGATTCATCACATTAAGTGACGGAACCGATTTCAGAACCCTTCAGATCGTTTACGGAGACGGACTTTCCAATTTCGACGAGATAGCTCATCTCAGTGTCGGAACCGCGATCGTCGCAAAGGGTGAGATCGTGGCTACTCCCGATGCAAAACAGCCCTTCGAGATGCAGGCGAAGGAGGTAACGGTCGAGGGAATCTCTCCTTCCGATTATCCTCTTCAGAAAAAGCGCCATACTCTCGAGTATCTGCGCACAATGACCCATCTGAGAGCCCGCACCAACACCTTCCAGGCAGTCTTCAGGGTCAGATCCGTCATCGCATTTGCAATACACAGCTTCTTCCAGGAGAAGGGCTTTGTATATGTTCACAGCCCCATCATTACCGGAAGCGACTGCGAGGGCGCAGGTGAGATGTTCCAGGTCACCACTCTCGATCTTAACAACCTTCCCATGACCGAGGACGGCAAGGTAGATTATTCCAAGGACTTCTTCGGAAAGGCAACAAACCTTACCGTATCCGGCCAGCTTGATGTCGAGACCTATGCATTTGCATTTAAGAAGGTTTATACCTTCGGCCCCACCTTCCGTGCCGAGAATTCCAATACCACCCGCCATGCTGCGGAGTTCTGGATGATCGAGCCCGAGATCGCATTTGCGGATCTTACGGATAACATGGAGATCGCTGAGGAGATGCTCAAGTATGTCATAGGGTACACCATCGAGCATTGCCCCGAGGAGATGGCGTTCTTCAACCAGTTCATCGACAAGGGACTTCTTGAGAGGCTTGAGCACGTAATGAACTCCGATTTCGGAAGAGTTACCTATACAGAGGCCATCAAGCTCCTTGAAGAGCATAACGATAAGTTCGATTACAAGGTAAGCTGGGGATGTGATCTTCAGACTGAGCACGAGAGATACCTCACCGAGGAGATCTTCAAGCGCCCCGTTTTCGTTACCGATTATCCCAAGGAGATCAAGGCTTTCTATATGAAGCAGAACCCCGACGGCAAGACCGTAGCCGCTATGGACTGCCTCGTACCCGGTATCGGCGAGATCATCGGAGGAAGCGAGAGAGAGGCTGACCTTTCCAAGCTTGAGACCCGTATGGAAGAGCTCGGACTTAATAAGGAGGATTACGAATTCTACCTTGACCTGCGCCGTTACGGTTCGGCACGACACTCAGGCTTCGGTCTCGGATTCGAAAGATGCGTAATGTACCTCACCGGAATGGGCAATATCCGTGACGTCCTTCCTTTCCCCAGAACGGTAGGTACCTGCGAGCTTTGATCGCGGCTTTAGTCGTATATCTTGTGGATTTTGGCGAAAAAACCATAAATTTTCACAAAAAGTGTAAAGTTTTAATTGCCTCATTCCGATAAAGTAGGTGTAAGGCATAAAATATGCCCTGCAATACTATGAAAAGGAGGCAAAACCGGATGCGTATAGAAAGTTATTCGCAGATCCAGAGCCTGTATCAGACTTCAAGGGTTTCGAATACACAGAAGGCCAAGAGCGCAGGTGCGGTAACCGACAAAGTATCCATCAGCAGCATAGGAAAAGACATGAAGACTGCTAAGGATGCTCTTGCAGCTACTCCCGATGTCAGAACCGATCTCGTGGATTCGATCAAGTCTAAGATCCAGGACGGAACCTACAACGTCAGCGCAGGAAGCTTTGCTGACAAACTTCTTCAGAAATATCAGGAATTGGGGTAAAGAGTGGCAAGTCTCGTAGAGAATCTCATCAGCATACTTACGGAAGAATGTAACGAAATTGAGACGGTTCTCGGACTTGCACGCTCGAAAACCCCGGTGATCGTTGCCGGGGATCTCGATGCACTTGGTAAGATCACGGAGGATGAACAGTCGCATGCCGACAGGCTGCAGAACCTCGACAATACAAGGTCCAAGGTAACTGCCGACATAGCGAATGTAATTAACAGGGATGTTAATGAACTTAAACTGAAGACTCTCATCGGCCTGCTGGACAGGACGCCGGCTGAACAGAAGGCTCTGTCCGAAGTATATGACAGGCTTACAGCGGTGACCCATGAGCTTGCAAGAGTAAACGAGCAGAACAGCGAACTCCTTAAGAGTTCACTTGAACTTGTGGATTTTGAACTGAATCTGCTTAATTCACTGAAGGCAGCCCCTGAAACGGCTAATTATTCAAAGGGAGCGTATACCGGAGGAACCCTCGGAGTGACCAGAGGTAACTTTGACGCTAAGCAATAGGAGAGATCATATATGTCCCTGTGGAGTGACCTTTCCCTGGGTGTCTCGGGACTTCAGGCCAGCAACAACGCGTTAAATACCGTTGCACATAACATCACCAATGCTGATACTGAAGGATATACCAGACAGCAGGTAGAATTTGACGACAGAAGATATATAACGATCTCCAAGACAGGAAGTGCTATTTCTTATCAGCAGTCAGGTCTTGGAGTTTATTATTCTAACGTAAAACAGGTTAGGGATTATTTCCTTGACAAAACATATCGTACCGAGCTCGGAAGACAGGAATTCTATGAGGTGTCCAAGAACACCTTAAATGAGATAGAGGACCTTCTCGGAGAGCTTAACGGTGCTTCTTTTCAGGAATCCATGTCGGATCTGTGGACCGCAGTCCAGGAGCTGACCAAGGATCCCTGCAATTCTGTTACCCAGGGAGCCCTCGTAAGTGAGGCTGCCGAGTTTCTTGAGAGAGCCCAGTCCGTATACAGTGACCTGGCCGGATACCAGGACAATATAAACTTCCAGGTCCTTCAGGATGTAAAGACCATCAATGAGTATGGCAAGCAGATCCTGGAGCTTAACACCACTATCCAGAAAATTGAGCTTGGACAGGAAAAAGCTAACGATTTCAGGGACCAGAGGAATCTGATCCTCGATAAGCTTGCGTCCATGTGTAATATATCCTATACCGAAGATCAGTACGGTTCGGTTTCCGTCCAGATCGAGGGAGAGGATTTCGTAAAGGGATCCCTGTGCTTTGAAATGTGGATAGATATCGATTCCCAGACAGGTTTCTACACCCCTTACTGGCCCCAGAATTCCAATTACACTGTAGCACCCGGCGGAAATCCCCGGAACGCGGATGATACCATCTTTTCCTATGACGGAAAAAAGGGTGACCGTATCTATAATATCGAGGCAGCTCATGTTTTCGACCTCAGCAGGGAAATATCTGCGGAATACGGCACGGATATAGGCAAGCTCAGAAGCCTTCTTTATGCGAGAGGCGATCACAGGGCGGACTACACCGATATCAGGTTCTACGACGACATCAAGGACTCCGTCCTTATGAATATTGAGGCTGAGTTTGATCAGCTGATCCATAACGTCATCACCGCGGTAAACGGTGTACTGGAAACGGCAGCAGGCGTTAAGACTCTCGCTGCTCCGACCGCCTACAGCCAGACGACCAACCCTAACGCACCGGATTATTACGATCCCGCGGATCTTGCTCTTTATAATGCTATCAAGGCAGCGGATCCCAAGGCATATGACGGAAAAGAATACAAGGTCTACGAAGACATTGATGACGGCTTCAACTATATGGAAAGTTCGGACGGATCTCCGCTGCAGCTTTTCCAGAAATCCACTACCGACGGATATACAAAGTATGATTTAAGCTCATCCGGACTCGGCTCCTACTGGGTATTCAATGAAGAAGAACAGCCCAAATTCAACAGCCGCGGACAGGTTGTCGATTCGAACGGAAATGTGGTAGATCAGTCGGCACTTGCCGATCTAAAGTACAGCCTGTACTCCGTCTCAAATACCCGTATCAATCAGAACCTTCTTCAGACTCCTTCGCTCCTTGGCTTCAGGCTTAAGGACGGTTCGGAAGACATCGCGACCATGACTGCACTCAAGAAGGTCTTTACCGATGAGGCATACACTCTCAATCCTACTGTCATAAAGAGGGTCAATCTCAACGATTATTACAGTGATCTGGTCTCTCAGGTATCCAATTCCGGATATATGTACAACAGTATATATGAGAATCAGGCCAAGACGGTTTCGGCGGCCGAAAGCGCCAGAGACCAGGTTGAAGCGGTTTCCAGCGATGAGGAACTCAGCAATATGATCAAATATCAGAGTGCCTACAATGCTTCTTCCAGATTCATCAACGTGGTAAATGAGATGATCTCACATCTTCTCAACAGCCTGAGCTGATAAGGGGCGTTTGCCTTCGTAAACAGACACATATTTGCTTAAATTTAAGCGGGGAGACCTTAAGTCTCCCCCTGTTTTTACCGATATAATAATTGTGAAACTGTAGGAGGATTTTGCATGAGTTCACAATTCTTTGGATTAAATATCGCATATTCCGGATTACTCGCATCAAATGCGAATCTGAATACCACAGCAAACAATATATCCAACGTTCAGACGGAGGGATACAGCAGGCAGGCGGTCGATACCCAGGCGGCCTTTCCTATCCGTACCTTCCAGACCTACGGATGTGCCGGCGCTGGCGTCGACACTCTTTCCGTTGAGCGTATCAGAGACGGTTTCTACGATCAGAAATACTGGAGCAATAATTCCAAGCTCGGCGAATATAATATGAAACAGTATTACATGAGAGAGCTTGAGGATTACTTCTATGACAGCGGAACGAACGGCGGTTTCTCCCAGATTTACGACAAGCTCATGACCACCGCGCTCCAGGAGATCATGAAGGATCCCGGATCCTCCAGCGCAAAGAGCCAGTTTGTAGGATACGCCGGACAGCTCACCGATTACTTCAATCAGATCGTCGGAAACCTTCAAAATGTGCAGAAGGATGTCAACTCCGAGATCAAGATCAAGATAGATGACATCAATTCCATTTCCACCGAGATCGCGACCCTCAACGAGCAGATCACCACAATCGAGATGGGCGGCCAGAAGGCAAACGAACTCAGGGACAGAAGAGATCTCCTCATCGACAGACTCTCCGAGATAGTCGATGTCGAAACAGAGGAGCTTCCGATATATGATACCAATGATCTGACAAGGGAGACCGGCGCATACAGATTCATAGTAAAGATCGCAGGCGGTCAGTCACTCGTAGATGCCAAGGAGCATAACGATCTTACCTGTGTGGCAAGGGAAGATTTCGAGAAGGTCAATATGACCGATATAGACGGCCTCTATGATGTCTATTGGGAAAACGGCGAAAAGTTCAAGCTTTCCAATGCAAGACTCGGCGGAGAACTCAGGGGACTCATCGAACTCAGGGACGGAAATAACGGAGAGTTCTTCAACGGAAACGTTATCGATACCCAGGTAAACGGATACAGCGATCCCGAGACCGGAGATCACGACACCGTAACCGTACAGGTAAACAGCGACTACCTTACCGATCTTAATAAGTGTAACCTTTCAGACCAGGGCGGAATCATAAACCTCGGAAATACCGAATTCTACTATGATTCATGGTCATACACAGTGGATATCGACGGAAGCGGAAACGCTGCATATACATATAAGTTCATTCTCAGCAACGATCAGGAGCTCAATCCCAGACACGTCACCAACGACCGAGTCGGAAAGCCTGCCAAGATAGGTGAGAATATCAAGTACGAAGGAATTCCCTACTATATGAACCAGCTCAATGAGTGGGTAAGAACCTTCGCGGAGAAATTCAATGACATCCTGAAGCAGGGCAATCAGACCGATGCACATCCGGAGGGAACCGGAATGATAATGTTCACCGGCAACATGCCCACCGATAATCAGCAGTACTTCTTCCCCGATCAGACGGGCACCTGGAGAGCGGACACGCTTCTCAGGGCATATACTTCAAGGGAAGACACTGTGAAGCAGACAACTTACGGAACGAGCATTACGGTAGATGTTACGGATGACAGCTACTACAAGCTCACCGCAGAGAATTTCTCCATACTGACCGCAATGGTCAACGATCCGACTCTTATGACCAATAAGTTCAAGGCGGGGGACGGAGTGGAACAGAACGATCTGCTTGAAGCACTTAAGGACATGACAAGCGAGAAGGACATCAATTCCTTCAGGGGAAGCACCGCTTCGGGATTCCTCGAGGGAGTTCTCTCAGATGTAGCTCTCGGTGCGGCAGCGGCAAATACCGGAGTTGCAAGCTACGAATCGGTTCAGCAGGCTATAGGAAACGTAAGACTTTCCGTATCCGGCGTGGATGAGGACGAAGAAGCCGTCAATCTGGTCAAGTTCCAGAACGCTTTCAACCTCTCCTCCAAGATGATCTCGGTTTTCCAGGAAATATACAAGAGACTGATCCTCGAAACCGGAGTATAATGAGACACAGTGAAGGAAGGAACCTTCACTCACAGTTCGACAGGGATGTCTGACCAAGAGCGGAAAACCCGCAGGAGGCAGATATGCGTATTACCAATAAGATAATGCAGAGGAACAACCTCTCCAATATCAACACCAATAAGATCCTCGAAGACAAACTCACCAGCCAGCTTTCATCGGAAAAAAAGATCATAAGACCTTCCGACGACCCTGTTATCGCTATCAGGGCTCTTAGGCTGCGTTCAAACGTTACCGAGGTAACCCAGTACTATTCCAAGAACATTCCGGATGCCACCAGCTGGCTGAAGGTAACTGAGGATGCTCTTTCTTCCCTTTCTTCAATAATCACTTCCTGCCAGAATGACTGCACCAAGGGCGCAAACGGTGACCTTACCAGCTCGGACAGGAACACCATTCTCGAAGAACTCAAGGCTTTTTCAAGCGAGATCTACAAGACCGGTGATGCGGACTATGCCGGAAGATATGTATTTACCGGATACAGGACCGACACCTCTCTTTCCTTCCAGAAGCAGACCTACATGAGATATCAGATGACCGAGCAGGTCGACCGTACCGCGATCGACAGCGTAACCCATGTAAATCAGGGCGATATCGCCACCTGGACCGCTGCCAATTTCAACGATGCCACCCATTCCGGCATTACCGAGCAGCCCATAAGCCAGTCCACCTGCTACAGATTCAGGCTTTCATATGACGATCTTGATGATGTGGGCGATTACAGAAGCGATATGCTTTCCGCTGAGCCCATCATCCAGTACTATGATGCGGCCGGAACTCTTCAGACCATAAACGGAATGACAGCATATAAGTCAACCGATATCATTCCCGGTGCAAACCCCGGCGATCCAAGTACGGATCCTTACTCACTTGCCGAAAGCGATAACGATGCGGTTATCTATCTGTCGGATACCGGAGAGATACTCCTCGGCAAGAATGTCTATGATACGCTTATGGCTACCAAGGATGATGCAACTACCGGTGATAAGGAAGAATCCCAGATCCTGATCACTTATCAGAAGACGGAGTTCAAGGCTGAAGACCTCCGCCCCCAGCACTTCTTCAGAAGCGCATCCATGGAAGGCGAGATGGTAGGAAATACATTTAATGTAGATAGCACTTCATTATTAAGGTATAATGAATCTTATCTGGATACGACTCTGGAAAGACAGTCCATCGAATATGATGTAGGCTTCAACACCACCATCAGAGTCAATTCCACCGCTGATGAGTGCTTCAAGCTCGGAATCGGAAGAGAGATAGATGACCTTGTCAACTCAATGCAGGCAGTAGTTGATCTCGAGACTACCATCGCCGATATCAAGAAGAAGATCGAGACCACCACCAATGCGTCGGATCTTGCCACTCTTCAGAACCAGCTTGATGCCGCAAATAAGGCTTTCACTTATCAGAAGGACATCGCACAGAAGCGTTTCGAACAGGGAATAACCGCAATGCAGGGTTATCTGAACGACACCAGCCTTGCGATCACCAATAACGGAACCAGATCTTCTAAGCTCGCTCTCATCGAGTCCAGACTTCAGAACCAGAAGACCACATTCGAGACTCTCCAGAGCCAGAACGAAGATATTGATATCACAGAAGTCGCGATCGGACTTGAAAGTGCAAGTGTAACTTATGAGGCGGCCCTGATGGCAACAAGCAAGATAATGCAGAATACTCTGCTTAATTATCTGTAAGGGAAAGGAGACCATATGCTTATCAAAACCAAGATATTCGGAGAAGTAGAGATCAGTGATGAGAAGATCCTTACATTTGAGGACGGAATCATAGGATTCCCCGATCTCAAGCATTTTACTCTTATCCACGATGAGGAAAAGGGAACAGACGCAGGTATCAGATATTTCCAGTCCATAGAGGAACCCGGCTTTGCAATGCCCGTTATGAATCCTCTTATGGTATGTGAGACATATAATCCCCAGGTCAGTGAAGAACTTCTTTCTGATCTCGGCAATCTGAGCGACGATAACATCGTTGTACTCGTAACCGTTACCGTTCCCACCGATCTCACCAAGATGACCGTTAACCTTCAGGGCCCCATCATCATCAACTCCGAGGAAAAGAAGGGTGCCCAGATAATCGTAGAGGGTAATGACTATCCTGTACGATTCCCCATATATGACATTCTTAAGGCCAGAAAGGAGGGCAACTAAGATGCTTGCACTTTCCCGTAAAAAAGGAGAGGCACTGGTCATCAGCAACAACATCGAAGTGACCATCCTCGAAATAAAGGGAGACCAGGTCAAGATAGGCATCTCGGCTCCCAGAGA
>JAILOC010000066.1 GCA_024691045.1 Lachnospiraceae bacterium | reverse complement strand
AAGGCCATTCCGGTGTGAACGGCTTTGGATACTTCGTCCTTTTTGCCCGCTCCGTAGTACTGGCCCACGATGACGGTGGCACCGGAAGAAAGGGAGGTGAGTCCTCCCACGAATACGTTGACCAATATCGCGGCCGAACCTCCGACCGCAGCCAGGGCTTCCTTTCCCACGAACTGACCCACGATGACGGAGTCGGCGGTGTTATACAGAAGCTGGAAAAAGGTACCGAACATAAGGGGCAGGAAGAAGAATATCATTTCCTTCCCGATCTTTCCCTCCGTTATGGGGTTTATCGCCGTATTTTCTTTTTTGTCAGCAATTTCAGTCATAGAAATCATCTTATTACTTTAATCCCGCAATGTCGATATCTGAAAACTTTTTATACTTTAAGTTTAATTTAAGGTTCGCCCAATATACTGACCTTACGAAAGGACGGCGGGATATGGATTATCAGAATGTTTTCAAAAGATACGAACTCAAGTACCTACTGGATGAAAGGCAGAGACAGGATCTCCTGGACAGGATGGACGGCAGGATGAAGATCGACAGCTTCGGTCACACTGTCATAAGGAACATCTACTATGACACAGACAGCTACAGGCTCATAAGAAATTCCCTGGATAAACCTGTTTACAAGGAAAAGCTCAGGGTAAGGAGCTACAGGCGGGTTACGGCGGATGATGATGTCTTCGTTGAGATCAAGAAAAAGTACGAATCCGTTGTGTACAAAAGAAGGATAGCCCTTCCGGAAAAAGAAGCCGTGATGTTGCTTGCCGGAGGTAAGCCCCTAGGTGATTCCCAGATAGAAAAAGAGATCGGATATTTCAGGGATTTCTATGGAGGATTAAAGCCAAAGGTCTTTCTGTCATATGAAAGGGAGGCGTTTTATCCGCTTGACGGGTCTGATACGAGGATAACTCTGGATTCGAATGTTCTTGCCAGAAGAAGCGGCCTTTCGTTAAGGGATGGCATATACGGGGTGCCGGTGATCGGGAGCGGAACAAGCATTCTTGAAGTCAAGGTCAGCGCGTCTATCCCTGCTTGGCTGATCACTTTCCTGAGAGAAGAAGGAATACAAAAAGCTTCTGTTTCCAAATACGGAAGATATTACGAAGAATATATCGCAGGAAATGAAACAGGTATGAAAGAGAGGTTGAAATATGCTTAATACATTAATGGAAACGGTTGTCGGAAATACGGATATATCCGTTACGGGATTTTTGATTCCCATATTATCTGCACTCGTCATGGGACTGATACTGTCGAAGTTTGCTCCGGATGAGGGATCCAGCAGAGGCTTTAAGGTCACTCTGGCACTTCTTCCCGCTGTTGTGTGTGTCGTCATCATGGCGGTAAACGGCAACATAGGTGCGGGAGTTGCGGTGGCCGGTGCATTCGGTCTTGTAAGGTTCAGGTCTGCACAGGGAAGTGCCGGGGAGATAGGGAATCTTTTCCTGGCAATGGCACTGGGACTGTTAGCCGGGATGGGTTATGTATTCTATGCGGTTATCTTCGAGCTGATCATGATAGCAGTCATGAGTCTGTATAAGGCTGCGGGTCTGGGAGAGGATAAAGGTTCGGAACTTGTAAGAAGCCTCAGGATAACCATCCCCGAGGATCTGAATTACACTGAAGTCTTCGATGGGATATTTGAAGAATATACAACGGAACATAAGCTTATCTCCGCAAAGACATCGGGCATGGGCTCCGTGTTCAAGCTTGACTACACACTGACGCTCTGCTCAGCGGATATCGAAAAGAAATTCATTGATGACTTAAGATGCCGTAACGGAAATCTGGAGATAGCCATGTCCGCATTAAAGCACCGGGAACCGGCGGAACTGTGACGAAAGGAGGACATAATAAATGAAAAGGAAAAATAATATAAGCATATTGACTGCAGGTATTGTATGTGCACTTATGATCGCAGGATGCGGATATTACGCTTCATCCGGAACAGGATCCTCCGGCAGTGAAGTGGAAAGAGCAGCCGAAGAGACATCGCAGCTAAGTGAAAGTTTCGCCGGTCACGAAAGCGGAAACGGCATTTTGGAATATGATGAGATGATAGAACTGAGTGATGACAGCGGTATCGTTACTCTTACCGAAGGCGGTACTTATTACATTACGGGTTCCTCCGATGATTGCACTCTGGCGGTAAGAGCCGGAGAGAGCGAAAGTGTTACTCTGATACTGGAAGATGTAAGCATAACAAATTCATCCTCCGCTGCGATATATGCGGAATCTGCAGGTGAAGTGAATATCGTCCTAAAGGGAGAATCCGAGCTTGTTAATGAAGACGGTTTTGTGAATGACGGGTCGGAAGATGAAGATATCGATGCGGTAATATATTCTGAGACCGGTATGACGATAAGCGGAGACGGGAGCCTTGAGATTGTTTCCGGAGAAGGTAAGGGTATAGGAACAGATGACAGTATTGTCATATCAGGAGGAGATCTTACGATCGAAGCCTCCGATGACGGCATCAATTCGGGCGGAGATTTTCTTATGACCGGAGGAAAACTGGTAATATCCGCCGGAGATGACGGCATACATGCGGATGTGAATCTGAAGATAAGCGGCGGAGAGATCAATATAGATGCTGCCGAAGGTCTTGAAGCCACATGTGTCGTGATAGATGACGGTCTGATCGTGATAAATGCAAGCGATGACGGTATCAATGCCGCACAGAAATCGGAAGACGCCGATGTGAAGGTTGAGATAAACGGAGGAGATATCACCATAGTGATGGGTGAAGGCGATACGGACGGTATCGACTCGAACGGTGATCTGATCATAAACGGCGGAAGGATAGATATAACAGGGCAGTCCTGTTGTGACTATGACGGCAGGGCTGAACTTAACGGCGGAACGCTTATCTTTAACGGTGTGGAGACGGATACCATAACCAATCAGTTCATGGGAGGAGGTCCGGATCAGAGCGGGGGTATGGCACCGGGGTTATCCGCTCCGGGAGGTCCCGGTCTGAACGGCAGTTTCGGCGAAGGCCACCTACCGGGAGAGGGTGGCCGCCCGGATGAAGGTTTCGGACAGGATGGGGATTTTCAGCCGGAAATGTGAGATAATAAAACAGGCGGGGCAGCTGCCCCGCCTTAACGGATCATTGAAAGAGAGATCTCCCGATGAGGATACTTCTTGCCGAAGATGAAAGATCAATGTCCAGGGCATTGGTCGCCATACTTACCAAAAACAATTATTCCGTGGACGCGGTCTATGACGGGCAGGATGCTGCCGACTATCTGATCACAGGTGATTACGATGCT
>JAILOC010000053.1 GCA_024691045.1 Lachnospiraceae bacterium | reverse complement strand
CCGGTGATATTGAGCTTGCCCTTTACGGATACATCTCCGTTTACCTTGCCGATAAGATCGAGAGATCCTACGGATTCCACATCACCGTTTACAACCATTCCTCCGGTTATTACGGAAGTTTCTTCTGAATAATTACCTGTCTCCATTTCATCTGCTCCTTTATACTCATAAGTTTCTTTGGTTTCGGAAACGGTTTCTTCCTCTTCCTCTGCCTCTTCTTCCTCTGCGGAAGATTCTTCAATTTCTTCTATAGTCTCTTCCTTATCGGTTGACTCTTCTTCCCTTTCCGTAAGGGCTGCGAAAGCCTGGTCGAGAGCCGCCATATAATCCTCTGCAGCGGGCTCTTCCTCAGCAGGTGCTTCCTCATCCTCGGTTCCGGAATCTTCTTCGGTGTCATCCGCGGCAGTTTCCTCTGTACCCAAAGACTCTGCATCAGACGTAAGACCTGCGAGGATCGCGTCTATATCATCACCGATATCTCCGTTGCTTTCATCGGATGATTCCGCTGCTTCATGAAGATCGTCACCTCCGAGATCGGATACAAGATCCTTCAAAAGCATTGATACATCATCTGCATCCTTTTCGGATGCGGGGATATCTTCATCTGTTTCTTTGGCGCTGAGGGCCTCAGCTTCATCAAGTCCGGCCAGCTCAGCATCAGCAAGGAGGCTGTCAGCCTGTGCGTCAGCCGCTTCTTTTTCCCTGGCGGAATCAGCTACATGGGACAGATCCTGTTTTAATTCACCGAAAAAACCCATTTGTTACCTCCGTTAGTTTTGTTGTCATGGATGGTCATGCTGTATGACAGTAGTGTCATATGTTATGGGAAGTATTTCCGTATTATCCATTGCCTGGATAGCTTCAATGATTGACGGGAGCGCATATACCGTGGATCTCTTGGCAGCCGTATCATGGAAAAGAATGACTGTCGTATCCCTGCTCTCTATTCCCTGAAGCGCATTGTGTATGATCTGATCGGGTGTGAGCGGAGTCTTGCCCGCATCACCGCTTGAAACGTTCCAGTCAAAATATACGATGCCTTCCGATGCAAGATAATCCTCGAGCTCGTGCATATCGGTCATGCTCACATCATTGGAGCTTCCGCCGGGAAATCTGTAGAACACGGGACTCTGACCCGTAACATCCTCGAGAAGATTGCGGATCCTTTCTGTATCTTCCGCAAAGCTTTCGGGTGATGCATAGATATCATTATATATATGGGAATATGAATGCATCCCGAGAGTATGTCCCTCTTCGACTATTCTCAGATACCTCGCATACGATGCGGTATTCTCTCTGCCCACAACGAAGAATGTCGCCTTCACTCCGTAGGCATCAAGTATATCCAGAATGTCATCGGTATAAATGCTGGGACCGTCATCAAATGTCAGATAGACCCTGTGTATTCCATCCGAATCGGATCCGGCCGCATAGGTCACGCCGTTACGGTCATACAGACCGGATGCGGATGCGTGCGGCTCATATTCATCGCAGGGATATTCGACAGACGCAGCGTCTGCGGAATATGTACGTGCCGCAAGCTCCGATATATCGGATGCTTCGTAAGCGTTCTCCTCGATCCATGAAAGCTGTACAAGCCTGCTTTCTCTTTCTCCCAGCTGCTGTGCGGCACTGTATCCCTCGAGCCTCTTTTCAAGGTTTATAACCCTGCCTCCGAGAAGCGCTGCGATAATGCACATAATCACGAGCGCTGCGGGGATCAGTATGGAAATGATCTTTTCAGTACGCTTATTCATAAACCTGCTCCTTAGCGGCCTTTCCGACAAGGCCGTGCAGGTTATGCAAAGCCTTTATCAGATCACAAGATCCGCAATGTCATGTATAAGTCTTTCGGAATCTTCCCATCCGAGACAGGGGTCGGTAATAGACTTACCGTAGACACCTTCTCCGATCTTCTGATTTCCTTCTTCTATATAGCTTTCTATCATCACACCCTTGACAAGATTCCTGATGTCGGGATTGATGGTGCGGTTGTGCATGACCTCTTTTACGATCCTGATCTGCTGCTTGAACTGCTTATCGGAATTCGAATGGTTAGCGTCAATGACTACCGCAGGATTCTTCAGATCCATCTTGTTGTACATATCAAGAACTCTGACAAGATCCTCGTAATGATAGTTGGGCGTATTGTTTCCGTGCTTGTTGGTGGCACCTCTGAGAACCGCATGAGCGGCGGGGTTGCCGGTGGTCTTGACTTCCCATCCCCTGTAAATGAAGGAGTGGGCATGCTGCGCTGCATAAATGGAATTCATCATAACAGAGAAATCTCCGCTGGTGGGATTCTTCATGCCTGCAGGCACATCAAAACCGGAAACTGTGAGCCTGTGCTGCTGATCCTCTACGGAACGTGCACCGATCGCAACGTATGAAAGGATATCCGACACATATCTCCAGTTTTCGGGATAAAGCATTTCATCCGCTGCGGTAAGACCGGTCTCTTCAACCGCTCTTATCTGCATATGTCTCATAGCGATAAGTCCGGCAACGAAATCAACACCCTTCTCGGGATCGGGCTGATGGACTATTCCCTTATATCCGTCGCCTGTGGTACGGGGTTTGTTTGTGTAGATCCTGGGCACAAGGATCAGCTTATCCTTGACCTGTTCGTTAACCCTTGCAAGCCTGCATACGTAATCGCAGACAGCCTCCTCATTATCCGCAGAGCAGGGTCCTATGATAACGAGAAACTTATCCGATTCTCCGGTAAAGACCTTTCTTATCTCCGCATCACGCTGCACTTTGATCTGTCTGACCTTCTCGGGAACGGGATATTCTGCTCTTATCTCATCGGGAGTAGGAAGCTTTTTTATGAATTCGAATGACATACTTTTTTTCCTTTTTTTTGCACGTTTAACACGCCTTCCGAACAGATGCGCGTCCAATTTGACATTATACTTTATTGTAGGGCTGTGTGCAAACTTAAAAGTATGTCTTTTCAGTTGAAACATGGGGACGGTTCTCCGCCCCCATGTCTCAGTAGTAGTTGTTGTTTATTACTTAATTCCTGGGATGAGCTCCTGCATATGTTTTTCTCAGGGAGTTCTGCGCCATACGGGCATAAACCTGAGTAGTAGATATATCGGAATGTCCCAGCATTATCGAAACACTCTTGATATCCGCACCGTGCTCTATCAGATGAGCTGCAAAGCTGTGGCGCAGAAGGCAAGGTGTAACGTCCTTCTCGATTCCGGCATCCTTAACGTAGGACTTGAGGATCTTCCAGAATCCCTGTCTTGACATAGCCTCTCCCTGATAATTGGGGAAAAGGATGTCGCTTTCTTTCTCTCCGAAAAGCCTGCCTCTCCCGCTCTCAAGATATGCGATCATTGCACTTCTCGCGTGTCTTCCGAGAGGGATGCTCCTGCCGTTTACAACGAGCATGTCGGTTCTCAGATCGACATCCTGCATGCGGAGCTTTACAAGTTCGGAAACCTTGATACCCGTGGCATACATTACCTCGAGCATCGCTTTATCTCTTAAGCCCTTGGGATCCTCGGATGAAGGAGCCTCGAGAAGCCTGACAACCTCATCCTCGGTGAGGATATCGGGGTTGGTGCGCTCCACCTTGGGGCTTGTAAGTCCTCTTGATACATCTGTCTCTACTTCGTGGCAGGTGTAAAGGTATGAATAAAATGCATGTATCGAAGCAACATTCCTTGAAATGGTGGAAGTCTTGAAATCACCCGCTTCAAGGTAATCAATATAGCTTTCAAGATTGTGCTGTGTTACTTCGGTAAGGTCATCTATCGCAAGTCCGTTACAATAGCTTTCGAGTCTTGCAAGGTCTCTTCTGTAGGACTGAATAGTATTCTCGGACATTTTCTTCTCTTCACCGAGATACTGAGTAAATAAATCGAGATGCTTCCCCATCAATAAGTAAATTCCTAACCGGCATCCGTGCCTTGTTTTTTCCGCTCTCCAACAGCGGCAAATCGCATTATAAAAAACGCGAAAAGATTATTCAATGGAAAAAAAGCATAGAAAAAAAGCCGAAATTTCTACGTTTTTTTCACACCACAATATGTTGTAAAACGGGCAAAAAAATCGGGCCTGTGACCACAAGCCCGATTAAAAAATTAATAAATTATGAGTGATATTATAAATGATATTTTGAAGCGTACAGAAGGATGCCGACGATCGTCTTGGAATCCTGTATCTTGCCCTCGTAGATCATCTGTCTGACCTCGTCGAGAGTATACGCTTCAAGGTCGATATATTCATCCTCATCAAGGTGCTGGGGATGCCTGTCTTTGAGGCCTTTTGCAAGGTAGAGACCAATCTTTTCATTGCAGAATGCAACGGTTGTATAGATGGTCGTAAGGTACTCGATATTGTCGCAGATATAACCGGTCTCCTCGGCAAGTTCGCGCTCTGCTGCGACTTTCGGATCTTCGTCGCGTGTATTGAGCTTTCCGGCGGGGATCTCAAGAGTTTCTCTTTCCAGAGGATTGCGGTACTGGCGGACCATCAGGAGCTTACCGTCTTCTCTTACCGCAACGACTGCGGCGGCGCCGTCATGATCGATAAGATCCCATTTAACGGTGCTTCCGTCGGGCATCTGCATGGTGTCCTGATAATAATCGATCACGCGGCCTTTTGTGATCAGAGTTCTGTCTATACGTTTGATTTCGTCCATAAAAAGTATCCTTAAATTTCAGCGCGGGTCCTGCCTCGAAGAAAAAATTCTCCTTACTTCAGCGCTAGGCGGAAATGCAACTCCGATGCAACAATCTACCTCATGCCGCAGGCGATTTGTTTTTCCGACCCGCAAGCGGGATCTGAAAAATCAAACGCCAAGCGCCCGCATTTCTCGCAAGCGCTTCGACGGAGACTTTTTTCATTCGAGTCACCCGCGGACCATGTTTTATCCTATACCTCGAGGAGTTTTTCTACTGCTGCTAACTTAACGCAGAGAACAAGGAGGTCGGTGGCCTGCGACATCTCTTCGGGTGAAGGATATGATGGAGCGATACGGATGTTGGAATCCTTGGGATCGTTCTTGTAAGGATAGGTTGCGCCGGCACCGGTGAGTGTTACGCCTGCTTCCTTGCAAAGAGCAACGACACGCTTTGCACATCCGGCCATGACCTCGAGAGAGATAAAG
>JAILOC010000045.1 GCA_024691045.1 Lachnospiraceae bacterium | reverse complement strand
GGACGATGTCCGTGTTATGACGATCAATGTACGTCACGTTCGTGACGATATATCCCTTAAGATTAATCTCGATACCGCTATACGTGGCCTGTTCGGAATGTTCTACGGCGATATCCTCATGATGCTCGCAAACCAGGTAAGCCCCTATGAGGTGAACAAGGGCGAAACCAATGCACTTTACGATCACTGGATAAAAGTGCTTTCCGAAGATCTTAAGCTCGGCAGGAATCTCACCCTCGGAAAGATGAAGAAGAATTTTGCGAAGATCGCAGAATCCTTCGCCGCAATCAAAAAGGATGGAAAGAAACGTCAGGTCATAGGAGTGGTCGGGGAATTCTATGTCAAGTACTGCTCGCTCGGGAACTGGGATCTGATCGATTATCTTGAAGAGAATAACTGTGAAGCGTATGTTAACGGTCTTTCATGGTACATCCTGTATTACATAGATTCCCATAAGCCGGCCAAAAAGAATCTTGAAAGAGCGGGCTTTGAATTCGTTAAAAGGATGATGGTAAATCTTCAGGATTCCATGAGAGAGACCATGACAAGGTACGGGTTCAAGGCTCTCAGTTCATACAGGAAGCTTGATGAGAATTCGAGGGATGTCGTATCGCACAACCTTCTGATAGGTGACGGATGGCTGATGGGAGCCGAGGTCATAGATTATATAGATAACGATATCAAAAAGGTTGTCTGCATCGCTCCTTTCGGCTGCATGCCGAATGTGTGTGAGGGAAGAGGATTGTATCCCTATCTCAAGAGAAGGTATCCCGAGGCTTCGATCTCAGTGGTCGAGCCGGATATGAGCGGATCCAAGATGAATTACTTCAACAGAGTAAGGATGCTGATAGATTAGAAATGGTGTGAAACAGCGTAAGCCGTCCTCTTGTTTCAAAAAAGGGAAGCCGTCAGGCTTCCCTTCTTTATTGTCTGTATTATCAGTGTATTTCTACATTGCCGAGACTTGCATTGGTCTTGACATCTCCGATGTTGCCGGAAAGGGATATGTTGCCGAGGCTGACATCGCAGGTTCCGCCGTTAATGGTGCAGTGGTTTGCATCAAGGCTGCCCGCATCCACATTGGCATCGATGGTATCAATGGTACAATCGTCGATATCGGCATTTCCCGCATCGAGCTTGATGATGAATTTATCTGCAGTGCATCCTTCCACATCCAGATTGCCCGCATCGCAGTCGATATCAATCTTACCGGCTTCTATACCATCCATATCGATATTGCCGGCATCGATGTTCATTATCAGATCTTCTGCTATAAGATTCGAAATATCAACATTGCCTGCATCCACATCTATGCTGACTTTTTCAAGGGACGTTCCCTCGGGAACCGTTACGGTTATATAAAGGTTGCCTGAGTAATTGAATGGGATACGTATGTTGGTTCCGCCGTTCTTGACAGAAAGTGTTCCGTTATCGAATCTGACTGTGGGAACAAGATCTCTGGGCATGGAATATTCTACGGTAAATTCACTGCCGTACTTTATGGTCAGATCGGCACAGGATACATCGATATCTATATCGGAAGGTGCTCCCTCCAGTTCCTCGCGTCCTTCTTCGATACGGACATCGGAACCGGTACCGATTGCAAAGCTTTTGATGCCTCTGAAGAAGAGTGCGAAGACTATGATGATAACCGTTACGATGGAAAGAATTGTTATTATTATCTTAGATGCTGTAGTCATGATTTCCTCCTTGATCAAATTTCATCGGCGCGGCAGTTGATTACTACCGCCCTGTGCATAATACCGGCGACAAGCCAGATGATCCATGTGATATCCCACCTGAATGTCAGAAAGCTCAGGATAAGGTACAGGCAGGTGGCTACGGGCCAGTAGATCTCCACTATTGTTTGTGCTGTCTTGTTCTTGTATCTGACGGGCTTTACGTTCTGGTTAATGTAAGTTCCGCTTATCGTGTTTACATCATTGAGCTGCATGAGGATCTCATATCCGCTGCGGATCTTGGATGAATAAATGATGAGGAGTACTCCAAGACCGATCAGAACGAACATAAGTGCCGGTGCAAAATAACTGCCGCTTACATAGAACATGTTAGGTACCCAGCAGATGATGAAGAGGATCACTCCGATTGTTACACAGAGTGCTCTTACCGGTTCGAAGCTGCGGAGCTTTTCCTTCACATAATCGGCTGTTGCCATATCGATCCTGCAAAGCTCTGTCTTTAAGAATTTCCAGCTGGAATCGACATAGCTGCTGTAAACTATGAATCCTACTCCGAGTGCGATGCATATGAACATCAAAAGTACCGATACGGCGCCGTATCTTTCTCCGAAGAGGATCGGGCAAGCTACGGATACAATACAGAAGAATACTCCGAGTGCCAGAAGCAGTGCTTTCTTTCTTCTGTTCTCGATGAAGCCCTTAACCTCATCAATTCCTACGTTCCTGCGGGGAGTTTCGCTTTCCCTGGTACGTGTTTCCTCTACAACCTTTACGAGTCCCAGTCCTTCGGCAAGCTCATCAAGGTTTCCGAACTCCGATATAACGGTGCCGACTGCGGTGTTCTCATTCTGTCCGTTTGCAATGAGCTCGTTATATTTATCTTCCATCATCTGGAGCAGTTCGGCCTTGGCCTTTCTTACCTCTGCGGTATTGGGCATTGCGGCAAACATAGCCTCGAGATAACTTTTTATTGTTTCCATATTTTTCTCCTTAATGCCTGATAAACTTAGAAACGACTTCCTGGGTTATATCCCATTCTTCGCATTTTGCTCTGTAGTACTGCATACCTAAATCCGTGATGCGGTAATATGTCCTCTTTTTACCGTTACCGCTTCCGTCCTGATCTGCGGTGAACGATTCTATGTGTCCGTTCTTTTCCATTCTCGTGAAAGCCGAGTAGAGCGTTGTTTCCTTGATGATGTATTTCTCATCCGTGATGCTCTTGATCTGTTTGGAGATCTCGTAGCCGTATGAGGGCCCGTTCAGGAGTATGAAAAGGATCATCGTGTCGTTATAACCGCGGATCACATCCGAGCTTATTTCAACCATATGTGTCCTCCGTTTTGTTCCGTCCGGTCCGTGCGCTTGGGACCTTGGTACGGTGATATTGGGTATACCGTGTTTCTTTTGTACTCTATCAGTCGTACTATGTCTGCCGTACTACGACAGTCGTACTATGTCTGATGTGGTAAATATACTACGACAGTCGTAGGATGTCAACACCAATTTCAAAAAATTTTTAAAAACCCGCAAAACGGCTGAAATAAAGCAAAAACAGGACCCGTCTGATAAAGACGGGTCCTGTTGAAAGTATGTCATTTACATTCCGGGAGCGGATGTTTGCAGGTCTCAGGTTCCGGGAGGTCAGTTTGATTTGCTGACCAGGCTGATCTCCATGATCTTGTCACACAGATCTCCGAAGCTTCTTCCCGCCGCTTTGGCCGAAATGACGAGGTCCGAATCGGGATAGAGCTGCGGCAATGAGTCGCACTCGAGGCAGACGAAGGATTTTCCGTCCTGAGATGCGATAAAGTCAAATTTCGCATATGCGTTTACGCCGAGAGCAAATGCGGTATCCTCTGCCGATTTTTGAAGTGCCTTTGCAAGCTCTTCGGGGATGTCTGCGGGACATTTGTTGATTGTTTTTCCGGAAAGTGTAAGGCCTTTTTCCCTGTCGCTTGTCTCCATGGGGAGCTTTTCAAGGACGGGAAGTGCCTTT
>JAILOC010000031.1 GCA_024691045.1 Lachnospiraceae bacterium | reverse complement strand
TCCGTAAATGCTTATCACCAGCTTCAGGACTGGGGCGTACAGGCTATCGCAGGTACCGTTACCACCACTCCCTGTATCGCTGTTTCCGCAGAAGCTAATTCCGACAGAGTATTCATGCTCACTCCTTCAGCTTCAGCTGTTGCCGTAACTGAAGGAAAGGACAATGTATTCCAGCTCTGCTTCGCAGATCCTAACCAGGGTTCAGCTTCCGCTCAGTACATTTTCGACAACAAGCTTGCTACCAAGGTTGCTATCATCTACAACAATGCAGATGCTTATTCAACCGGTATCTATCAGACCTTCAAGGCTAAGGCAGACGAGCTCGGACTTGAAGTTGTTTCCGAGACTACCTTCACCGATGACACCACCGATTTCTCTGTTCAGGTCGGCGATGCACAGTCAAACGGTGCAGACCTTGTATTCCTTCCCATCTATTACACCCCCGCTTCACTCATTCTCCAGCAGGCTGCTTCCGCAGGATATGAGCCCAAGTTCTTCGGTGTTGACGGTATGGACGGAATCCTTACCATCGAGGGATTCGATACTTCCCTTGCTGAGGGCGTAATGCTTCTCACTCCCTTCTCTGCAGACGCTACCGATGATCTCACCAAGAATTTCGTTACAAAGTACAACGAGAATTACGGCGAGGTTCCTTCGCAGTTCGCAGCAGACGGATATGACTGTGCTTATGCCATCAAGGCAGCTCTTGAGTTCTATGCTGCTAAGAACGGCGGACTTGATGTTACCGGTATGAGCTCCGCAGATCTCTGCGAGATCCTCATCTCCGTATTCACCGATGCCGACTTCTCCGCTGACGGTGTAACCGGTCTCGGAATGGTATGGGACGCAAACGGTCAGGTTAACAAGCAGCCCAAGGCTGTTGTTATCAAGGACGGCGTTTACGTAGGAATGTAATTAGGCATAGAAATCTGTTCGTAAATTTATTATAATAACGCAATGGGGCGCTTAGTGCAGTCTGCCGGACAAAAGGCAGACTGTCACCCGGGCGCCTAATGCATTTTAAGGAGAGTACATATGCTGGCACATCTGATCAACGGAATAAGCCTGGGAAGTATATATGCGATAATCGCTCTCGGGTATACGATGGTATACGGAATTGCGAAGATGCTGAACTTTGCACACGGCGATGTCATCATGGTCGGTGGATATGTATCCTTCTGTGCAATGATGTATCTCGGATTCCCCGCACCGCTTGCGGTACTTCTTGCAATGATCGTGTGCACTACACTGGGAATCACGATCGAGCGTCTGGCATATAAGCCTCTTCGTTCGGCTACTTCACTTGCGGTTCTTATCACCGCTATCGGAATGTCATATTTTCTCCAGAATGCGGCTCTTATCATCTGGGGAGCAAACCCCAAGGCATTCCCCAATATGTTCAAGGATATCGAGGCGATAGAATTTGCCGGTGCGAGGATCTCGCCCGTCGCACTCGTCGCCATCATCGCAAATTTGATCATCATGGTTGCACTTACCCTGTTCACTTCCCGCACCAAGGTCGGAAAGGCAATGAGAGCCGTTTCCGAGGATAAGGGAGCCGCAACACTGATGGGAATCAATGTCAACTTCACCATTTCACTTACATTCGCAATAGGTTCGGGTCTTGCGGCGATCGCCGGAGTACTTCTCTGTACCGCATATCCGACACTTATGCCCACCACCGGTTCAATGCCCGGCATCAAGGCATTCACCGCTGCAGTCTTCGGAGGAATCGGTTCGATCCCCGGAGCAATGATCGGAGGAATATTACTCGGAGTCATCGAAATACTCGCGAGAGCATATATATCATCTGAGCTTGCGGACGCTATAGTGTTCGGAGTTCTGATAGTGGTACTGATATTCAGGCCCACGGGTCTGTTGGGCAAACAGATTCACGAGAAAGTATAAGGAGGCGGAAAAATGACCGGTTTCAAAAAAGCCTCCGGGCTTTCCAAAAAAGCATTCATAAATTACGCGATAGTTGTAGTTTTCTATCTGGTATTTCAGATACTCGTATCTACCGGAAACATCACCAGCGCACTTAAGGGCCAGCTGATCCCGATCACCTGCTATATGATCATGGCCGTATCACTCAACCTGGTCGTCGGTATCTCCGGTGAGCTTTCACTCGGACATGCGGGATTTATGTCGGTAGGTGCGTTCACTGCCGTTATCGTAAGCTCTGCCATGGGAAATGCTTCAAATCCGGCAAGGCTTCTTGTAAGCATTCTGGTAGGAGCGATCCTTGCAGGCATCGCAGGATTCCTCATCGGTATCCCCGTTCTCAGACTCAACGGCGACTATCTTGCGATCGTTACTCTGGCATTCGGTGAGATCATCAAGAATATCCTGAACTGCCTTTACGTCGGAATCGACGAAAAGGGCGTTCACTTCGCATTCAACAATCCCGATGCGCTCGGAATGGATCCCATGGGAAAGGTCATCATCAACGGACCCATGGGTGCGGTAGGGATCAGCAAGATCGCAACCTTCAGTGGAGCGGTCATACTTCTTCTTATCGTTCTCATAATCATCCAGAACCTTGTAAATTCAAGGACCGGACGTGCGATCATGGCTATCAGGGATAACAGGATCGCAGCAGAGAGCATGGGTATTTCCCCCATGAAGTACAAGATGCTCGCATTTACGATCTCTGCCGCAATGGCAGGATCTGCGGGTGCGGTATATGCGCTCAACTATTCAACACTTGTTCCCAAGAAATTCGATTTCAACACATCGATACTTGTTCTCGTATTCGTTGTACTCGGCGGAATCGGCAATATGACCGGATCTCTCATTGCGGCCGGAATCCTGGTTGTCCTTCCCGAGCTCCTCAGAAAATTCAGCGATTACCGTATGCTCGTCTATGCGATCGTACTTATCCTCGTTATGCTCGTTACCAATAACGAGAAGCTTAAGGGCAGAATGGATATTTTTGCCAAGAAAGTCCGAATGAAGATATCGAAGGGAGGGAAGAAATAATGAGCAAATCTCCCGAAGTAAAACTCGTTAATGTACCCAGCCCCAATTTTGTACCCGAGAAGGATCTCGGAAAGCCCCTTGTTCTCGAGGCGGCTCACCTTGGAATCGATTTCGGCGGACTGGTTGCCGTCGACGAATTCAACATAGGGATCGGAGCTACGGAGATATGCGGACTCATCGGTCCCAACGGAGCCGGCAAGACCACCATCTTCAATCTCCTGACCAAGGTTTATGAGCCCACCAGAGGAACCATCATGCTGGGCGGCAAGGATACCCACAACCTGACACCCGTTCAGGTCAACCAGATGGGAATTGCGAGAACCTTCCAGAATATCAGGCTTTTCGACAAGCTTACCGTCGAAGAGAATGTTAAGATAGGACTCCATAACCGTATGGGATACCACACCTTTGCAGGCGTGTTCAGACTTCCCAATTACTGGAGAGAAGAAAAGAAAGCTCACGAAAGAGCACTGGAGCTTCTCGATATCTTCGGCATGGCAGATCTTGCAAATGTCACTGCGGATTCACTTCCCTATGGTGCGCAGAGAAGACTTGAGATCGTAAGAGCACTTGCCACCGGACCCAAGCTCCTTCTTCTCGATGAGCCCGCGGCAGGCATGAACCCTTCGGAGACCGAAGAACTTATGAACAATATCCGCAAGATCCGTGATGAATTCCAGATCGCGGTGCTTCTCATAGAGCACGATATGAATCTTGTCATGGGTATCTGTGAGAGCATAGTCGTTCTCAATTTCGGAAGGATCATCGCAAAGGGAACTCCTTCCCAGATCCAGGGTAATCCGCAGGTTATCGAAGCATATCTCGGAACACATAGGGGCTAGGCGTAAATGCCTACGGCATTAACGCTGATTAAAGGCTTTTGGCCTTTAATCGGTTTGGAGAAATAATATGAAAACAGTTCTTAAAGTTGAAAATCTGCACGTCTATTACAGCAGCATACATGCTATAAAGGGAGTATCCTTCGAGGTTGCCGAGGGAGAGATCGTTACCCTTATCGGAGCAAACGGTGCGGGAAAGTCCACAACCCTCAACACAGTCGGCGGACTTTTAAAGCCCAGGGAGGGATCGATCGAATTCGAAGGAAGAAGCATTCTCGGCGTTGCACCTCACAAGGTTGTTAACGAGGGAATGGCACTCTGCCCCGAGGGAAGAAGAGTCTTCGCCCAGCTTTCCGTAAAAGAAAACCTCGAGATGGGCGCATATACCAGACCTGCATCGGAGATTTCCGAAACTCTCGAGAAGGTATATGAGCATTTCCCCAGATTAAAGGAGCGCCAGTCACAGATGGCCGGAACATTATCGGGCGGCGAGCAGCAGATGCTTGCTATGGGAAGAGCTCTTATGAGCAAGCCCAAGCTGATGATGCTCGACGAGCCTTCAATGGGACTTGCACCCATCCTCGTAGACCAGATCTTCGAGATCATCGAGGCGCTCAACAAAGCCGGAACCACTATTCTTCTGGTAGAGCAGAATGCTCAGATGGCTCTTTCGATCGCGGACAGGGCTTATGTCCTCGAAACAGGAAGGATAGTCAATACCGGAACGGGTAAGGATCTTCTCAATGACGACTCTGTCAAGAAGGCTTATCTCGGAGGCTGAAAAAGCGTCTTTTCCATACTGCGCAGAATGGGAGCGGTTTGCACCGCTCCTTTTTTGTTGGTATAATATATTGGTTAAATTTAGTTAAAAATGCAACATACCGTATTTAAGGAGAATATATGAAGCTTTTAATGAGAGTAAGGGCGATAGTTTGCGGCATACTGGCGATATTAATGGCGGTTAACTGCATCCCCCTGAAGGGTTCGGATACCGTTCATGCGGACAAATATGCACAGAATGCCATTGCATGGGGCATTGATGTATCCGCATGGCAGGGCGATATCGACTGGAATGCGGTAAAGGCAAGCGGAGTACAGTTTGCGTTCATCAAATGCGGCGGAACAATTTACGGATTTGACGATAAGTTTTTCCAGAACATGGCCGGAGCACAGGCTGCGGGCATCAAGACCGGAGTATACATCTATTCCTACGCTTCAAGCGTACAGGACGGTATCATCGAGGCTCAGTGGATAGTCAATGCGATCGAGCCTTATTCAATAAACATGCCCGTAGTTCTCGATCTTGAAAACTACAGGCAGAAGGCTCTCGATCCGCTTACCAACGCTATGATCTGTCAGGTATTCTGCCAGACGGTCGAGGCTGCGGGTTATTATCCTATGGTCTATTCCAACAGGAGTATGTTCAAAAGCACGATAGGACCTTTCGGATATGACAGATGGGTCGCACAATGGTACAACTGCTGTACCGATGACGGGGCTGCATTCTGGCAGGCTACCGACAGCGGTTCTATCCCCGGTATCAGGGGACAAGTCGATATAGACTACCAGTTCAAGGATCTCTCCTCATATATCGTTCCTTTCGGATTTGTTGCAAGAGACGGATACACATATTATTACGAGAATTACAGAAGACAGTCGAACAGATTTGTGAATGTGAACGGCGGAATTTATTATGTTGATGCATTCGGACACCTGATCGCGGGCGCTCTTTACCCGGTCGGGGATTTCATCTACTATTTCGATCCCACCGGTCTTATGCAGGTAGGATTTGTAAATCTGGGTGACGGTCTCAGGTATTTCGATGAGAACGGACACATGGTCGCCGGATGGCAGAACATCCTCGGAAATATGTATTTCTTCGATATCAGCGGACTTATGCAGACCGGATTTATTTCCGACGGTGTATTTACTTATTATCTCGATCCCGCTACAGGAATCATGCAGACGGGAATGTTCAATACCCCAAGCGGCATATTCTATGCCGATACCGCCGGACATATCCTTACCGGAATGCAGAACATCGGAGGAAGCACTTATTTCTTCGATCCGGTAAGCGGCGGAGCAATGAAGACCGGATTTATTTCTGACGGCATCAATACCTATTACTTTGATCCCGCAGCAGGCGGAGCGCTTCAGAGAGGTCTCTTTGCAAACGGAAACTCACTTTATTATGCCGATACCAACGGAAGACTTCAGACCGGACTGGTATCAGTGAGCGGTCTTTCCTTCTACTTCGATCCTCTTAAGGGAGGAGCTCTTCTTGTGAACGGAACCGCAACAGATGCAGCGGGACATGTATATATCGCTGACACAAACGGACTTGCGATGATGGTTAAGTAATTGCTTTCCTTCGGGAAAGATATGTGATGAGGGTCCGGTGAGGGGCCGGAAATTCAGACCGTGAAAGAAAAACCGACAAAAATCCAAGTGATAACAACGGTAATACGTCTGATTGTAATGCTTGCCATATGCGTTGTCGCCCTTGCAAGCCTGCAGAGATGGTTATCGTATATGTATAAGGGAAAGGGACCGGAGCAGATCCTTAATTTCGGATGGGATCTCAGGTTTAACGACGGTTATTATTCCGGAGTGGATCTCAGATCGTTTTCATTCGGTGAGACCAGGAGAGGTGATGAGGTCGAGCTTACCTGCACCATTCCCGCTGCTGTGACCAAAGACAGCATGCTGATGGTACGTGTGCATTATTATGATGTAAGAGTCTTCCTTGACGGGGAAGAGATCTTTACCGCCGATCTTGACAGATACGAGAAGGGAGAGACTCTCGGAAGCGGATTCTATACCGTTCCCATCGGCGAAAATGCCGGCGGAAAGCAGTTGAAGATGATATTCCGTGCCGGTGAAAATAATGCATTTTCTTCGCTCGCAAGCCCCGAAATATGGAAGGCGGACACATTCTTCCAGGACTATGCGTCATTAAATATTTATTATCTTGCTCTTTCTTTCTTTTTCATAGTGGTCGGAATGTCCATGATCGTGATGGCACTTGCCCAGGAGTTCCGAAGAACGTTCTCCTTTGCGGATACGGTAAGGTTTTCGAGCCTTGCACTCCTTGCAATGGCATTCGGTATCTGGATCTTTACCGGATCCAATCTTTCCGAGATCTTCACCACCGATCTGATCACCAAGGTCGAGATCAATTATTATTCGTTTTATTTTCTTCCGATCTTCTTCATAGGTTTTCATTTTGAGACAGGAAAGTTCAAGGATCCGAAGGGTATAAGAAAGGCCCGCATCAGAAATACGTTCTACGGCCTTGCCTGGCTTTTCGGCGTGATATTTGTCTCTTATGTATGGTACCGGCATTATTATGGCGGGGTCGGACTTCGCACATATATTTCAATAGCACATATATATGATGTGTTCGTTGTTGCAATACTGGTTGGTGTGAGGATTTACGATCTTGTAAAGGGAGTCAATGTTCATATGATCTCCGCGTATGCCACGATAATGACGGGCATTGCGGCTCTGGTCGATCTTGCCAGGTATAATTACTATTCACGTATTTCTCCCAGGGGAAGCGCCGGGTTTGCAATGAGCGCGCTCTATGTAGTCATGATAGTGTTCGTGCTGTCGCTGTTCTTCGATTATATGAGTGATACGGTAAGAGGAGCGCGTGAAGAGGAAAGAGTCGGACTGATCTCAAAGCTCGCCTATACCGATGCGCTCACGGGGCTCAATAACAGACAGGCGACCGAGCAGTATTTCGATGAGATCGATGCATCCGGCGAGCAGTATATAGTCGTAGAGTTTGACCTCAACAGTCTGAAAGCCGCGAATGATACGTACGGGCATGAAGAAGGGGATAAGTACATACAGCTGTTTGCGGAAACACTTAAGAATAACTTCGAAGGAAAGGGTTATATTTCCAGGACAGGCGGCGACGAATTCGTCTATGTCATGAAGCCCAAGGCTGAGGGTGACAGAAAGTGGATCGAAGGAAAGCTGAGGGATCTGAATGCGATCTTGTCCAACAAGGATACGGGACATTCGGGACTTAAGATGAGCACCGCATACGGAAGCTATGATTCCTTTGACGGCGATGTCAGGAATATAAGGGACGGCCTTCGTATCGCAGATGCGAGGATGTATGAAATGAAGAAGGAAATGAAGATAAAAAGATAAGATCATAAAAACTCTGCTCACAGAGCAGAGTTTTTCTTTATCTTGTAGAGTTCTTCGGCGGCTAAGCGGGTCTTGGCAACCACATCGATGTCCTCGGGCGGGAAGCAGTAGAGGAGACCGTTCTTGTCGCCGATAGAGATCATATCCCCTATCTCATAGAAGAAGTAATCGGAATTTACGCTGTAGGAGGAAAGGGGCTTTTGCTTAAAGTCGAGTTTTCCGTCGCAGCCTGTCAGATGGAAGCCTCTGTTCGTATGCTTCAGCCTTCCGTTTCCGACTTCGTACATGGCATTATAATCGACGATCATATATACGCGAACGGGAACATCGAGAAGATAGGTACCTTCTTCGAGCTCCTTTCTTACGCATTGTCTTTCCCAGGCAAACCAGTCGGGAATATGCTCGAAGAGCTCGGGTGCGAGTATTTCCGAAGGTTTTTCACTCGTAAGATTTATTCTTCCGAGCTCGTTAAGTTCCCATGCCGCACCGCATTCGTCACATTTAAGCTCTGTGCCGGAGGCGTGCATTTTTCCTTCTTTTCCGCAGACGGGGCATTTGTATAGAACGCGTGACAGGCCCTCCGCACGGAAATCCTCCGTGATCTTCGTTCCCGTTTCGTACTGTTCCCTGAAATTGTCGAAAGAGAAAGCTTCTCTGATACGGGCATTGATCTCAGAGGTGGAAAGGTCATTAAGCTCATCTCCGGTAAAGAGGGTATATTTGTCGGCGGATATTTTGCACTTTCTGATCCTCAGTCCGTTATAGAGAGGATCGCGAAGGAAAGCTCCGTGCGTCCGGATCATCACCACGGGAAATCCGAGGATCTTGACCAGTTTTCCGAGGGAATCGGGAAGGGTTGTGGTCGTTCCGTCAAAGGTATATCCCGCTTCGGGGTACATAAGGACCGATGTATGAAGCTCGTTCAGAGCATAGGATATGTCCTTGATAAGCCTGATATCCGGCTGGAATTTCTGTGTGGGGATACAGCCGATGGCCCTCATTAAGCCTTCTTTTCCGACAAATGCATCCGTGGTCGCTACGATGTTGTAGGGACCTTCAATGACATGGGGTGCGATCATAAGATCGGTAAAGCAGGAATGGTTCATCAGGTAGAGAGCGGGCTCCTTGGGAAGGACTCCTTTCATATCTCCTACATTCAGTTTGAAATCGGTCTTTTTCAGTTCGGATGACGAAAGCAGTTTTATGAGCGCGCGAAGAATGCCCGAAGGCTTTTCGGGATCGAATACCCTTGCGGGCGGCAGACTGAGAACTTCTTCATATGATCTTTTTTCCACTCGGATCTTCATATATTCCTCCGGGTCAGAAGCTTTCGATAAGTCCTGACAGGCCGTCTTTTTCGAAAATGTCCTTGTAATATCCGATCTCACCCTCAATGAGAACGTCGATGACCTCCATTCCGAGAAGCTCGACAGGAGCTTTGTCGTCAGTGAGGATCAGGCCGGTTCCTTCGTATTTGGTGAGACCGTTAAGAACGGGGCCCATAACGTTTACGAATTTGGAATCCGAGGATATAAGCGTGTTGAATTCAAGCGATCTGTACAGATCGATATTCATCGATGCGAAAAGCTCTCTGTTTGTGGAGCCCTTGACATTGACGGTAGCTACATTGGGGAAAACACTGGCAACCGTATCCGACAGGTAAGTGGTGATATCGGTTTCGCCGTTTCCGTGCATGTTCATATTCATGACCATGATTCCGTTATCCTTGAGATGGTCCCTTACCAGTGTGAAGAATTCCACGGAGCTCATCTGAAAGGGGATAGTGATGTCCTGGTACGCATCGACCATGATCACGTCGTATTTTCCGTCATCTGCTTCAAGGTATGCCCTTCCGTCATAGGTAATGACTTCTATATCATCCGGAAGCTCAAAGTATTCGTGTGCAAGGTCCGTGATCTTGTCATCGATCTCAACGCCCTTGATATTACAGCCGGGGAAGAGCTTTTTGCATTGGACCGCAAAGGTTCCGGTTCCCATACCGAGGATCAGGATGTCCTGCTCACGGGATCCCCTGACCGAAGCTTCCGATGAAGGATCCTCATAGCCGCGTGCCATTACGGGGGCGGCCAGGGCATAGTCATAATACATTCCGGTAAAGTCGCCGGATTTTACCCTCATTGACTGGACGCCGAAAAGGACATTCGTCGAAAGATATGTAGCATAGTCGGTGTCGCTTACCTGAAGGTAATTGTAGACCGATTCGCCTTCGTAGGTAAGGTCGGAAACCCAGAATGCGAAGTGGGAGGTGTGACCGAAGACCGAAGCAACGATGAAAAGAACCGTTGAAACGATGCATAAAACGGGCTTTGTTTTCTTAGAAACAAAAAATGTCAGTCCTATGACAAGCAGGATCCCGGAAAAGATCAGGAATGTCACACTCGTTCCGACACTCGGTATGGTCACGAAGGTTGGAAGGAAGGTTCCCAGGATCGAACCTATTGTGTTGCATGCACCGAGCTTTCCGGCAACGGAGCCGCTCTCACCGATATCCGAAATGGTGAATTTAACCAGGGAAGGGGTCACTGTGCCCAGAAGGAAGAGCGGGAACACGAATATGATCATGCAGGCCGCAAAGGAAGACCAGATAAGCAGCTTTGTGGAAACGGTCACGATCATGACTCCGGTAATGCCGAGGATCACATATTTTCCGAGAACCGGGATGAACGAGATCCATACCGCAGCTATGAGGATCCTTTTAAAGAGCCTTGCGGGGTTATTATCCTTGTCGGCCCATTTTCCGCCGGCAACGTTTCCGAGAGCCATCGCGATCATTATGGTTCCGATTATTATGGTCCATACTATCTGTGAAGACGAAAAATACGGGGCAAGGAGCCTTGATGCGCCGAGCTCGACGGCCATCACGGCCATTCCTGAGAAGAATTCGGTTATATAGAGGTAATACTTATTCTTGAGAATATCAAATTTCATGGCATTTCTTTCCGGGAAATATTGTGTAGCAAGCCTTATTATACAGTAAATTTCGTAGTTGTAGCGTATTTTTAAAAAAGGTATACTTAAATGGACTATGCGATCAGGTAACAGGCCCGAAAAATCGGATATTTTTGCCTCTGAAATGGTACTGAGCGAGACGATGAGATCGCAGCTTGCCCAGATGTGCAACTATGCCCGTATCGAGGGTATCGATTTGGAAGAGATAAAAGAAAAACTGACCGAAGAGGGGACTCTTCCCTGCAACAACAAAGCCGATTCCAAGAAGGCTCTGGCGGAGATCTACAGGCATGTGGCGTGCTCTTTTTGACAATGTATATGTGGAAAAAGGCGCGGCGGATGATGCCGAGACGGTAAGGATCCTTGAGAGGATCGGATGCACCGTGCCGAAGACGATCGGTCATTACAAGGATGTTTTCGATCTGAAGAGAGAACCCGGTGCCTGCGGAAGGAACCTTATACTGGCCCATAACCCGGGAAAGCATTTATATGAAGGTGCCCCGGTATGCCAGAGCTTCGGAAACGAACATTTTTATTATTCCCCCGGAGTCATGAACTGCATCTATGACTGCGAGTACTGTTTCCTGAAGGGAATGTATCCGGGCTCGGATATCTGCATCTTTACGGATATAGAAGAGACTTTTTCCGAGATTGACGAGCTTGTAAAGCAGCACTCCGTCTATGTGTGCGCATCATATAATACCGACCTTACCGCACTGGAGGGGATAACCGGTTATGTACGCAGATGGTGCGTGAAGGCTGAAAAAACACCGGGCCTGAGTGTGGAGATCAGGTCTAAATGCGGACGTACGGACATCTATAAGGAGCTTCCGGTAAGTGAGAGTGCGATATTTGCCTTTACGCTTTCGCCGGATGCTGTAAGGGAACGCTTTGAGAAAGGAACACCGGATCTCGGCGCCAGGATAGAGGCCATTGATGCCGCAATGAAAGCGGGCTTTCCCGTGAGGATCTGTTTTGATCCGATGATCTATGTCAGGAACTGGAGAGATATCTATTCCGACATGATCGAAATGGCCGCATCCGGGATCGATCTTTCGAAGGTGAAGGATATAAGCATAGGAACCTTCAGGATCTCGGATCAGTACCTTAAGAATATGAGAAAGAAATTACCGGATTCTTCCGTTGCGCAGTATCCGTATGTAAATGAAGACGGATATTACCAGTATCCCGAAGAGGTAAGGACTGCGATGGAGGGATATATACGTGATCTGCTGGTCGCAAAATGCCCGGATGTGCAGGTATTTGACTGGAGGTAACATGTCAGTTCATTTCGAATTGAATGATGACTTTTTCAGGGATGAAACAAAGGACGGTTTTCTGGTACCCGGACTTATGAAAAGATGCTGGGGTGCACAGCTCCGCGTTCTTGAAGCATTTGACGTGATATGTGAAGCTCACGGTCTTAAATGGTTTGCCTTTGTCGGAACACTTCTGGGTGCGGTCAGGCACAAGGGCTTTATCCCGTGGGATGATGATGTCGACATCGCAATGCCGCGCGAAGACTATGAGAAATTCTTGTCCTTCGCCCCGGCCGAGCTTCCCTTCGGATATCAGATCATAAATTATGATGAGAAAGATCATGAATATGACTGCATAACGAGAGTGAACAATACAAGAAGCATAATCTTCGATGAAAATAAGGCGGAGGAATTCTGCGGATTTCCGTATCCCGCAGGTTTGGATCTGTATCCTCTCGATTTCATTGTGGAAGATCCCGATGAAAGGAAAGCACACATAGATCTTCATTACAGGATCCAGCAGGCGACAGAGCTTTGCAGAAAGCTCCTTTCGGGCTCGGGGCCCCTTGCGGATAAGGACGGAAAGCATCTTGAACCTGCCGAAGTGCTTGCCGAGCTTTCGATGATAACGGGATATGAATTCGACCCTGGCAAGGATATCATAAGGCAGCTCAATGTACTCATGGATCTGAGCGATTCGATCAATTCCGCGGAAGAATCGGCATATATGGGAAATATCGGACATATCACCTTCGAAGGCGAAAGGATGATGTTTCCGCTTGAATGCTTCGATGAGCTCTTCAAGGTGCCGTATGAGACCGGCTATGTCTATATCCCGAGGGGATATGACGAAATGCTGAGAAGAAATTACGGTGCTTCGTATATGACACCGCATATCCATTCGCCGCATGAATATCCGTACTATTCGGCGCATCAGAAAGCTGTACGGGAGTTCATGTCTAAGCATCCGGGTGCGATACCGGGTTCCTGGGCTGAAAAATATCTGTGATCCGGAAGGATTCACGGACCTTGGAGAATACAGATGATCGGTTTTGACATCGATGAAACATTTTTACAGGAAGAAAAAAGGAACGGCTTTGAAGTAACCTCCCTTATGAAAAAGTGCTGGGCGGCACAGCTTCAGGTACTCACCGATTTCGATAAAGTCTGTTCAAGGCATGGTCTTAAATGGTTTGCTTTCTGCGGAACCCTTCTCGGAGCAGTAAGGCACAAAGGCTTTATTCCCTGGGACGATGACATGGATGTCTGTATGCTCCGCGGCGATTACAACATGTTCCTTCATTATGCCGGGAAGGAGATGCCGGGATATTATATAGAAACCTTCGATAATGTTTATTCCGGTGAAAATGCTTTTACACATGCTCTGGGCATAACGAGGATCAATAATACACATATGGCGGATTTTAATCCCGATTACCTGGCGGCACATTATTCTTTTCCTTACACCGTCGGACTCGATCTGTATCCTCTGGACTATGTTCCGAGGGCAAAGGAAGAATACGATTCCGCCATCAGGATATATAAATACATCCTTGGTGTATGCGTTAAATACAAGATGGAAAACTGGAAGGAATTCACTCCTCCATCTCCCGGATACGAAGTCATTGATCTTGACGAAGCATACGCTTCTCTCTATGAAGTGACGGGAGTAAGGATAGACAAAAACGGCGATGTCCTCAGACAGCTCAATAACCTTGCCGTGAACATCGCGTCTTACACCAAGGGGAAGGATGCGGATAGTGTCGCGTGTATGGCGCATATGGTCTTTGACCATAATAATATGATCTTTCCCAAAAATGCCTTTGCAAAGAGGATGGAGGTGCCATTCGAAAACGGCTCGGTATATATTCCTTCCGATTACGACACCGTTCTCAAGATAAATTACGGTCCGGGATATATGACTCCCGATCCGCGAAGCCCTCACGACTACCCGTACTACAAGAAGCAGGAAAGATGGGTAAGGGACTATGTCATAAAGGATCCGAGCGTGGCACCCTATATGCCCATGGAATATATAAGCGATGTATATGACGAGGATCCGGAAAAGAAAAAAATTCTGGACGGAATATACGGCGGAAGATAAAAGGAGATCGGATGATCGGATATAACTTCGGAGATGAATATTTTCAGGATGAAGTAAGGAACGGTTTCAGGGTTTCATCCCTTATGAAAAGATGCTGGGCAGCCCAGCTCAAGATAGTGTCCGAATTTGATGCGGTCTGTTCAAGACACGGTCTTAAGTGGTATGCGTTCTGCGGAACATTACTCGGTGCGGTAAGGCATAAGGGGTTTATTCCATGGGATGATGATGTCGATATCTGCATGCTGCGCGGCGATTACAATATGTTCCTGCGATATGCCGCTAAGGAAATGCCCGGATACTTTATAGAGAATTATGATTCCTATACTCCGTCGGAATCAAGGTATTACAATTTTCAGGGTATCACGAGGATCAACAATACCTACAAAGCCGACTTCAATCCCGGGTACCTTAAGGAGCACTATCTCTTTCCCTATACCGTCGGAATAGATCTGTATCCGCTTGACTATGTTCCCAGGGATCCGCAGGAGTATGCGACCGCAAGAACGATCTTCGGATATACCATCCTTACCGGATACAAGTACAAGAGTCTGCACTGGCCCGGATTTAAAAGGGATGATATCGAATACGAGGATATAAATCTCGAAGAAGCATATAACGACATTTACGAAGCATCGGGAGTCCGCATCAACCCGGACGGTGATGTCCTCAGACAGCTCAATGACATAGCGATAAATGTCTCGACATATACCAAGGGCAAGGATGCCGATAACGTTGCATGCATGATGCATACCGGTTTCGGCGAGATGAACATGGTATTTCCCAAAAGCGCATTTGCCAGAAGCTATGAAGTTCCGTTTGAAAAGGGAACCATCTATATTCCCTCGGATCCGGATGCGATCCTCTCAAGGAATTACGGATCAAATTATATGAGCCCCGACACCCACACGCCCCATGATTATCCGTATTACAAGATGGAGGAAAGATGGGTCAGGGATTATGTGATAAGGGATCCGGAAATGGCTCCGTATATGCCGGCATATTTTCTTCAGGATGTTTATGATGAAGATCCCGTCAAGAAAGCAGCCTTAGACGCGATCTACAGAAAGGGATAAAAAGTGAAAGCACCGTTTTCCGAATATCTGGATAGCATTGCCCCCGCAGTTAAAAAGGCGGTGGATGATCTGTCACGGGACCATGATTACGTCAGTGCGCTATGCACCGATTCAAAGGGCCTGGTGATAAGGATAGGAAGCAGATCCAGATCAATATCAAACAAGACGATGACCACCGAAAGAGGCGTGGTCTTCAGAGTCTGTAAGGACAAAAAGTACAGCGAATACGCGGTAAATACCGTCGACTGGAGCGATGCGGATTCTGTCATTGCAGAGATCAGAAAAGAACTGAATCTTCAGGATGCTCTTCTTAAGGCATCGTCCGTGAGCGTCTATGAAACCGGCATACTCGAAGATGAGCCCCTTGAATTCTTCGGACAAAAGGAAACAGAACTCCTTCCGGAAAAGACAGATCTTAAGACCCTCACCGAAAAGCTCATCGCCATCTCCGACAAGGGAATGGGTATGAGCGACAAGGTGATCGAGTGTATAGCCCGTGCCCAGTCCACCCATATCAGTAAGATGTTCCTGACGAAGAACAGGGATTTAAGGCAGTCATATGTCTACAGCGAGGGCATGGTCGCAGCGGTCGCTTCCTCTGACGGCAAGGTCAAGGAAGACTATAAGACCGTATCCGGAATAAAGGGCCCCGAGCTTTTCGATGAGATGGAAGCCCTGCTTGAGCCTGTGGTAAACGGAGCACTCGAGCTCTTAAACGCAGATCCCATTGAGCCCGGGGAATATGAGATCATCACCTCACCCGAAGTCACCGGACTTATCGCACACGAGGCATTCGGACACGGAGTCGAGATGGATATGTTCGTAAAGCACAGGGCACTCGGTGCGGACTACATCGGAAAGAGAGTCGCTTCCGACAATGTCACGATGCATGAGGGTGCGCTCTGCGCAGAAAACGTAACGAGTTATTTCTTTGATGACGAGGGCGTAATGGCAGGCGATGTCACGGAGATAGAAAACGGGATCTTAAGATCCGGGATCTGTGACAGCCTTGCGGCACTCAGGCTGGGAGTAAAGCCAACCGGAAACGGAAAGAGGGAGAACTTCGCGCACAAGGTCTACACCAGGATGACCAACACGATGTTCGATTCCGGCTCGTACTCAAAGGACGAGATGATCGCATCCGTAAAATACGGATATCTTCTCGAGGGAATGCAGAGCGGAATGGAAGATCCCAAGCACTGGGGGATCCAGTGCATCATCCAGAAAGGCCGCGAGATCAAGGACGGAAAGCTGACCGGAAAGGTTGTAGCACCCGTCATCATGACAGGATATGTTCCCGAGCTCCTCGGAAATATCACGATGTGTTCGACAGACCGTATGGTCTTCGGAAGCGGAGGCTGCGGCAAGGGACACAAGGAATGGGTCAAGGTTGCCGACGGAGGTCCGTATCTTAAGACGAAAGGGAGGCTCGGATAATGAAGATTGAACAGATAAAAGAGCTTCTGGAAAAAAGCGGGGCGTTTGCCTGGAGGATCACGCAGACTAAGACCAGGCGCTGGGAATTCTATTTCATCCGCCACGATCTCGACCAGAACAGATCCGCGGATATCGAAAACTATCAGATCACGGTATTTGTAAAGTCGGAAGACGGCAAGGGCGTGGGCAGTGCGAGCGCGGAGATGGGACCCGATGAGACCCCCGAGTATGCGGAGCTTACGATAAAGGATCTCCTTTTCCAGGCAAGCCTTGTAAAGGATGCTTACTACGAGCTTAAAGCTCCCATCGGCTTTCCTGAGACCGAAGAAAAGGATGTGGACCTTAACCGCATTTCGGCGGATTTCATGGATACCGCCAAAAATCTCCCCGAGACGGACGAGGTTTTCATGAACAGCTACGAGATCTTTGTATCCGATGTGAAAAGAAGGATCGTAACAAGCACCGGTATCGATGTCACGGAAAGGTATCCCGTATCGCTTCTTGAGACTGTGGTAAATGCAAGGAACTCCGAGCACGAGATAGAATTCTACAAGCTCTATGATTCCGGCATCTGCATGAAGAATGATTTAAGGACAGATCTTGAGAAGACGTTCGAATACGGCCCTTCAAGACTGGTTGCGGAGAAGACACCGTCCCTCGGAAAGGCCGATGTTGTCTTTTCCGGAGAGGACGCGGTAAGGGTTTACGAATATTTCAAGGACGGACTCGATTGTGCGTTCATCCATATGAAGTATTCATCATTCAAAAAGGGTGAGCCCATCGCGGAAGGAATCACCGGTGACAGGGTTACGTTAAAGACCCTGAGGACCCTGGACGGATCTTCGATGAATATGCTTGCGGATCCCGAGGGAACACCAATAGAAGACAGGGTACTTATGGAGGATGATGTTCCGAAGGCTTTCCACGGCGGGACCAAGTTCTCGTATTACCTCGGTGAAAAGGATACCTTCATACCCGGCAATTACGAGGTTAGCGGAGGAAGCTGCAGTAAGGAAGAGCTCCTAAAGGGCCCCGTTCTCGAATGCGTATTCTTCTCGGATTTCCAGGTTGATACGATGTCGGGTGACCTCTTCGGAGAGATCAGGCTGGCGTTCCTGCATGAAGCAGACGGAAGTGTGCGTCCCGTGACCGGTGGATCGATATCCGGAAATATGAAGGAGTTCGTCAGGAACATGAAGATGAGCGAAGGCAGATCGAGATACGACAATGCACTCATCCCCACATACACAAGACTTGCGGATGTAACCGTAACAGGTGCCGAGTAAAGGAAACAGATTATGAAAGTAGTTCTTCAGGGACTTACCAAAAAATTCCCTCCCAGGGGAGGAAA
>JAILOC010000027.1 GCA_024691045.1 Lachnospiraceae bacterium | reverse complement strand
CGTATCCGCCCGCATTATTGGTAATGATCGCACCGTACTCAGTGGTACCGAGATAGTTACTCCACGAGGTGGGAGTATCCGGCCTGTCTACGACATATTCGTAGGCTTCATCATCAAAATGTCCAAACTGCATAATTTTTTCCTCTTAAAAATTGATTTACCCCTAATAGGGGACTGCAAGCATTAGTATAGCAAACCAAAGGTTAAAAAAATAGTTTAATAAGATTAAACCAAAATAATTCTTTTCGGATGTGATAGTATTAATATCAGGCGGATACTTAAGGCCGTTAACAGGTTAAAAAATGCCCCTGAAAGGAAAGAAAATGGAAACTTCCAGAAAAAAGCTCCTTAAAAAAGCTATGGATAGTTCGACCGAATGCGGTGAGACTGCGGGGTCGATCCTTCTTGTGAAGAAAAACGGAAAGGAAGAATGCTTCATCAAGACGGGATACGCCGATATTCCGGCCAAAAAGCCCCTTGAAAGGAACACCCTTTTCAGGCTGTATTCGATGACCAAACCGGTCACCGCCGCAGCCGTTATGATCCTTGTAGAAAGGGGGCTCATCGATCTTAATGACCGGATAAAGTACATCTTCCCTACATTTGAGAATATGAAGGTTCTGGAAAACGGGAAGCCTTCGAGAGCAAACAGCGATCTCTCACTCTTCGATATATATAATATGACAAGCGGCCTTGCATATCCCGGTCCCGAGGGTGCGCATCTTCAGGCTGCGGGAGTTTTCGACGACATCATAAAGGGACTGTCCGAAACTCCGGGCGGAAACGTCTCAACTCTTGAATACGCCGAAAGAACCGGAAGGATCCCTCTCGCATTCCAGCCGGGATCACACTGGCAGTACGGAGCCGGTGCGGACATCATGGGTGCGGTCGTGGAGAAGGTTTCCGGGATGAGGTACGGTGACTTCCTTAAAAAGGAAATCTTCGAGCCCCTGGGAATGAACGATACCGACTTCTACGTTCCCGCGAAAAAGAAAAACAGACTTGCCAAAGTATACGAAAGTCAGCCCGACGGAAAGATGATCGAATACACCGGAGAAAACCTCGGAATCGAAAATCCCCCTTACCACAGACCCGCCTTTGAATCAGGCGGCGCGGGCCTTATCTCCTGCATCGACGATTACGAGAAATTCGCAACGATGCTTCTTAACGGAGGAAAGTATAACGGCAAAAAGATCCTATCCGAAAACAGCGTGGAGTTTCTGACTAACGGGCGCCTTACTCCCGAGCAGCAGAAGGACTTCAACTGGGACGGCCTGCAGGGATTTACATATTCGCATTTCCTGAGGATCATGGATGAGCCCGAAAAGGCCGTGACTATCGCGAAGAAGGGTGAATACGGATGGGACGGATGGCTCGGATGCTACGTAGCCAACATCCCTTCGGAGAAGATGACGATCCTCCTCATGACTCAGAAGAAGGACGCGGGAACCTTCGGACTTACACGAAGGATAAGAAATATAGTGCTTGCATAAAAAAACGGCTGCCCGATCCGGGCAGCCTGTTTTGATCATGAATTCTTAAGGTCGATCCCGAGCATGTTTCCGATGAGGTCATAGAGTTCTGCGGTAACCTCGATGGTGGATATACTCTCACCGGTGAGACCGAATACCGCGAACAGTACGGTTGCAGCTCTCGCCCTTGGATTGACTATTCTGAGTACGCCCTCCTCATTTCCTCTTTCGAGAAGCGCTTCGAATGAATCTAGAAGCTTGTAATAGGTACTGATCCTTACACAGTCAAGCTGGTACCGGAGAGTCTCATCTCCAAAGCACCGGTCCGTATCCTCCTTGTCATCCTTGAACTGTCTCATGCAGAAGTAAACGAAGGTCTTGAGGATCTCAATAACGGGCTGCTCTTTGTTGACCATCAGCGCAATAAGAAGATCTGCGGATTTCTGGGATTTTCTGTCCAGTACGCATTTAAAGAGCTTTTCCTTGGATTCGAAATAATGGAGCACGGTTCCCCTTACGACCTGGGCCTCCTTAGCGATATCGTCAAGATTGACCCCGTAATATCCGTGCTTAAGGAACAGATCCTCCGCGATATCCAGGATCTGCTTTTTTCTTTCTTCGGTATTGTTCATTCTTTTAGCCATAAGCGTACCCCTTTTCGATAAACACTATGGATTGAAGGCCGATACAGGATTATTATAGCCTTTTTATTGACACGAGGTCAACTGATGATTTGTCCTCAGCGGCGTCTCGCACGGGCAAAAGCTTCTTCACATTCACTAATCCTTAATATTCCTTTTATGACAGACAGGGCTTTTCATGGTATCATATATGGGATTTACGGAGGTTTTTATCGTGAAAAAAACAGTACTTAAGATAACAGCGCTCACTGCGGTTGCATGCCTTGCCTTATCCGGCTGCAAAGCTTCATATTTCGGTCTTCCCGGCCTCTTTTACGAAGCTGTGGAGGCTACTGAGGATATTCTCGAGGATTCCCTTTATTACGAAGGTGATCTCGAAGATGAAGATGTCGATATCTGGACATGGCCCGATTCGGAGGATCATGACGATACATTTGACTGGGATACATCCGTTCATGAAAATCCCAATGCCGAGCCCGGCACCGTCACCGTTATGGTATATATGAACGGATCGACCCTTGAGACTGAGGCCGGAGTTGCAACTGCAGATATCATGGAGATGATAAGGGCAGGCTATAACGAAGACGTCAATATCGTCATCCAGACCATGGGTACCAAGTACTGGTCGGAGAAGCTCGGAATATCATCAAACAGATCACAGACATACGTCGTTGGCGAGGACGGACTCGAGCTTGTTCGTGACGATCTCGGACAGCTTGACTGTACCAAGGCAGATACCCTTTATGAGTTCATCCGATACTGTGCGGAAGAATACCCGGCTTCAAGAAATATTCTTATCCTCTGGGATCACGGCGGCGGCCCGGCATACGGCTTCGGCTGGGACGAGTTCCAGGATGACTGGGAAAACCTCAGCATCGATGAGATGAGAAAGGCTCTCAAGAACTGTGACGTCCATTTTGATTTCATCGGTATGGACTGCTGCATAATGTCATGCCTTGAAGTTACCTATGCTCTCAGGGATTATTGTGATTACATGATCCTTTCTGAGGATTTCGAAAGCTGTCTGGGCTGGTATTATACCGGGTGGCTCGAAGCACTTTACGACAACACTTCCATCTCGACATACGATCTGGGAAAGATACTGATCGACGATATGATCAGGAAAAATGAAAACGACAGATTAAACGGAGACAGATCGATCCTTGCACTTGTCGATGAGAGCAAAATGGAAATGCTCTGGGATGTCTGGGTCGATTTTGCATATGAAAATGAAGACAAACTCCTTTCAACCAATTTCAGTCAGAAGCTGGAAGAGACCGGAAAGGGTGTTGGACTTTCGCTGAGACGAGACATTTACGCACATAAAATGAGTGACCTGTACGATCTCTTTTTCGGTGACACCGATCTGTGGGATACTCTGGAAGATTTTTCCGATGATGATGTATATATGTCGGATTACTGTATCACCGACCTTATGGGACTTGCATACTGCATTGATTCGGATGAATCGGAAAAGCTGACCGAGGCGGTCGATAAAGCACTCCTCTATGTCAGTGCCACAAGTGACAATTTAAGCCTTACCGGAATATCGGTCACTCTTCCCTATAATGACTGTGATCTGTACTATGAACTGGCCGATGTTCTGGACAGAAGCGGGTATGATGACAAGTATATCGACTGGCTGGAGAAATTCTGCGATGCGAACACCGACAGATACTTCGACTGGTCAGGCTGGGGTGAGGATTTCTGGAATGAATGGGGCGAATATGAAGGCTCCGACATCTGGGGAGAATGGTGACCGCACCATAAAATAAATCAAGAAAATGGTTAAGATAATCCCTTGACGGGATCCCCCCGAGGGGGGATAATACTCTTGATTGATATTTTTTTAACAGGATTGTTATTTAATAAACGAAAGGAATGCATCATGAATTATTTTGATCTTACAGGACAGGTCGCAGTAGTAACCGGATGCTCCACCGGACTCGGAGTTCAGATGGCAAAGGCTCTTGCAAGCCAGGGAGCAAATATTGCAGCACTCGCCCGCCGCAAGGACAAGATCGACGAAGTTGCGGCAATGCTTGAGAAGGAATTCGGAGTCAAGGCGATCGGCGTACAGTGCGATATCACAAGCACCGAGAATGTTGATGCCGCCATCGATGAAGTCATGAAAGTATTCGGCCGTATCGACATCCTTATCAACAACGCAGGTACCGGCGCAGTCGCTCCCGCCGAGGAGATCACCGACGAGCAGTTCCACAACGAGATGGACATCGACCTCTTCGGAACCTTCAGAGTATCACGTTCGGTTGCAAAGAAGGCCATGATCCCCGCAAAGTACGGACGTATCATCAACATCTCATCAATGTACGGCCTTGTAGGAAACAAGATCGCGGGAAGTGCTCCTTATCACGCAGCAAAGGGTGGTGTCGTAAACCTTACCAGAGCTCTCGCTGCAGAGTGGGGTGCAAAGGGCATCACAGTTAACGCTATCTGCCCCGGTTACTTCTACACCGACCTTACCACCGAGACTCTCGACAGCGATTTCTTCCAGGCTAACGCCAGAACCATGATCCCTCTCGAAAGATACGGAAAAGAAGGCGAGCTCGACTCCGCTGCTCTCTTCCTTTCTTCTCCCGCAAGCTCATACGTTACCGGTGTAATGATCCCCGTAGACGGCGGATACACCTGCATGTAATAGCTTTACGAATCTAAAAAATGCGGTTCCGTACGGAACCGCATTTTTGTTTATTCCTGTTCACTGTTTTTTATTTTTTTGTCGATGACCCACTTTACTCCGTACATCGGATTC
>JAILOC010000014.1 GCA_024691045.1 Lachnospiraceae bacterium | reverse complement strand
AACTGCTTGGTGAATTCAACAATGTTGACACCGTGCTGTCCAAGTGCAGGACCTACCGGGGGCGCAGGTGTTGCCTTGCCGGCCGGAATCTGTAACTTGATATAGCCTTCTACTTTTTTTGCCATAATGGCACCTCCTGATTAAATCACCGCATTTATACGGTTTCGTGGTATTCATGCCGGAGCACATTCCCACTGTTTACATATTTATATCATCGGGCAAATGCCCGGTAATATCCTGTTAACCCATTCTTCTGACATTATCGAGAGGAACCTCGAGAGGAGTCTCTCTTCCGAACATCTCGACATTGATGGTAACGGTCTGCTTGCTGTCATCGATCTTGAGAGCCTTACCCTCAGTATCTCTCCAGGTACCGTCAACAACCGCAATAAGATCACCGACCTTGATGCCGTAATCTCTCTTGGGTGCCTTCTCTTCACTACCTGAACCGGGCTGGGGCTTGCCTATGCCAAGATTGATGAGCTCCTCTTCGGTAAGGGGAACGGGCTTGCTCCCGGGTCCGACGAATCCGGTTACGCCTCTGGTATTTCTGACGATATACCAGGTATTGTCATTCATTACCATATGTACGATGACATATCCGGGGCACATCTTACGGTCAACGACTTTCTTCTTGCCGTCCTTGACCTCCATAACGCTCTCAGTGGGAACCTCAACACCCAGGATCTTGTCAGCGATATTCTTGTTATTGGCGATGGTCTTCTCGATATCCAGCTTGACCTTATTCTCATAGCCGGAATAAGTGTGGACCACGTACCATTTTGCTTCTGCTTCTGCCACTTAAGGTCCTCCTTATAAAGACGTAAGCCAATTAACTCCGCTCTGAGCCGCGAAGTCGATAAGAGCTATGATCAGTCCCGCAACAACCGAAATAATTATAACAGCAACAGACTGTCTGAAAGCACCTTTCCCGTTCGGCCATACGACCTTGCCGAATTCCGCCTTCACACCGGTCCAGAAGCTGATCTTGTTTTCATTCGAATTTGAATCTGCCATCAGCTGATCTCCTTCTATAGAAATAGGATAGGATTATTTGGTTTCCTTATGAAGTGTGTGCTTCTTGCAAAATCTGCAGTACTTCTTGATCTCCATGCGGTCAGGCATGGTCTTCTTATCCTTGGTTGTGTTGTAGTTGCGCTGTTTGCACTCGGTGCATGCAAGTGTGATCTTTGTACGCATAACTTCCTCCAATTCGTCGCGTCAGCGACATTCTATGCTCAAAATATTGAGCTAAAAAAATAGGCCTAACATCAGCCGCCTATGTAATGTAGCATAGGCGGCTTATTATCGTCAAGTGTTTTTTTACAATTCGTTCTCTTTTCCAACGAGGCCCTCTACGCTGTAACGCTTGCGGAGAAGGGGCTTTTCAATCTTACCCGTGGGATTTCTGGGAACGTCGTCGAAGATGATCTTACGGGGTCTCTTGTAACGGGGAAGACCCTGGCAGAATTCTTCGATCTCCTCCTCGGTGCATGTCATGCCGTCCTTTATGGAAATGATCGCACCTGCGATCTCACCGAGTCTGGGATCGGGAAGCCCGATGACCGCAACGTCCTTGATCTTGTCGTGCTTTCTGAGGAAGTCTTCGATCTGAACGGGATAGAGGTTCTCTCCGCCCGATACGATAACATCCTTCTTGCGGTCAACGAGGAAAATGAATCCGTCGGGATCCTGCATTGCGACATCTCCCGTGTAGAGCCATCCGTCCTTGAGCACCTCCGCGGTCGCTTCGGGATTTCTGTAGTAGCAGGTCATAACGCCGTCGCCCTTTACGCAGAGCTCGCCGGCCTCACCCTTATTTACTTCATTTCCGTTTTCATCAACGATCTTGCACTGCCAGCCGTATCCCGGAACGCCGATCGCTCCAACCTTGTGAATATTCTCAACGCCGAGGTGTACACAGCCGGGACCGATGGACTCGCTGAGTCCGTAGTTTGTGTCGTACTGGTGGTTCGGGAAATATGCCATCCACCTGCGGATAAGTGAAGGCGGAACAGGCTGGGCTCCGATATGCATGAGTCTCCACTGTGAGAGTTCATAGTCCGACATCTTCAGCTCGCCGCTGTCGAGTGAATCGAGAATATCCTGCGCCCAGGGCACGAGCAGCCAGACTATGGTGCACTTCTCTCTTGATACCGCATCAAAAATATATGAAGGCTTTGTTCCTTTTAACAGAACCGCCCTTGATCCGCTTACAAGGCTTCCCATCCAGTGCATCTTCGCTCCGGTATGGTAAAGGGGAGGGATGCAGAGAAAGCAGTCATCGTGTGAGGTGGAGTGATGGTGCTGCTCTACGGTAGCTGCAGTCATAAGACTGAGATGCTTATGAAGGATGGCCTTGGGGAATCCGGTAGTGCCCGACGAGAAATAGATCGCACCATCATCACTGTCCTTTACATCGATACCGGGATTTGCACTCGAGCAGTCGGCAACGAGTTCTCGGTAGCTCTCCGCAAAGGTGGGGCAGGTCTCGCCTACGAAAATAAGAAGACGGTGCTCCATAAGCTTATCAACAACGGACTCGATACGTCCGATGAACTCAGGTCCGAAGAAGAGAATATCAACCTCCGCAAGATCCGCACAGTAGAGGATCTCATCGGCAGAATATCTGAAGTTGAAGGGAACAGCGATTGCGCCGCTCTTTAATATTCCCATATAGATGGGAAGCCACTCGAGACAGTTCATCATAAGGATGGCAACCTTGGTGTCCCTTTTTACGCCTCTTTCAAGAAGCATATTTGCAACACGGTTTGCCTTCTCATCGAAAACGCTCCATGTTATCTCTCTTCTGTAAGGCTGATCTTCAGTCTGCTGGATAAGTGAATAATCCTTCCAGCTGATGCGTCTTGTCTCCTTCTGTTCGGGGTTAAGCTCGATAAGCGCAACCTCGTCACCGTATTCTTTTGCATTCTTTTCCAGATACTGTGTTATAGGCATTTTTGTTCTCCGATCTGTAAATGATTTACGAAATATAATTGAGCGGGTTGACGGGCGAACCGCCTATCAGGATCTCAAAGTGCAGATGAGGTCCCGTCGACCTTCCCGTGTTTCCTGTCTTTCCGATCACTTCTCCCTGGCTTACGGACTGGCCTGCGGATACGAAGATCTTGGAAAGATGTGCGTATCTCGTCTGGGTTCCGCCGGGATGTGTTATCAGTATCATGTATCCGTAGCTTCCGGACCATCCGGCCTGAGTTACGGTTCCGCCGCTCGATGCCATTACGGATGTACCCGTTGCTACAGCCCAGTCAACTCCCCTGTGATAGGTTGTTGCACCCGCGGTGGGAGCATTTCTGTATCCGAAGTACGAACTGATCCTTCCGCCATAGATAGGCTTGATATAAGTGGGAGGTATCTTGGTCCCGCGTTCCATGATCTTGGGAACGGCTTCGATATCTATCTCCTCTATAAGAATCTCTCTTTCAGCCTCGGTATCGTTAATAAAGTGCTGATCGACTATAGCCCTGTGATGTCCCGCGGAAGGCTGCTGGATAACATTGGTCTCGGTCGTGTACCAGTCGTCCCTCGGAATTATTATGATCTCTGCGTCATAATCTTCATCGACATAGTTTCTCTCCACATGTTCGATGGAAAGTTCCGACTTAGGCTGATTTATGATGATCGTGTCATTTATATGAAGAGTCGAACTCGCCGTCGGAAGTTTGTCAGGATTGAGGGCCATCAGCTCCTCGATGGGAGTGTTGTATATAAGCGAAATGCCGCTGAGGGTATCTCCGGACTGGATGACGTGTTCAAACGCACTGTCATGCTGCTTGGTCACATCCTCTATTGCCTTGTCGAGCGAGGTGAGCTGCGATGCGGGAACATATCCTTCGGCAATCTCAATCTTCTCGACAAAGTTTATCGATATTAGTCCGGTTTCGAAATCCTGGAATGTGACGGGTTTTTCTTCACTGCTTTCCGCATAGCCCTGTTCATCGAGATAGTTCTGAAGTCCTCCGCCGGGGAGCAGATCACCCGCGCGTTCGGATGCCGATTCGTAGGTATCCACGATCTCCGCGGTCAGTACGTTGAAATCCCTTCCGGGTGCCCTTACAAGCCTTACCTCAAAGCGTCCTCCGGGATTATATCTGTCTATCGCTTCGTTCAAAAGAGTGACCACCTCGGTCTCACCCGCAAGAGTGACCATATAATCACCCATCTTAACGGTGTATGAAGGCGACAGTGTTTCCTTGAGTGAGGAGATCAGAACATCCTCCGCCGATGCCATTGCTTCATCACGCGGAGTCACATCTCCTGTAAGTACATTTTCGGAATCGATGCGGTAATCGAAATCCATAAATGCCATTCCTACATATCTGGATGACACATTTCTGCGTGTTTCAAGAAGGAGATCCTGCGCCTCGGTATATGAGGAAAAATCTCCGATCTTGACATCATTGATATATAGATGGAAATAATCATCGGCTCCCTGTGAATAGGGTGAATATCCGCGTACCAAAAAGAAGCACACGAATATCGTGACAGCGGAAGTGATTATAAAGATAAATTCTCTCTTTTTTGAAAAAAACAAATTCTTCACGACAAACCTAAGGTCAGAACAGGAACTGAGCTATAAAAGGCGCAGCCACGGAAAGAAGTGACAGGATAGCTGCGATAATGGCAACAGTCTTGGTTCCCACGGTCTTTTCCTCGATCCTGGCAACTTCGCTCTTCATGCTGACCAGCAGTTTGGAATTCTCCTCGCGGAAGCTTTCAAGCTGCTTGCCGCCGTCATTGCGAAGGCTTCCGAGAAGCTTTGCGCTCTCGTCCCTGATAACGGTTATATTTCTGCTTCCTTCAGTCTTGAGATTTTCAAGCATTGAGGAATTCTCCTGCTTTAAGCTTTCAAGCTGCTTTGCATTCTCATCCTGGATCGAAGCCTGTACATTACGGTATACCCTTACGCATTCCTTGTGGATATCCGCATTTCCGAGAGTCTGTGCAAGCGAGTTCTGACCCTGGAGCATCTGCTCCTGGCCCTTTCTCAGATTGCTCTGCATCTGCTGCATATACTGATCGTTAGAGCTTCTTACGGATTCCATCTGACGCTTCATTGCCGAAACTTCATCCCTGAGAACCTCAACAAGCTCTGTAAGATGATCATCAGAACCGGAATTTCCGAGCTGCTGTCCGATCTTCTCGGATATCTCATTACCGGAAGCCTTAACGGATGCATTTATCTGACCGACCGAAGCGCCGAGAGCACTTACATTCTGGTTAACGGAATCGACCTGCTCTCTTACGGGATCGATCTTGGAATCGATCTTGGAATCAATCCCCTGACGAAGGTCGCCCAGCTGGATTCCGATCTGTGCCTCAAGGAGATCGAGACGCGCGCTGAGTCCTTCAAGTGCATCGAGACGCGCGCTGATCCCTCCGAGAGCATCAAGGCGTGTGCTGATACCTTCAAGCGCATCGAGACGAAGGCTTACTTCATCAAGCACTCCCAGACGTGCACTGACTTCCTCAAGACCTGCTCCGCCCGCATTATCGGCAAAGCCGCTGCGGATCTTTTCGAACTGCTCTTCATTGGAAGCTTTTATCGATTCGAGTCTCTCCTCATTGGAGGTTCTTATTGATTCGATCTGTTCCCTGAGCTCATTGCTGCTTCTTTCGAGCATCTCGCTCTGCCTGCTCATGAGTTCGTTCTGGCTCTGTGCAAGATCCTTCTGGCGTGCTATGAAATCATTCTGGCTTGTGAGAAGGTCACTCTGCATTTGCTGGAGATAATCTTCATTGGCCTTGTTCATGGTAGCCATCTGCGCCTTGATATCATCAAGAGCCGCATCATAGCTTCCCGCATTCATATCCGGAAGCGCAGCTATGGTCTGCTGAAGACCGCCGAGTTCATCCGCAACGTTCTTCATACGGTCAAGACAATCCTGATATTCCCTGACCTGGGCTCTCATAACTCCCATAGCCTCGGATTCTGCCTCACCGTTGGCACGGATGATCTGCTGAGCATTCAGTTTCTGTGATAACTGGTCCATGAATGTATCCATAATAGCCTCCGAAATCGTTTTTACGTTCTGTGACAGCCTAGGTCATTATACTTCATAAGCCTGCTTTTTTAAAGGTCGCAGGGCCTTAATTAACGTTATTTTTTGTATATTTTGTCTATAAAACCACATTATACGGAACAGCATTTATAAACATTTACTTATTCTTTACATGCCGTTCATATTTTATTCATACAGCATGACTATAATGAGTCTTGTAAACAAGAGCAGAGATAAATCGATCATTTTTTCATAATAGCCCGGGAGCCGAAAGGTTTCCGGGCACTCCTCATTTTTGGGGAGTTTTTTATGCTCAGAAATCGGGAGCGTCAGCGATCGACGAAAGCTTAATGATCTCATCGTTCAGGCTGAGCATCTTCTCATCAAGATCGGAAACGAGATGCGCACACTCAACAAGCTCATCCTTAATGTGCTGCGGTGCATCGCCTTCGAACTTGTAGTGGATCTTGTGCTCGAGGCTAGCCCAGAAATCCATTGCTACTGTTCTTATCTGTATCTCTACCTTGGTGTCGACAACTCTGTCGGAAAGATAGACGGGTACCGTGACTATCATATGATAGCTCTTGTATCCGCTTGCCTTGGGGAAAGTGATATAGTCCTTGACCGTCAGGATCTTGATATCCTGCTGGTGCTCGATCATATCGGCGATCCTGTATATATCTGATGAAAATGAACAGATGATCCTGACTCCGGCGATATCGTTGACATTGTTTACCATGTTCTCGATGGTGGAATCAAGACCGTGACGCTTAAGCTTCTTAACGATGCTCTCGGGCGTCTTCATCCTGCATTTGATGTGTTCTATGGGATTGTACTGATGAATGTGCTGGAACTCTTCGTTCAGGATCTCGATCTTGGTCTGGATCTGCCTCATAGCGGCATTGTAGACAAGAGTAACCTCCTGCCAGGTCTCAATCCCGTTTCCCTGCACTATATCGTTGATATCATTATCCATTGCGAATTTCCGATCTATAAAATATAATCACGGTTATAAAGTCCGGAAAAGACAGTTAACATAAATCCTTCCGGGTGCAAAAGTGCATGTGCATACAAAGTATATTTTACCACAACACTTTAATTCTGTGTAGTGATAAATAGGCAGGTACAAACGAAAGTGTTCAGACTCTGGGTCAGGGAATTCAAAGAAACTCATATGGTAAAGGATATAGTGATCGAAGACGGGTCCGAAGATACCAGGACCCACAAGATCATGAACAGTCTCGAGAAGGCCTGCAGGGAATTCGACCTGCCCGTTCCCATCTGGCTCGAGGACAATATCGATTCATTCAAAAAGACTTCCAAGGCGCGCTTCCGCCGGGACTCATTCATAGAAGAGATCCCCTTCGACTACCTCGAGATCCTCGTAATCGAAGAAGATCCCTCATACTAAACAAAACCCTTAATGAAAAAATCATTAAGGGTTTTAAGATATCCAGGCATAAAACAGTTGGGGATAATAACAGTCTCACCGTCACTATTCTTTTAAATCTTAGTCATCATATCCGCCCGGATTATTCTTCTGCCATCTCCAGGAATCTTCACACATCTCCCTGATACCATACTGTGCAGTCCAGCCGAGTTCCTTCTTAGCAAGCGATGCATCCGAGTAGCAGGAAGCGATGTCGCCGGGACGTCTGGGCTTTATGGAGTAAGGAATCTTAACTCCGGTAGCTTCCTCGAAATTCTTGACAATATCGAGTACAGAATAACCCGTTCCCGTTCCGAGGTTATAAATCTTGAGTCCGCAGTTCTCATCAATCTTGTCGAGAGCCTTAACGTGTCCTATCGCAAGGTCGACTACGTGGATGTAATCGCGGACGCCCGTTCCGTCGGGAGTATCATAATCGTTTCCGAATACTCCGAGCTCGGAAAGCTTTCCTACCGCAACCTGTGTGATGTAAGGCATAAGGTTGTTGGGGATTCCGTTGGGATTTTCTCCGATGGTTCCCGACTTATGAGCTCCGATGGGATTGAAGTACCTGAGAAGGATCACGTTCCATTCGTTATCAGCCTTCTGGATATCCGAAAGGATCTGCTCGAGCATCGACTTGGTCCAGCCGTAAGGATTGGTGCACTGTCCCTTGGGGCACTCTTCCGTAATGGGAACGAATGCAGGATTACCGTAAACGGTCGCGGAGGATGAAAAGATGATGTTCTTGCATCCGTGCTTTCTCATCACATCGACAAGCGTAAGAGTTCCGGTAACATTGTTATCATAATATTCCCAGGGCTTGGCAACCGATTCGCCTACTGCCTTGAGTCCCGCGAAATGGATCACGGCACTGATGTCCTCTTTTGAGAAGATCTCCTCAAGTGCGCTGCGGTCCCTGATGTCCGCATTGTAGAATCCGGGCTTTTTGCCCGTGATAGCTTCTATCCTTCCGAGAACCTTCTCATTTGAATTGCTGAGATTGTCAAGAATAACTACGTCTTTTCCGGAGCCAAGCAGCTCTACAACTGTATGACTTCCTATAAATCCGGCTCCGCCGGTAACCAGTATCTTTCCCATAAAACCTCCTTTATGAATTACCATATGATAATTTAACCCTAAGGAATGCCCTAAGGGAAGAGTCAAGGGCTATTCTTAATCAAATCTTCAGAGAATCACTCCGTTCTTTTCCAGAAGAGCCTGTGCGCTCTCAACCGAATCCACACCGGTCTTGTTCTTGATGGGAGCAAATTCCTTCTCCCTTACAACCTCGAAGGGAAGGCAACTGTCACACTGATGGATCATATCAAGCACAAGATTCTCATACTTGTATCCGTTGGGTGACTCGGGCTTGAAAAGATTTCCGTTCCCGTCAAGACAGGGTATCTTCTTTTCAACGATATGAAGAGGAAGAGCTCCGTTAAGGATCTTCTCAAGCTGTGCGGTGGAGAAAAGATAGTTGAGGATAACGCCGAAGTTGTATGCGGGATCACCCTTTTCATTCTTCGCGTTCATAAGATCCTCGGTAAGATCGTAATACTCTACGATGGAGGGCTTTCCGTCCTCAAGGCAGATGACACCGACCTTCTCATCGGGAGCTGCTTTTCTTACAACCTTTGAACCTACGGTGCAGTTTTTTGCAATGGTCGCACCCACGAATACGGGATCTGCGATCCTCTGAAGGACATTATCCACCGCAAAAACATTGAACCACTCGATCCCGTTCTCATGAACATTATCGAGAAGTCCCGCATTTACCAGGGATACGAACCACCCGCCGTTTCCGTTGGGGCTGGTCGCCATGCGGCCCTTTTCCTCAAGATAGATCTTGCCGTTATAATCGGTTGCCGCAGCCATCGCCTGCATAAAGAAATGAACATAGCTTTCGGGATATCCGAAGAAATTCTTCTCCTTCAGGAATCTGACGGTTGCGTCATTATTTTTCTCGGAGGTCATGATGTAGATATGAACGAATGCGCCCGCCCTGTCGGTTACTTCTTTAAGGTTGTTAATAAGGCATTCGAAGATATAGAGGTCCCTGGTCTTGCCGACATTGTACATCCCCTTGGGATCGTCCGAGCCGAGCCTTGTGCCCATACCGCCCGCAAGCAAAAGTGCCGCCACCTTGCCGGCCTTGATAGCATCAAGTCCAATGCGGTCGAACTCTTCCCTGCACTCTTCGATCTCGGGAATCTCCATACAGGTAAGCGGGCTGATGACTCCTCTCTTTCCGAGCTCCTCCTGGTGTGCACAGTTTTCCTGAATACTCATATCGGTTGCATCAATCTGTGCAAGAAGAGCCTCCTTCTGTTCATCGTTAAGCTCTTCGAAATATCTGAGCACCTGCATCTGTCCGTATTTTTCAAGTTTTGCCTTAGCTTCTTCTAAATTCATTCCGGTTCTCCTGTTATAAAAATTCTCTTACGGGATCATAGCACTGAGCGTACCGAATTCCCAAAAAAACACCCGGGAATGAATATTCCCGAGTGCCGTGATCTGTGTCATTGCATGAAATCAGGCTGCCTTATAAGCATTGATACCCGCTTCCGATGTCAGGTCATATGTGGGATAACCGGTAGGATATACCTTAACCTGATTCAGGTCCGCATCATAGCTTACCGTAAAGGTTCCTCCGGGCGGAATAACATGTCCGGAAACCTTCGGAGTCTCATTGATGGTTCCGGGAAGATATGCGGAATTGACCTCGATTGTTACAGCGATCGATCCCGTACCGGAAGTGTTACCCTCCGCAATGTCCGCAAGGAATGCCTCCCTTATCTGGTCCGCACTCTGAATGTCACGTGAACGTCTGGACTGTTCAACGTACTTGATGAACTGAGGCGCAAGCAATCCTATCAGAACAGCCATGATCGCTATAACGATTATCAGTTCCACAAGCGAAAAACCCCTATTCTCTTTCATAATATTTCCTCCCCTAGTGTAAACAAGTGTATGATTGATCAGATCATACATCTTAAATTTACCCTTTTTTAATCGCAAATACAAGGGGGAAATGCCGTAAAATCGCACGTTTCCATAACTTTCAGAAGCTATCGGGGGTTCCGAAAACGGTTTTTGAAACAGTTTTCGGCCTTTGTCAAAATTCTGACGATCTCCCCGGCAAAAAACGGGAGGCAAAGGAGAGTGAAAACAAAGAAGGGAAGGATATATCTGCTCTTGTTTTCCCAGAATGTGAAAAAGACGAATCCACCGATCAGATAAGTATATGCAAGGATCAAGGTAACCGGGATCTCCTTTTTCTTTTTGAAAAGAAGAAGCAAAGCCATAATAAACGCACTTAAGAAAACAACGCTCTGATATGCATTGGAAATTCTCATCAGCCGTCCGTATCTTGCTCCGTTATAAAGGTCCGTCAGCCATCCGGGAGGATTATCCGCATCCCTTCCGGATCTGTTATCCCAGACCCCTGTGGTCGAAAGCGCCTCACAATCGGGTGCCGTCCATTCCTGACGTATCTTGGCGGCAAAAAAGCACCTTGCGTACACCCCGTCGGACCTGAAAGCATCAATTCTTTCTCTCAGATCTTTTTGTGCTGCCTCTTCTGCAGCTTCGGAATCAAATCCGTTTTCCTCGTATATGCCCTGATTGTATCTGTTGTAGATCCCGGGGCAGCCGTTTGTTTCCTGAAGTCCCATGACAAGCCAGCAGACAGACGGAACGCCCTTGCCGCTCTCATATCCGGACTTAACTTCAAAAAAGCGATCGATCGCAGCAAAGGATAAACCGGCTGCCAACACCATACATAAGCCCGTGACCAGAAAACGCACCTTTAAAGCCTTTACTGCCTGAACCAGCAGTGCGATCAATGCGGCGATCAGGAATATCCAAATCTGCTTTCTGAGCAAAAAAGAAACTGCCGCGGAAAAGCAGAGCAGCACGGCATCGGCTTTTCGGGATCTTTTGATATATCTGACAAGGAATAAGACTGCAAGAAAAGAAAACGCTACCGACCCGAGATCGCCGTACATGTACGGAAGATACAGAGTAAGAGGAACGCATGCGGGGATCGCAAAACAGTAAACAATCCTCGAAGCCGGCGATACACCCTCGGTCTTAAGGATATTGTATCCGCAATAAAGGATCATCTGAGGATAGATTAGATGGAGGAACTGAAGGCAGATGAACATATCCTCCTTAAACAGCGGATAAAGAAGATAGTAAAAAAATGCCAGGCCTTTTTGCTGAGGATAGATACTGATATATCCGCCAGGTCCGAACATGGCATACTGAATGTCCTGTCCTTCGAACCTTGCATAAACTCCGGCATAGAAGGTATTGATCTGGTCGCCGTCCATCATATACGGATGCTCGCCGATATAGAAAAATCCCGCAAGAAGAATGCATACCGACACTGCGTAAAGAACGTAACGCGAAATGCTTTCGGAATACCTGCCGGTTTTCCCGGTGAAAAAAGAAAGAACACAGACGGCAAAAACAAACAAACCAAACGCAGCCGTCTGACCGGCAGGCGAATCGGACTGATACACGGATTCAAGCTCCATATAGCCGCGAATGAAAAAGGTTCCGCTCAGGCAGTACCACGAGATCAGTCCCAGGGCTGCCACAGCGATAACCAGCATAAAGGTGAGTGCGACATTCACAGATATTAAATTGATCTTATTTTTCTTTTTTTTCATCAGATCTCAAGTCCCGAAAAGAATCTGTCGAACGCCTCGCCTCCCGCATTCTTCATAAGAAGGCTCTTAAGCTCCTGCTTATCATCTCCAAGGCTCTTCATCATTGCCGGCCTGTTTCCGTCGTCGACACAGCCGTATTTTTCGAGGATGCCGAAATGAGCTTTATCGGGATAATTGTCCCTTACCGCAAGCCAGCTCTCGTTTCCGTTTTCGGAGCCCTGCCTGTGGCTGTAGATATACCCGGTAAAAGATTTTTCGTAATTCGGAAGAAGCCCCTCCGGGTGAAGGAGTCTCTGTATGCAGAGAGACGCCTTGATCACTCTCTGTCCGCTCATATATGCATCACGGTCGCTTAAGCCCACCTCTTCCTCACCGCAGAGTATCTGGTTGGTAAAGCCCTCATCATCCGCCTGCAAAAGGAAGGATGAAATCCATGCATCAAACCGGATGAACCACTCTTCGTTAAGTTCCTCGACGTCGGATAATCTCGCGGGGCCCGAAAACCTCACGGAAAGAGCAAACAGCGCAGCCTTGTCCTCGGACATTCCCGGGAAAGAAACCTTCTCCAAAGAGCTGCATCCTGTAAATATCCCGTCCCCCGCTTCACACAAGGGCATCTCGAGTTCCTTGAGATTGCTGCAGTGGGCAAAGCCGAAATCACCCACGCTCTTTACGGATGAGGGAACGGACAGCCTGCGAAGGGTCTTCTTGCCAAGGAAAGCCTTCTTGCCTATCGCAGTCAGCTTTACCCCGTCAAATGGATACTCCGGAAGCACAAGCGAAGTAAACCTGCCCTTGCAGGTGCTCAGGACCGCTTCGTTTTCTTTTATCGCATATACCAGGCTTCCTTCCGGGTACTGTATTTCCTTATCCAAATCTTCCTCCGCAGGATTCGTCAGATATCAAATTTTGCAATCTGCTCTTTGAGTTCCAGGCCTCTTTCGGAGATCTCCATATCTCCGGCCAGCTTCTCGTAATCTTCGTTTCCGAATGTTCCTATGAACCTTGATGACCAGGTATCGGATGTAAGTCTGGTCGCAAGTATCATTGGTTCATTTCCGCCTTCGCAGGCTTTCCTGACAAATGATATCAGATTTGTAAGTCTATATGAAGAGCTCATGGCTTTTTCCTTAAGCCTGCCGACTTCAGCATTATACTCCGAAAGTACGGGATGAGGTCCGTCCGCCCCGGTGCCGGCTTTGTCCGCTTTCAGGCAGTCATTGTAAAAGTCGATGACACGGAGCAGGGATCTTTTACGGTGTCTGGTGATCATTCCGCGTTCCTGCAGGCTCTTAAGGTTGCCGCTCTGCGTATCCAGTGCTTTCCTTACGACATCACGCACTGCCGCATCATCCGCATTCTTTTCCGTCATATCCTTAACGGCCTTCATGACGGGTGTGAGCATCTGAAGAGCCTCCGCATAAACGAGCGTCTCCTTCATGTCTCCGGAGACGGATTCCGTGAGCATGGACAAAACGGAAAGCCTTTCGTCAAAGCTTGCCCCCTTCATTTTCTCATAAATGCTCTCGGGAGCCGTTCCGTTAAGTATCTCCGCGATATGATAGTCCGTCTTGTACTTGATGTACAGATCGTAATAAGCCGCGAAATCCTTCGCTACCCTCTCGCTTCTCAGGTACTGGCTGATAAGGGTTTCGTCTACGGTTATCTTTTCATCTTCGCTCAGCTTCATCATCTCGGAAAGATCTTCCCAGCCTCTCGCAGTCACATAAGCCCTGCCGTCGGGAGACATATCCATGACATAGAAATCTTCCTTCTTTACATCAAGGTATGCGAGGATCGCACCGTGTAGATTCTTCTCACGCGCATAATCCATCCAGGCCTTAAGATCAGGCTCGACTGTTATCACCTTCATCCTGTCGAGAGTCGCAACGTCAAACTCCCTCACTGATCTGTTGTACTCGGGAGGATTTCCCGCAGTCACGATCACCCAGCCGTCCGGAAGTGAGTGACGTCCGAAGATCTTGTACTGAAGAAACTGAAGCATCGAGGGGCCGAGAGTCTCGGAAACGCAGTTTATCTCATCGAGGAAAAGAATACCCTCCTTAACTTCTGTCCTTCCGATCGCCTCGTAAACCGATGCTATGATCTCACTCATAGTGTACTCGGTTATGGAATACTCCCTGCCTTCAAACTGCTTTGTGGTGATATAGGGAAGGCCGAGAGCGGACTGCCTCGTGTGATGCGTCATCGAATACGAAACAAATGCGATGCCCATCTCGGATGCGATCTGTTCCATAATCGCAGTCTTTCCGATTCCGGGTGCACCCAGCATAAAGATAGGACGCTGTCTTACCGTGGGAATGCAGTAATCTCCGTATTCATCCTTCTTGAGGTATATGCGTACCGTATCCTTTATTACCTGTTTTGCGCTTGCTATGTTCATTTCAGTTCATCCTCCTCAATAACTGCCTTCATGCTCCACACAGGCGGAGCCGGGCGGGATGTGTCTTCGTTCAAAAAAGCAAATATGACATCGAATTCGGGTTTTCTGTCCGGATAAATCCCATATCCGTCGGTGAAATATATCAGTCCTTTAAGATCGTCGAATTCCCTCGCTTCCTGCAGGCTCTTTACGTAATCGAAAACCGGCCTGAAATCCGTCGCGCCTCCCCCGACCAGCTTCATATTGCTCAGAAGAGTATCAAGCTGTGATAAATCGGAAAGCTTGTCGTCCCTTTCGACCTCCGCATCACACTGGATGATGTGTATGTTGATCTTCCTGAAAAAGCTTTCGCTGCGCTTAAGCAGATCGAAGGTCTGTCTTATGAACTTCTTTACCGTCTCCCCGCTGCAGGATGCGGATGTGTCAACAGCTATGACAAAATCCCTGATCCTCTTGTCTTCCCTGTACTCGAGAGGTTCTATAAGAGGCATATTGTCATAGTGTTCGAGGCCGTACGTGTAATAGATATAATCGAATTCATCATCGCTGAGTCTTGTATGTTCACCCGTGACGACGAAGTGCTCCAGGATCCTCTTATAGTCGTATTTTACCGCAGAGCCTTCCAAAAGGTTTTTCTCAAGCGATTCGCCGGAGGCGCCTTTCTTTGAGAAGCTCTTTATTTCGGCAAGCACCTGTCTCGATATCTTCTTCCACTCCTCTTCGGTCATCTGTATCTCCGGAGAAGAGTCCGGTCTCCACAGATCGTGGGAATCGAGGGCAAATGCCCTTTCATATTCCATTACTCTCGAAGGAGTCAGCGGATTTTTCCTGAAATACCTGTACAGACTTTCCGCAGAAAGCTTGCCCACATCCTCCCTCAGAACCTTCAGCATTCCGGCAGTGGCAAGATCCGTTTCAAGTCTTATGCAATCCTCATCAAGCTCGGCGATCACGTTTTCGACGGCGATATCGCACGCAAGATCCCACAGTACGCGGTCGGTCCTTTCCCCGGAGAACGGATGGGCAAAGATATGATGCAGCATCACGTGGAAGATGACACGGGCAGGAAGCCTGAAATCCTTCTGCGCCGCCCGTATGATGTTCACGGGATCGTAAATAAACCTTCCGATTCCCGAATAAATATTCCCGCAGCCGGGGCGAGCCTCACTTTTAAGTTCCATAAGGCTTCTGTCCAGGAATCTGAACGACATCATTATCTCATCCCTCGCAAGCTCTATGATCTTCGAGGAAAGAGTCATGATCTCCTTTGTTTCGTTTTTCTTTTCTTTATCATCCATAAAGTATCTTCAGAAAAAAGGAACGCTTATTGGGCGTTCCTTTTACAGTATCCCGGTATCTGTATTATCATTCACCCTTTAAGTACTTTTCTTCAAACTCCGATACGGGTATGGGCTTGGAAAAATAATAGCCCTGGAAGTTATGGCACCCGCATTCTTCGAGGAAAGCTTTTTGTTCCTCAGTTTCGACTCCCTCGGTAATGACCGAAATCCCGATATCAATCGCCATATTTATGACGTTGGAAAGAATGAATCTGGATTTAATCAGCGTGTCGGCATCCTTGATATCACGAAGGAACATCATATCTACCTTCAGCACATCAACCGGGAGTATCTTGAGAGTGTTGAGCGATGAGTATCCGCATCCGAAATCATCCATCTCTACAATGAACCCGTCGTTTCTGAGTCTTCTGATAACTTCCAGAACGGTTTCGACATTACCCATCATTGCAGTCTCGGTTATCTCAAGTCTGAGCTGCTCCGGCCTTATTCCGTACTTGCCTGCATATCCCGTTATATCGCCGTATACATCGGTAAAATAGAAATCCCTGGGAGATATGTTCACAGAAAGATACATATCCTCATACCCCTCTTCGTTCCACCTTCCGATGATCTTACAGGCGTATTCCCACATATAGCGGTCGACCCTGGCAATAAGTCCTGTCTTCTCAAGCACTCCTATGAACTTTCCCGGAGGAAGCATTCCCTTTGTCCTGTGATCCCATCTGATCAGGCACTCCCCGCCGCTTACTTTTCCGTCCGAGGCAACCTGCGCCTGGATGAAAGGAATGATCTCTCCGGCCTCCATGGCATCATCGACGCTTCCGGTCACCATCTGTTCCCAGAGGATGGACTCGCGGACCGAATCGTCATAATATGCAATTACTTTCTGCATATCGTTCTTGATGCCGTCTATCGAAAGGAACGCCCTGTCATATACCATCTGACTGGTCAGATCGGCCGCATCAACATTACAGACACCAACCTGCATCGTTACGGGATATTTGTAATCTCCCCTGTCTATGTAAAGAGACCTGCAGATCCTGGTAAAAAGCACGGGATCGAAATCATCTTTTTTCAAAAAGATGCCGAAACGGTCGCCGGTTATACGTCCAACAATACCTGCGGGACCGATCATCTCTGAGAACCTTCCCGCAATATCCTTGAGTACATCGTCGGCCCTGTCGGTTCCGAACACCTCATTGATACTCTTAAACCCCGTGATGTTGGTGACCACCGCCACATATTCCCTGCAATCCTTGCGTGCAAGTTTTTCGTCCGTAAACCTGTAAAGAGAGTTGATATTGTATAGTCCCGTGAGGGAATCGTGCATCGCAAGAAATCTTTCCTTTTCGAGCTCAACCTCTTCATCGGTACGGTCCTTGATCTTGGCATAGAAGCCGCAGTAATCATGACGGCTGTCATAAACATCGCACACGTCGATCTCATAGATCGTATCGATTCCGGTCTCTTCGTCGGTGATACGCTTTACCGCCGAGTATGAATTGTTGATCGATTCCTCGTTCTCGGTAAGCTTTTTAAAAATGTCGTACGCCTTTCCGTAATCGGAGTCGGCTATTCCGAACAGATCCGCAAAGCTGTGGTTTATGAACACAACCCTTCCTGTATTATCGAAAAGAACTATTCCGCTCTCGGACGATCTGATCGATGCAGAGAGCAGACTGTTGATAAGAGTTGCGGGCTTGTAAAGTGTCGTAAAGAAAACTATCAGAAGACCCGTGATACCGTATCCGATCAGTGATGCATCGACGGGGCTGTTGGAAACCATAACTCCGATATACCACAGAGCGGTTACGAGAAGCGAACCAGCTATACAGTAATATTTTACCCAGTAAATTGCGGCATATCTGCTTGCTTTCCAGAGAAGAAAAGCGATTCCAAGAAGCACGGCAAAAGTACAGAGCGCTCCGTGAACATAGTAATACCATTCTCCCGACACTCCGTAGAAGATCCTGTTCATGATAAGCGAAGAAGAACCGGGGCCGCCCGGGACAGCTGCAAGCTCGGAAGGGTCAACCACGCGTATTGTGTAAACATGGTGGAATTTATAGTTAAACGCAACGGAAATGCAGTCAAAAAGACAGAGCAAGCGGAATATCATGGTGTAAGCTTTCCGCCTGTAGGGAATGTCACAATAATACATTACGAACCTGAGCAGGAAAAACAGCATCATGTCCATGCTTATATACAGAATACTGTATCCTATCTCTGCCACTTCGTAATGCCTGGTCATTGTTACACAGCCGTCAAGTATGAAAGGAGGGAAGGCCGCGACAAGGAGACACGTGATATATCCCTTGTAGGGATTATCATGCGTGATGACCGCAAATATGCTTATCGCATACAGTACCATAAAGATTGTGAGAAGTATCATGAACGTATATGAGATCATGTTTTCCCCTGCCTCGGATATACTATTAATTTAGCCCAAAAACGCTTTTTTTACAAGGATTCCCGGCCATTTCACAAGACCGAAAAAGACAGCTTCTGCCACCTGTGTGAGCGACCCGCAGACTCATTTTTCCCTTAAAAAGACCCGCGGAACAGATCCGCGGGTCTTCATTTTCGTCCTGTGTTATTTGAAGAATGCAACGATCTCTTTGAGATTGTCCGCCTGTTTGCTGACACCCTTTATCCTGTCCGCGATCTCTTTGATGGAGGTTGCGATGTTGTCCGTGCTTGCGGAAACCTCGGCATTGGATGCAGCGTTTTCCTCTGAGATGGCGGAAAGATCCGTTACGTTGGCAACGATCCTCTCCTTGATACTCTGAAGTGAGGATGTCTTCTCATCGATTCCCTTGATTCCGTCAACAGACTCTGCGATGGCCGCTTCGAGTTTTTCAAACTCATCCTGTGCCTCT
>JAILOC010000011.1 GCA_024691045.1 Lachnospiraceae bacterium | reverse complement strand
GACAGAAAGAGAGACGGAATCATTGCAGACCTAAGTGTAAGGGAAAACATCATCCTCGCACTTCAGGTAATGAACGGAATCTTTAGACCCATCAGCAGAAGCGAAGCGGAAAGCTATGCGGACGAATATATCAAGATGCTGAACATCAAGACAGCAAGCCGCGAAACTCCCGTTGGCTCCTTAAGCGGTGGTAACCAGCAGAAGGTTATCCTTGCAAGATGGCTCCTTACTCATCCCGAGTATCTGATCCTCGATGAGCCCACGAGAGGAATCGATGTAGGAACAAAGCTCGAGATCCAGAAGCTGGTTTTAAAGCTTGCGGAGGACGGAGTGAGCGTAACATTCATTTCCTCCGAGATAGAGGAAATGCTCAGAACCTGCTCAAGACTTGTTGTCATGAGAGACAGACACATAGTCGGAGAGCTGAAGGGTAAGGACCTGAACCAGACACAGGTAATGAAGACTATTGCGGGAGGTGAGTCTGAAGATGAAGACAAATAAGAAAAAGCTCTTCGCCGGCGGACTCGGCCAGCTGACCATTCCCCTTATAGCGATAGCCCTGCTCGTAGTATTTAACCTGATAAGGGATCCTTCCTTTTTCAGTCTGGGTTTTTCACAGAATAATGACGGCAATATCGTTCTTGCGGGTAACCTGATCAGTATCATCAACGGTGCAAGTGAGCTTGCGATCCTTGCAATGGGTATGACCCTTGTTACCGCAGCCTGCGGCGGACAGGATATTTCCGTAGGTGCGGCTGCAGCGATAGCGGGCGGTGTGTTCATCAAGGTTATCAAGGCATTTCCCGTCATCAATGCCGGAACAGTTATCCTCGCATTTATCTGTGCATGCCTGGTAGCTATGGTATTCGGAGCATTTAACGGAGTGCTCGTTGCGGTGTTCAGGATACAGCCGATGATAGCGACGCTGATCCTTTATACCTGCGGACGTTCGATCGCATACTGGATAAACGGCGGTGCGACTCCCAATGTAAAGAGTGCGATCCTTTCCGGTATCGGAAGCTTCATTCCCGGAATACCGATCCCCACACCGGTTCTCATTGTTGCAATGATGGCGATAATTTTTATGCTCCTTTTCAAACTGACTTCACTGGAGCTTCTTACCCAGTCGGTCGGCATCAATGAGAGTGCCGCAAAGCTCAACGGTATCAACACCACCTTCATCAAGATTCTTTCCTTTGTCATCCTCGGTGTATGCGTATGCGTAGCCGGAGTTATAGGAACCTCGAGACTCGGACTGATCAACCATGAGACACTCCTTGTGGACGTTGAAATGGATGCCATCCTTGCGGTTGCGATCGGCGGAAACAATCTCGGCGGCGGAAGATTCAAGATAAGCGGAAGCATCATCGGTGCATATGTCATCCAGATGCTCACCACCACCCTTTATGCGATGAAGGTTTCATCCACCGACGTCAAGGCTTACAAGGCCATCGTTATCATTCTTCTCGTTGTCATCGGTTCGCCCGTCGTCAAGAAGTATTTCGACAAGGTCGTAAGGCAGAAGGCCTCCTTAAAGAAAAAAGATTCGAAAGGAGCGGCACAGGCATGAAAACAAAGAAATTCAGAGAGCCCCTTACGAATACACAGCTCTTGATGACCATAACAATATGTATCTTCTTCGGCATGTATTTGCTTTCGATGATCTTCCTCGGCGGCGGTTTCCTTCACCCCCAGCAGATCTTCGACATGCTGAATGACAATGCCAGCCTCATCATCGTATCCCTTGGTCTTACGATCGTCATGATAGGTGGCGGTATCGACATCAGTGTCGGTGCTGTAACTTCCCTTACGGTAATGAGCTGCGTTCTGTACCTGAACAAGGGCGGAAGCGTAGTCGGATCTGCCTTGCTTGCACTTGCCATCGGACTTGCATTCGGTATCGTACAGGGCCTTCTCATCAGCTATCTTGAGATCCAGCCGTTCATCGTAACGCTTGCAGGAATGTTCTTTGCAAGAGGCTTTACCACGATCCTTTCGGTCGATCCCCAGAAGGTCGATCATAAAGGCTTCCAGGTTCTGATGGACGCTGAGATTGAGATTCCCTGGCTCGGATATTACGCAGGAAACGGTGCCCTGATACCCGGCACGATC
>JAILOC010000007.1 GCA_024691045.1 Lachnospiraceae bacterium | reverse complement strand
TTCGGATGAGCGCGGATCCGAGAGTTTCTAAGCCGACCAACTAACATAAACATCCGCAGGGAAGCGGAATCACATTTATTTCAAGGAGGAAATATTATGGTAGTACAACACAATCTTACAGCAATGAACTCTAACAGAATGCTTGGTCTTACTCAGTCCAGCCTTACTAAGTCTACTGAGAAGCTTTCTTCCGGTTACAAGATTAACCGTGCTGGCGACAACGCTGCAGGACTTGCAATTTCCGAGAAGATGAGACGTCAGGTCAGAGGTCTGACCCAGGCATCTACCAACGCACAGGACGGCGTTTCCGCAGTACAGACAGCAGAAGGTGCACTCAACGAAGTACACGATATGCTGCAGAGAATGAACGAGCTCGCTGTTCAGGCTGCTAACGACACTAACATGTCGACTGACAGAAGCTACATCCAGGCAGAGCTTACTCAGCTCATGAGCGAGATCAGCCGTGTAGCTACCACCACTACTTTCAACGAGCAGTGCTTACTTGACGGAACATTCACCGCTAAGAAGCTTCAGGTTGGTGCAGAGAGCGGAGCTGATCAGGTTATCTCTATCAGCATTTCAGCTATGAGCGCTTCAGGTCTCGGACTTACCGCTACCACCATTAAGGTAAGCACCCACGGCGCAGCACAGTCTTCCATCAAGACCATCAAGAGTGCTATCAAGCAGGTTAACTCTCAGAGATCTAACCTCGGTGCTATCCAGAACAGACTTGAGCACACCATCGCTAACCTTGACAACGTTGTTGAGAATACCACCGCAGCTGAGTCTCGTATCCGTGATACCGACATGGCCGCTGAAATGGTTAAGTTCTCGAACAGGAACATTCTCCAGCAGGCAGGTCAGGCAATGCTCGCTCAGGCTAACCAGAGCAACCAGGGCGTTCTCAGCCTTCTCGGATAATATCCGGTACTGCAGAACCAATTTCAGTTCACGCGCAAAAAAGAGGAGACTTCGGTCTCCTCTTTTTGATATAGTATATAGGTGGAGATGTAAAAAACTGACATGAATATTCTATTGATGGATACAGGTTCATATACCCTGCCGGACCTTATGGCAAAACTCGCAGGAATGGGTCATAAGTGCAGGGTTCTGACTTATTCCTATAACCGTGAGGATTGGGAACTCAAATATCACAATGATGAATTTGAGGGAAAGCTCTGTGCGGAACTGTCGTCAAAGCCCGATGCGGTGATGACGACGAATTTTTATCCGCTTGTCGCAAGGGTCTGTCACGAGAAGGATATCAAGTATATTTCCTGGAGCTATGATTCGCCGATGAATCTTCCGCTGATCGAGGAAATGGATCATCCGACGAATTATGTTTTTCTTTTTGATAAGAAGGATGTACAAAAGTATCTTGATCTCGGGCTTGAGCATTTCTACCATCTTCCCCTTGCTGTTAACTGTGACAGGCTGGACAGGATAGCTTCCGAAGAAAGATTCGTTACGGATGTTTCATTCGTGGGCCAGCTTTATAATTCCACTCTTCCGATGCTGAGGGGCATTATGGCACCGGAGCATAGGGAACTGGTCGACAAGATGGTTCAGACACAGCTCAGGATATACGGCAACTGGTTTGTGGGTGATATGCTGACAGACGGCATCATTGAAGCCATAAATGCCCATTTCAGGTCATTGGGACAGGATTCCGTTCAGATAACGAAAGACCAGCTGGCGTATTCCGTTGCGCAACAGATAACATATATGGAAAGGCTATCGCTTCTGAAGCTGCTCAGCATTTCGGGCATCCGCACGGATCTGTACTCGAATCCGTTAAGTGATGAAGAAAAAGCTCTTCTTGATAAAGTAAATGTTCACGGAAGGGTATCATATGATAAGGAGATGCCCGCACTGTTTAAGTCGAGCAGGATCAATCTTAATCCCTCGCTTAAGATCATACAGAGCGGGATCCCGCTCAGGGCGCTGGATATTATGGGAAGCGGAGGCTTTCTTCTTACGAATTTCCAGCCGGAGATCGATGAATATTTTGAAAACGGATCCGAGGTGGTGATGTATAAGAGCATCGAAGAGGCTGCGGATAAGGCAAAGTATTATCTGTCGCATGAAGATGAGCGCATAAAAACAGCGCACCGCGGATATGAGAAGGTGCGCAGGGATTTCAGTTATGAAAAGAGAATAGAGGAAATGTTCAAAACAGCAGGATTGCAGTGACAGACTGCAATCCTGTTATTTTACGAAGCTGTATCTGTCAAGAAGGTTCTGAAGTGAAGAAATGCCTGCAAATACATCGGATTCTCCACGGCTCATCATATCCCGTCTGTATCTGTTAAAGCAGCCGACAAGTATCCGGTATGTTCTGTCATCGTAGTATTTTCCGAAGTATGTATTTGCCGCTATCAGCCACCATGCTTTTTTGAAATTATGTTCGGCAAATGACTGTTCGAATGCGATCAGCGTTTCTTTAAGTACATCATCATAATCACCGTTTGCTATTTTTTCCAGATGGACTACCGGAATGTTGGACACAAACGGCCATACATTTCTGTATTTTTCAAATACTTCCGGGGTGTAGACACCTTTATTGCGGAAAGTGATCATGCCTTCAACGGATCCGAACAATTCGGAGAGATTGGTCTGCGACTTGATCGCTTCCGTTTTGTATTTGTCATATATCGCAGGCAGTGAGAAGTTTGCGGCAACCCATTTGTCAATCCACAACTCGAACATCACCTTTCCCCAGATCGAAGAGGCTTTGGAGGAGATGAATCTTTCTTCGGTATACCTGCATATGCGTATTGAACAATCATTCATTTCGGACAGTCTTGAAAAAAGAGTGATAGTCTGGTTGAAACTGTTCTCCGGGCCAAGTCTGTAATCCCGGACATACCTGTCCCAGTCTATCGGGTCGAGCATTGTGGATCTTTTTCTGATGAGACATTCCCAGTTTGTACAGACGACGTTATATAATCTGTAGAATTCACAGGGATCGGTGTATACGCTCTTTTCGAGGTTTTCTCCGACATCCCATCTGGCATATTCATATGCTCCGACGATAACGTCGTGACCTTCGTCTATTGCCGAACATAAACTCGAAATGAAGGGCTCGTCAAAGCATACCCTGTCCTTGCTGGGCCATATATAATCATATTCCTTCTGCAGACCGTATCCCCGGATCGCAAGAAGGTATTTGTCGTCTCCGTTTTTGGCGGCGTGGGCATCGACGTAAAAAAGGTTATCCGCACCGTTTCTGATATGATCGCAGATCAGTTCTTCGGTTGCCTGATCATCGCTGTCATCAAGAATATAAATGTCGATCCCGTGATCTGCATAAAGCTTAAGACATCTGCTAAGGATCTCAGATAAAGCGTCCGTATGATTATGTGTCAGATAACAGCATGCAACACTGTATTTCAAAATCAAAACCTCCTAGTCTGAGCAGATACCGGTATTATCACCTTTGAAATGCGTCCTGTGATCATACGCACCCGAGCACCTTTGGCAGAAGCACGTCGTATGAAAAGAGTCTTTACGCTGCGGCTCGTCCGTTCCTTGCGATCTCCACGCGTTCATCGTCGTGGGCAAGATAATACTCTGCTTTGTCCAGCAGATCATCTGTGCTTTCAAACCAAACGAGTTCTTTTCCGTTTTCGAAATATTCGGCCATCTCTGTCTGGAAATTGGTAAGACAGAACCCGCCCGCTCCGAGTATGTCGATCACTCTTAACGGTATGCCGGTAAGTATGCTTCTTAAACTGATGTTTAAGTTGATCCTGCTTGATGCGAAAACCTGCGGCATTTCCGAATAATAATCGGCAGTTCCGAGATAATGTACGTTCATTCCCTGCGGCGGTTTTGCTCTGGAATAAAGATCGACGTTAAAACGTTCACCCAGAAGTGCCAGCAGTTTTTTTCTTTCGTTTACAGTGACTTTCTTTCTGAGCATATCGCAGAATATGCTCTTTTTTGCGCTTCTGAAGCCTTTTCCGAGATCGGCCTTGACGTATTTTTCAATCTCGGAGAAGATCGCCGGAGTGATCATCTGTGAGGGGAGATCAATCCCGTAAAGCATCTGCTGCGCATTTATGACTGCATCGAGATAACCCTTCAGATAATCGGGAAGAGAGGTTATCTGATCGTAGAAATTGAACCCGTCATTGTAGAGCGAACCCAGGAATGTGATATCTTGCCTGTAGCCGTCTGTCTTAACGGAAGCTAAGCGCACTGTGTTGACCGGAAGAGGCATATAGTCCACTGTATCAAAGCCCTGTGCCTGATATATTGCGGCAAGTGCGTAATCGAAAACAAATACTTTGTTGCAGGAATTTCCGAGAGTTTCGGATTCGAGTGTGCGGTGTGGACTGTCGTATACCCAGGAAATATACCGTAAGCCTGAAGATTGGGAGACTTTGGACAAAAGAGGAAAATAGTCGAACGAAAAGATGCAGTCATAAGAGG
>JAILOC010000199.1 GCA_024691045.1 Lachnospiraceae bacterium | reverse complement strand
CCTCTCTCAAGCCCTGTATTAACCCCTTTTAGAACACGGACATAGCTTCCGCCTTCTCCGTAACTCTTTTTTACATCTTTAATTTCCAGATACACTTTCCCATTCCTCCTCATATCTGTTCATCGGGCAGACAGATTTTTTTCCAAATTTGCCCGTTTTCACACAAAAAAGCGGTTAGATGACTCTAACCGCTAAAGATTATAGTTAGCATAACCTAACTTGTCAAGTATCAGCCTTTCACATCGACCAATCTGCCGCCTGCTGTCTCATATTCACAAATCTTCTGTATACCTGATTATCCTTCATCAGTCTTTCATGTGTTCCGGATTCGATCCTTCCGTCACTGATGACCGCAATCTGATCCGCATTACGTATGGTCTCGAGTCTGTGAGCGATCATGATGACGGTCTTATTCCTGGTGAGAGCTTCAAATGCAGCTTTGAGCTTATCCTCATTCTCCGGATCGACATTAGCCGTAGCTTCATCGAGAATTATTATCGGAGCATCTTTGAGAACCGCTCTCGCTATGGAAATCCTCTGCTTTTCTCCGCCGGAAAGAGTTGCGCCTCCTTCACCTATTACGGTGTCGTATCCGAGAGGAAGAGATTCGATGAAATCATGACAACACGCCATCTTAGCAGCTCTTATAACTTCTTCCCTTGAAGCATCCGGACAACCGAACCGTATATTGTTCTCTATGGTATCTTCAAAAAGATACACATTCTGGAACACGATACTTATCTGAGACATAAGTGCCTCAAGTGTATATTCCCTGATATCCTTTCCACCTATGGTAATGCTTCCGGAATCAACATCCCAGAACCTGGATATGAGAAGTGCAAGTGTGGTCTTGCCTGCTCCGGACGGTCCGACAAATGCCGTCATAGTGTCTGCCGGAATGCTCAGATCAGCCTTATTCAATATCTCATTTTTTCCATACGAAAAACTGACGTTTCGAATATTGATATCCGTTCTCTCAGGTCTGTAGTTTTCTCCGATATAGTCCATTTTGGGGATATTATCAATCTCTTTCACCTGGTCGAGCGAACCTGTAACAACACGCAGCATCGACAATCCGGAATCCGTCTGTTCTATTTCAGCAAAAACCTGATATGCAACAACTATCAGTATAAGTGCTGTGATCAGTTCCATCGATCCTTGAAGATAAAAGTAAACGGACAGAAATATGATCATCATCTTGAAAATACCGAGTATGATGTTCTGAACTATCGTGTTGGGGATGAACATCTTCTCCAGGGCCATATTGTTATCCCTGTATTCATCGATCGTCTTACGAAGTCGCGCATCGCCTTTTCCGGCAAGATTAAACGATTTGACAACACTCATTCCCTGAAGGTTTTCAAGCACTTCCGAAACTATCATGGTCTTGCTCTTTTCTCTTCTGGGCGCCAGTGTGCGGGTCTTATGCTCCATAAATGAAGTAAAAAGAAGATATACAGCTATCCCCGCAAGCACAACTCCGGCTATCCTCACATCAAGAAACGGTATCATAAGGAAAAAAATGACCGTGTTTATCAATCCGCCCAGCACAAGTACAAGCACAGTAGCTCCGAGATTTTCCACCGTACTCATAACGGTTGTAGCAATGCCTGTTATCTCACCTACATTATTATCGTTGAAAAAGCCCATCGGAACCCGCTTCAGCTTATCCGCTATCTCCATACGCTTATTGGCGCTCATAAAGAATCCCGCATGAGTCTGCTGAAGAAGCGAAATATTTCTGGTGCCTGCATTTCCAAGAATACTGATGATCATCAGTATAAATGCCATAAGCGCAGGCCGTGTCGATCTGTCACCGTTTACAAGTGCGACTATTATGAAATAAATCGCACCGATCCTGAGCATGGAAAAACATGCCCTTAAGAAACTGACAAAGATCGAATTATAGATGTTCTTTTTTTCGACGCCCGCAAATGAAATGATCTTATGTAATGCTTCTATCATGCCGCACCGTTCCTCTCCGCTCCTATATGAGCATTCCACATCGAGCGATATTCATCACTGCTTCTCAGAAGTTCGTTATGCGTTCCCAAAGCTTTCACGGTGCCCTCATCAACAAGTATTATCTGATCCGCATCCTTGATTGTCGAAAGCCTGTGTGCGATCACGATTACAGTCTTGCCCTTGATTAGATTACCGATTGCATTCTGAATGATTGCTTCATTCTCAGGGTCAATATATGCTGTAGCTTCATCCAGTACCACAACCGGAGCATTCTTGATCATTGCCCTTGCTATGGCAATACGCTGTCTCTCGCCGCCCGACAGATGCATTCCGCCCTGGCCGACAATTGTATCAAAACCGGAAGAAAGCTTTTCGATGAATTCCCTGCATCCGGAACTCTCTGCCGCAGCTATAACCTCCTCATCGGTTGCACTCATCCTTCCCATACGGATATTGTTCATAACAGTATCATTGAACAGATAGATATCCTGTGACACAAATGCCACCTGGTCATAGAGCTGCTCGAGAGGAATATCCTTAAGGTTTACTCCACCCATGGATATACGTCCGTCCTCCACATCCCAGAATCCGGCGATCAGTTTTGCGATCGTCGATTTCCCACTTCCGGAAGGTCCGACAAGTGCGGTCATCTTTCCGTCAGCTATCTTCAGTGATATATCGTGAAGGACCTGTATGCCCTCGTGGTAAGAGTAGGACACGTCTTTCATTCTTATGCTGTGATCTTTCAGTGTAACAGGCTCGTTTCCATGGATCTGTTCATTTCCACTGAGGATCTCGTCTACGGTTCCGAGTGTTGTCTTTACCTTAGTAAATGTATCCGCAAAATCGAGTGCCTGTATTATAGGTCCTACAATACACATAGACAGCATTATGGACGTGATGAACGTTCCCATTTCTATCGACCCGTTTCTGTACATCAGCCATCCTATGGGAAGAACCGTTACAAGCGTTGCGGGTGCAACGGAATATGTCAGCGACCATTTATACTGGATCCTCTTCATCCAGTCATAGTAATACTGAGCGGTTGCCAGCACCCTGTCTCTGAATTTTGCATAGGAATTTTCACCCTGGTTATATGCTTTTATAACCTCAATTCCGTGAATATATTCAACTATGGAATTGTTCATTTTCTGAACCGTTCTTACGGAGCCTTCATAATCTTTCGCATATCCGATGAGAACCGTTGCCGCAAATGCAAGTCCTGCCGGAACCGAAATAAGTGCGATGAATCCCATTCTCCAATCCACACACATAAGATAAAGCCATATGGTGATCGCACCGAGCACGTTTGCGGTCATCTCGGGGATCATGTGAGCAAGGGGCCTTTCCATACTCTCCACTTCATCGACTATTATCTGTTTCAGTTTTCCGCTCGAAGAATCGATTATTGTTCCGAGAGGCATTCTCGGAAGCTTATCGAACATAGCTTTTCTGATATCCGCAAGCGTATTGAATGCAGACTTATGGCTGAGCGCGAGTCCGACTCCGTAGAACACGGTCTTGATCACAAAACCGGCCACACCGAAGAGACACCACTGAGCATATACACTTATATCCCTTACTCCCGTAAGCAGATATTCTATGATCCTCGCGGCGGCAACATACGGAAGTATATTTCCGATCACTCCGATCACCGCACATATTATCGCTGTGATAAGCCTCGCATGCTCTTTATACGCAAGCTGCCATAAGCGCTTAAGCGCCGTCATCTGATCATCATCGATCTTTCTCTTTTCCTTGAGTGTTCCTGTTCTGTATAACCACCTGTCATACATATCACGGGTCAGTTTGCCGTACTCGAGTACCTTTCCGTCCTGCATATAGATCAGTTCATCACAGCACTCCGCAATGAGTTCCGGATCGTGTGTCACTATAAAGATAGTCTTTCCCTTGGCCTTCAGATCTCTTATAAGTCCGGAAACAGCCTTCATATGTCTGTAGTCAAGGCCGCTGGTGGGTTCATCAAATACAATGATCTCCCTGTTAGAGATAACCGCACTTCCGATGGCAACTCTCTGCTTTTCACCTCCGGAGAGTGAGTGCGGATGTCTTTCGGATTTATCCGACAGATTCAGCTCTCCCAGAATATCCGATATAAGCTGCTCGGAATTTTCGTCTTCTTTTTCCAGGCTGAATACCATCTCCTCATGCACTTCATCGGTAAAAAGCTGATGTCCCACATCCTGCATGACCATAAATGTCTTCTTCAGTCTTTTTCTTCTCGCAAGTATCTCACCGTCCGCTTCGATACTTCCGCTCGCATGTCTTTCCAGACCGCAGAGAGCCCTGGCAAATGTGCTCTTGCCCGCTCCGTTATCACCGACAACCCCGATTATCGAATTCCTCGCAATATTTATAACAGGAACATTCAAAGACTCCTGCAGCCTGCCGGGATATGTATAATGGAAATTCGCAAGGATGATCTTGTTGTTTTCGTCAACGGGTTCGCTGTTAAGCGGAAGATTCATGATATCGGTACTTCTCAGTCCCATTTCATGCAATCTGTTCTCTCCGAGCGCTGCAAGCTCATCCGGAGAACATTCAAGCTCCACCTTTCCGTCTCTCAGATAAAGAACCCTGTCCGCGATCGGCAGGACATAATAAAGTCTGTGTTCCGCTATGACAACAGTCTTTCCTTCCGACTTCCAGATGCCGATTATTTCCGCAAGTTCACGGATGGAATGCAGATCGAGATTGGATGAAGGCTCGTCCAGAACGATTATGTCCGCATCGGAAGTATCCGCACAGGCGCAGGCAACCTTCTGCTTTTCGCCTCCAGACATCTTAAAAAGGCTTCTTCCGACGAGATTGTCCATTCTGAGTTTGGTTATAGTCTTATGAAGCCTTTCATCCATCTCCTCGCGGCTCATTCCGCGGTTCTCAAGGCTGAAGACCATCTCCTCGGTTGAATCGACATTATAAAACTGTGTCTTGGGATTCTGGAACACAGATGCAACATGATTGGCAAGCACATGAAGTTCCGTGTCTGCGGTATCGTGACCGTTCACAGATACAGTTCCGGAAAGCCTGCCGGTGTAGTAGTTGGGGATCAGGCCGTTGATCATTCTTATAAGTGTGGACTTGCCGCATCCGGACTCTCCGCACAACAGAAGAACCTCTCCGTCGTTTATCATAAGATCCAGATCCGATATGATCCCGGTCCCATCCTCATATTCAAAGGATACATTTTTAAACTCAATCATTTATCATCACCTGTCTGCATCGGCAGATCCGTCACATCAAATTGGTCGAGATCAGATATACCGATGATAAAAACAAAACCGTAAGAAGTACGGTGAAAAAATCTTTCTTTGTAAATCTGACATCCGTGTAATTGGTATGTCTTACCGGATTATCAAGTCCTCTGGAAAGCGCCGCCGCCGACAGATCCTCACCGATATTTGCGATCGATATCATCAGCGGAACCACCCTGTATTCGAATGCCTGAATGGGATTCTCCCAGAACTTCTTCCTTGTTATGATTATTCCGCGCATTGCAGCCGCATCGTGAATGGCATGTCTTTCCTGGGATATGGTGGGAGCAAATCTGAACATTACCGATAAAGGGATCAGGAATTTGCGGCTCACTTTCATCTTGTTGAAAGCAGAGATCATCTCACTTACACCCGTGGATTTGATTATGTAATCGGCACAGGCAAATGCCGGGGACAGCTTGAGAACAAGCGCCCCCAGCAGAACAACAAACATATTCACAACCATATTGAGCTGAACCCCGACTCTGTGGACGTGAATGAATGCTGCAAGCAGAAACAATACGAAATATTTGACCGATCCGAGATACTGTCTGTTCGTGATAAAGAGAATGAAGGGAATGAAACCCACCGCAATGGTAAACCAGATATTTACATCGATCAGTTCGAGTGTTGCTATCACTATTATCAAAAACAGTTTCGTCCTCGGATCGAGATGGAACTTTTTGGGCTTAATATGATCAAACATTATGCAATACCGGCTTTCTTAAAGTGCTTATTCATCATCTTTCTTCCGACAAGGGAACCGACAAAGCCTCCGGCAAAGATCAATAAGATACCGACAGGCAGCATCCAGAGGGGCATGAATCTTGCAAGTTGCTCTGCGTACTGGTCACCCATTGACTCTCTGATATTGTCCCAGTATCCTTCTCCGGCAAACCAGAGATTGGCAGGCCCCGCCATTATTCCGAGAGACATGACCATATAGCTTAAGGTTATGGATGCGAATTTTTTAAATCCGCCGACTGTAAGAATGATATCTGCAAGCAGTGCAGTCGGGATCATAATGGAAAGACAGATCCAGGTGTATCCGGATATATAGAAGAATACCGCACAGATCACTCCCATGATCGTGATCATTCCGAATTTTTCGATCTTGGTGTAATAAAGCATCATAGGGATTCCGGCTATCACCGGACCGATAAACATAAAAGGCGGATAAAAGATCGGAATCGCATTGAATGCGCCTACGCAGAATATCACCACTATATAAATGGCGGTATAGATTCCAACGGTGATAAGATCCTTACCGGTAAGTGTTTTCTTGTTCTTGTTCATAATAAAAGCCTCCTCCTTAGTTAGCATTTGCTAACCTTTGTATATTTTTTTAGGCCCGGATTACCGGGCCTTGTTTTCAGATGCCCAGAACACATTTATATCCGGCAGCACAGTAATCACTCACGAGCTTGGTCTCATGAATTATCTCTTCAGCGCTTAATCCCTTCTTAACTCCTTCGAATACCGTAGATATCAGAAAAGATGATCCCATTTTGATTATGTTGTCGGATATGTTCTCTTTATTTTTGATGAAGCGTTTACTTGCTTTAAAAAAACTCTTCATACTCTTGACCTCGGATTCTACGAGTTCATCCTGAAAGTGTTCAAATATGGTACCTCTTCCCGCCTCTATGATCAGTACAAAGTCATCACGGTGATCGCATACGTATCCGATCAGCTTGTCCAGCGACTTGTAGGCATCTTTAAATGCCTTGATCACATCCTCGGGGCCATTCACCTCCAGAAAGGATTCCGTTTCATCTTCGTAAATATCGGACAACCCATCTATGCTCGGCCCAACGATGCTGCAGAAAAGATCCTCCTTGCTGCTGAAATGAGAATAGAATGCCCCGTTGGTAACCCCGGCATCTGTGCAGATTTTCCTGATCGACGCATCGGCAAAACCTTTTTCCATAAACTGAGCCCTTGCACTGATCAGGATGTTTTCATGTGTCTGTTCATAATCGTAGGACATAAAGTAACCTCAAGCGCTTTTTATTACAATGTAATATTACAACGTAATATTTTATACATTAAAAAACCTACCTTGTCAATAGGTTTATTAAAATCATTTATGATCTGTCTGATAATCCATAAGACACCTGTACGTCTCATCGCTGATCGCATGCTCTATCTTACAGGCATCCGATAATGCCGTCTTTTCGCTCACTCCGATCTTCATGAGTATCCTGGTTATCAGAACATGCTTGCTGAGCACGTTTTCGGCCGCCTTCCTGCCCTCTTCCGAAAAAGAAATATAACCGTCACTGTTAAAGCTTATAAGGCCGTCCTTACGGAGCTTTTTCATAGCGTTACTCACGCTGGGTTTGGTAACACCGAGATATTTGGCAATGTCC
>JAILOC010000172.1 GCA_024691045.1 Lachnospiraceae bacterium | reverse complement strand
ATGTTGCGGAAGCACACGAGCGGTGTGATCATCGGTGAGATATATTCGATGCTCTCATTCAGGGAAGAATATCTGCTTCCGTAAATGATGAGCGGTTTCGACTCTGAAGGTTTTCCGTTCTTTTGGATATACTGCGATGCGGCCTTTTCGAAACGCTTCAGGACTTCGTCATCGTAGAAGCAGTCGCCGCAGTTCATGAAGATATAGAAATCACCTGTCGCATGCGAAATTCCCTGATTCATTCCGTCATAGATCCCGGTATCCTTCTGCTCATAGATACATATGCGGGGATCGCCCAGCTGTCTTACCTTATCAACCGATCCATCCGAAGAAAGACCGTCCTTGATGACGATCTCGAATTCGGCATCCTTCTGAGCAAGGATGTTCTCCACGGTCTGTATAAGCTTGTCGCCCGCATTAAGTGATACGGTGATGACGGAGAATTTCATTTCTTCTTCAGATATTCCATAACCTTGTCATAATTGCCGGGGACGTGAGGGAAGTTACAGTTTTTGCAGCTCTTCACTTTTCTGTCCCCTTTATCGATTATAGTATAATTTCCCGGACAGGCAAGGTTATAGAGTGGACAAAAGCAAAAAAGGCAGTTCATATCGCCTTCGATATTGTGACAGGGATAGTATTTACACTCTTTATTTGCAAAAAACTTACTCGAGTTTTCCATCCTTAACCTCTTTCATCTTCCTGACAAAGCTGTCGACAAACGCAGGATCCGAACCGTAATAAAAATGCGGAAATCCCCAGATGCCGTTCTTATCACTGACAATGCACTTCCAGGTAATATCCCTGAAGGGCTTTCCGGCAATGCAGGCTTCGCCGTTCATATCCGAATCATAATAGTGGAATTCGTGTCCTTTAAGGCCTTTCATGCTCCCGCAAAGGAGATCCTCGGGCGCTTCTATGATCTGCATATATCCGAATCTAACAAGTTTGCCCGAAAACCTGCACTTACCTTCATAAGCTCCTACGGTCTCGTAAACATTTCCTTTATCATCTTCTATTGATCTTCCGAGATACATAAATCCGCCGCATTCCGCAAGAGAAGGAATCCTTCGGTCGATCAAAGCTTTGATCGATGAAAGCATTGATCTGTTCTGAGAGAGCTTTTCAAGATAAAGCTCCGGGTATCCTCCTCCCAGGAGCAATCCGTCGGCATCCTCAGGAACGGCACTGTCATAAAGAGGCGAGAAATATTTTATCTTCACTCCTCTTTCCTCGAACATATCTAAATTGTCACGGTAGTAGAAGCAGAATGCGTCATCATATGCGACGGCAAGAGTAAGGCCGTCATCCGGAGCTGCGTCCGCTACAGATGCCTTCGGAATAATCAGTTCATCGGCACTGCGCATTATCCCAATCATCGCATCGATATCTGCGTTTTCTTCAAATACCTCCGATGCGGTCTCGATCTTTTTTTCGGTTTCCGCGGATTCGTCCGGAAGCTTAAGTCCCAGATGCCTGCTCTCGAAATCGATCCCTTTTGTCTTAGGGAAAAATCCCAGAAGCTTTACATCCGGCCTTGAAACCGAAAGAGCCTTCTCAAGCTCAGGCGCAAGCATCCCGTAAAACTTACCGGTGATATTGTTTAAGATTATCCCTTTTATGAGTTTCCCTTCATCGTCTCCGATAACACCCCTGATCATGGAAATGATCGTTCTTCCGACTTTGCCCGCATTAACGACAAGCACTATCGGAGTCGATGTTACGGAAGCGATCTCGTAACAGGAGCCTGCCACCGACGACACATCATTACCGTCATAGATTCCCATAACGCCTTCGATCACAGCATACGAATCACGGGCTTTAGCAATCGAAGCCCTGAGCCTTTCCTCTCCCATGAAAAAGATGTCGAGATTCCTGCTCTCGATACCGAATGCCTTCTTATGGAACATCGGATCGATATAATCGGGACCACATTTATATGACTTAAGATCCAATCCCTTTTTCTGAAGACATCTTAAGAAAGCACAGGTAAGAGTGGTCTTTCCGCTGCCGCTCGTCATGCCTGCGATCATAAGTCTGTTTACTTTTACCGTTTCAGCATTTGTCATATCGTAAATGAGAAGATCCAGACGGGATTCTGTGCACTGAGCAGATGATGTTCACCCGCTTTTCTTACTCCCGCGACCGAGATCTGAATGATCTCGTTATCTGTTATTTCATATTCCCGGATCAATTTCTTAACCTCTTCCATCGTCTCAAGGCTCACGGCATTGATGACATACCTGATACCCTTCTTACGATCCGAGAGATACTTTATCATCTCACCGAGCTTACCGTCACTTCCGCCGATGAAAACCCGGTCAGGTGCGGGAAGTCCATCAAAGGTTTCCGGTGCATTTCCCTCTATCACGCTGACGTTTTGCAGTCCCGCTTTTGCAATATTTTCTTTAATGAGCTTTACCGCTTCGGGTTTCTTTTCGAAGGAATATACCGTAATGCTGTTTGACAGGGACGCAGCTTCGACAGAAACGGATCCGGTACCGCCGCCGATATCATACATTACATCCCCTTCACAGAGCCCGAGCCTGATGATGCTCTCGTGGCGGATGCACTCCTTGGTCATGGGAATATCACCCCTGATCATATCCTCATCCCTGACGACGTTTATCAAAGGCTTCTTCAGAGGTTCATCATTTATCAGAACCGCAGTAACGATGCCCTCTTCGTCAAATTCCGCAGCTTCATCAAAAGTCATTGAGACGATCTTCTCTCTGTCATAGGAAAGATCGATCCCCGCAATGAGCCTGCCATTTATGTCCTGCTCCTTAATAAGAGCGACGGCTTTTCTTATATCCTTACTTCCGGACAAAAGAGTGATGACCTTGGCATTATACTTGACCTTCTCTGCAAGAAGCGAAAGATTCCTCTCATCATCACGTCCGTGCAGGCTGAAAAGAACCGCATCATCATATGAGATGCCGAGCTTTGCCGCCATGTATGAAAAAGAAGAAATGCCCGGAAGAACAGTTATGTGCACATCCGGATCCCACTTTCTTAATGCGGCGATCATCCCGGCGGTTCCACTGTAAAAACCGCTGTCACCCGAAAAGAGTATCACGGGCTTTATGGGTTTTTCTCTTTCGAGAACAGGAATGATGTCGGATGCTTTATACATCTTATATGCTTTCTTCCTGGTGATGCCTTCAAGAAGGCGCTCTGCCCCGAACAGGATATCACATTCATTTATCGCTTCGGACACGGCACAGGTCATGCAATCCTTTGAGCCCATTCCGATACCGGCAAGCGTAACGGTCATAGCGGGAGCGGACTCACCGAGAACGATCGAAATGGCAGCCGAGACACTCATTCCTTCTTCCTTGGAAGGTCTTTCGATTATATGCGCAATGATGCCTTCATCCATGGCAGAACCTATCTTTTCATCAAAGCCTCCGGCTTCGCCGCTTTCCTTAGTCACAAGATGCTTTATGGAATACTGCCTGATAAGGGCCGCATTCATATCCCTGGAGAACGGACCGTGCATAGCGATTATGTGTGTTTTCTCAATCCCTGCCTCGGCGCATTTTTCCAGACTTTCAACTGAAGGAAGAACTCTGACATATGTTCTTGCGAGAACATCTTCAGAAACATTCTTTACATAAACGCCGAGTTCCTTGCTTCCGGTAGTGAGAAGGATATTCGAATCAGTGTTGTTAAGAGCCTTAGCACAGTCTTCCACAGTCGCATACCTGGGGAAATCTCCGGCAATGCTTTCATCACCGGAGCGGATCACTCTGATGTATCTGAGATTCTTTTCCGCACATGCGGCCTTGATGTTTTTGGTGACCTCCGATGCGTAAGGATGTGTGGCATCGACGATAATTGCTTCTTCGGACAGGCCGGACGCCGAGAAAAATCCCTTCATCTCTTCCGCATCCATTCTTCCGACATGAACTTCGCGGCAAGGATCCTCCTCCATCATCTCCTCGCCGTATTTTCCGGCTACGCAGACTATATGCTTTATCCTGTGTGCGGACAGCGCATCGGAAAGATTTCTTCCTTCAGTTGTTCCCGAAAAAACAATGCATCCGGTCATATCTTGTATCCTCTCGGCGTTATCAATAAATCTTCACTGATGAACGTTTTGGAATTGCCTATAAAAACGGTAACGAACATATCCACTTCTTCATTTGCAAGCTCAGAAAGGGTACAGACTTTTCTTCCGGTCCCTTCCCTTCCGATATTCCTTACATAACCGCAGGAGGTGTCCGGGGATTTCACCTTCAAAAGGATCTCACAGGCTTTCCTAAGATACCCGGATCTGTTCCTGCTTGAGGGATTATATATCGCAATGCAGAAGTCTCCCTCCGCAGCTTTTGTAAGACGCTTTTCTATGACCTCCCAGGGAGTCAGAAGGTCGCTCAGACTTATAACACAGAAATCATGCGACAAAGGAGCACCTAAGACCGCACTTCCGCTGAGCGCCGCGGTAACTCCGGGAACGATCTCAACATCCGTAAAGCCTTTCCCGTGCGCAATCTCCAGAAGGGGTGATGCCATTCCGTACACGCCGGAATCCCCGCTGCAGATAAGTGCAACGTTTTTGCCGGAAAGAGCATATTCAACGCACTTTTCGCAGCGCTCTGTCTCTCCGCGCATTCCGTTTTCGTAAAACTCTTTATCCGGAAATTCATTCCTTACAAGATCGATATATGTTTTATAACCCGCAATGATGTCGCAGCCTTCAAGAACCCTTCTTGCCCTGACAGTCATGTCATCCGCATTTCCCGGTCCTATTCCCACGACATAGATCTTACCGTTACCCATTTCACCGCTCCGTTATATGCATTTAAAACCGGATCTTCTCGCTATCGCTATCGTCATTCCTTCTCCCGCAGTCTTCCGGAGGATCAGTTCCCCACAGCCGCTTCCGAGCACCGCTGCTCTTTCGCAGACATTGTCGACGCCTGTGGTCCTGCGCACGAATTCCGACGCAGTGTATTCTCCGGGTGCTTTATTTAACAGATCGGCATCAAAGGAAATAACCGGGATCCTGTACTTATCCCTGAGTGCGGTCAGCGCAGGCTCGTCCTCTTTGATATCTATGGTACAGAGTGCATAGACATCGCTTACATCCATTCCGTTCTCGCCGATAGTTTTAAGGAAAAATTCCTCTAAGCTCTCCGGATCTTTGTCTTTCTTCATGCCGATGCCGACCGTATACATTTTGGGTCTGAGAAGGAGCAGGTGCTCCGCATCGGTCTTATCCGCAACTACAACATCCACCGGTTTCTCAGGCGGAAAGTCCTTGATTGAAAGTGTAACCTTTTTATTCTCAAGTGCCCTGGACGAAACATTCTTGATCCCGCTTTTCTCCGCAATTGTGAGTCTGTTCTCAACCGCAAAGGTATCTACGGAAAATACTTCGTTCACATCGCTCGAGGTTGTGATCACGGGCACGGCATCCAAAAGGTATGCAAGCACCTCCGCAAGTTTATTCGCTCCTCCCGCATGTCCGGAAAGAACCGGAACAGCAAATCTTCCGCCGTCATCTATAACGACCACGGGGCAATCGGAAAGCTTGTCCTTCGGAAGTCCGGACAAAGCTCTTACGGCAATGCCCATCGCCCCGACAAATACGATCTCATTACCCTGAACGAAATTCTCCAAAGTCCATTCATGGATATCGCTTTCCACCCTGATGAACTCCTCAGGAATATCTCTGCTCTCCGTCTTTGCATGCGGAATAAAAGTTGTGATGCTTTTCTCTTCACACGCACAGTTCAGCCTGCTGATAAGTTTTGCTCCGTTTGCCGAAAAGCAAACCGCCACTCTGCTCATAAAACTTTACGGCTCCTTCGCCTTTCTGAATTCCGTGGAAAATGACGGGTCATATAACTTCGATCTTTCGTAGCCGGATCTTCCTATCACATCACCTACAAGTACTATCGCAGTCTTTGTGATGTTTTCCTTTGCGGCTTCCGCGGCAAGTGTCTTCAGTGTGCAGACGATCCGCTTTTCCTCCGGCCATGTTGCCTTGTAAACTATGGCGGCAGGTGTGTCTTCACTGTATCCGCCATCGATAAGTCTTCTGCTAAGTTCCTCCAGCATACCTGCGCTTAAGTAGATTGCCATGGAAGAAGCGTGTGCAGCAAGCGATTCTATTTTTTCTTTCTCAGGAACCGCAGTCTTTCCTTCCATCCTTGTGATGATAAGAGTCTGTGAGATCCCGGGAAGCGTATATTCGAGATCAAGGGATGCGGCGGCTCCGAATGCGGCACTTACTCCGGGACATGTGGCATATGGAATCCCCTTTTTTTCGAGTTCATCCATCTGCTCCCTTATCGCGCCGTAAATGCTCGCATCACCCGTATGGAGTCTTACGACCTCCTTGCCCTCTTCGGCGGCCGGGATCATCACATCCAGAACCTCTTCGAGAGTCATACGCGAGCTGTCGTAAATGACCGCGTCCTTCGAGGCATATTCAAGAAGCGCGGGATTAACGAGACTGCCCGCATAGATTATCACATCTGCTTTTTTGATCAGCTCCATTCCACGGACGGTTATAAGATCCGCCGCGCCGGGACCCGCTCCCACAAAATTGATCATTCCGTACTCTTTCTTTTTGCTTCTTCGATAAATGCCGCAGCGCCTTCGGTCTGCCCTAAAGCTCCGTAAGCATTAGAATAGACTATGCACTCGACCTTCATCTTGTCCGTGCTTCTCTTGTTCAGGTAAAAGGAGATCTTATCCGTGATGTACTCAAAACATTTTTCCTTCAGACCCTTTTCCTCCATTACCGCGATCGCTTCTTCGGTCACTACGCAGTCGAGGATCTTATTGAGGGTTTCGTTATCCGCTCCGAACCTCGCGGCTGCGGCAGCCATGAGTTCCATTCGGCAGTCACCCTCTTTGGAGTGTGTATTCATAATGCCGCCCGATACCTTGACAAGCTTTCCTATATGACCGCAGAGCAGCATCTTATCAAAGCCGAGTTCAACTGCCATGTCGATCGTGTCACCGATATAATTGGAACACTTTACCGCACGGTCGAGATCAAAATCATAAGTTTCCTTCATGAAATCCATACCGTAATTTCCGGGAGAGATCACGGCAACGCTTGCTCCCATTTCCTTCAGCTGCTTAAGCTCAACTTTGATCGTATCGAGAAGTGCCTTTGTGCTCATCGGCTCCACTATTCCCGATGTCCCGATTATCGATATTCCGCCCTCTATTCCGAGTCTCGGATTGAATGTCTTAAGAGCGATCTCCTCACCGCCCGGAACAGAAATTTCCGCTTCAAGCGAGCCTTCGTAGTCAAAGAAATCCATCACCTGCGTAACTTCATCCGTAATCATCATTCTCGGTACAGAATTTATCGCGGCATTTCCGACAGGCTGGTCAAGCCCGGGCTTTGTTACGGTCCCTACTCCTTCACCGCCTTTGATGATCACCCTTTCGCCCGAAGGTCCCTTTTCATCCGTAAAGGAGATTCTGGAATATATAAGGCTTCCTCCGGTGACATCGGGATCGTCACCCGCATCCTTCCTGACAGCGCATTTAACAAAGTCTTCTCCTCTCGCGATATCCTCGATCTCCGGACTGTAGACTATACCTGCGGGAGTAGTGATCTCTATTTTATTTTTCTCCGCTCCCGAAAGAAGCATAAGCGCGGCAGCCTTTGATGCGGCTGCGGCACAGCTTCCCGTGGTAAAGCCTTTTCTCATACAGGCATCCTTTACATATTGTAGAGTACGGCGTTACATATTGCGGCGGAAATATTGCTTCCGCCCTTTCTCCCCCTGTTTATGATGAAGGGGACATCCGAATCAAGAAACAGTTCCTTGGCATATACAACATTTACGAATCCGACCGGAACACCTATCACAAATTTCGGAGTAAAGATTCCCTCATCCATCATCTCATGCAGTCTGATAAGTGCGGTGGGTGCATTTCCGATCGCAAATATGACATTCCTGTCAAGCTTCGATGCTCTTTCCATTGAAACGGCAGCCCTCGTCACACCTCTTTCATTAGCCTCAGCGGCGACCTCCTCATCAGCCATAAAGCAGAGCACTTCACCACCGAAGGAAGCCAGCTTCTTCTTGTTGATCCCCGCAAGTGCCATATTGGTGTCGGTCACTATCACCGCACCGCCGCGGATAAGTTCCTTCATCCTCTCCACGGCTCCATTTGAAAAGGAAAGAGTTTCGGCATAATCAAAATCCGCAGATGTATGGATGCATCTTTTTATGACGAGCTCATTTTCCTTATCGAGAACGATTCCCTTCTCTTCAAGTTCACTTGTGATGATCTCAAAGCTTCTCTTTTCTATTTCGGCAGGTCCTAATTTTTCAAACAAGGTATTCTCCTATCGCATTTACCAACGCTTTATTGTCAGCTTCCGTCCTTACGGCAACGCGGTAATATCTTTCGTCCAGTCCCGCATAATCACCGCACTCCCTGATAAGGATTCCCTTTTTCAAAAGCTTGTCCTTAAGACCTTCCGGTCCTTCGAAGAGTACGAATGATGTATCGCTGTCGTATACCCTGAAGTCGAATCCTCTGAGACTTTCCGTAAGATATTTTCTTCCCGACCTTATCTTCTCAAGCGTATTCTTCAGGAAGGTTTTATCTTTAAGAAGATCGTATCCCGCGGAAATGACCGCTTCACTCGTGACAGGAAGATTCCACTCAGGAACCTGGCCTGCGACTCCCTTTATTCCTTCGTGGGATGCAAACACAACTCCCGCCCTTATTCCGGGAACGCAGAAAAGCTTCGTGAAGGATCTGAGAATGTAAAGATTATCGTATGCCTTCAGAAGGTCGATGCTCCGTGACCTGAAGGAACCGTTACATCCTTCGGACATCAGATAAAAGCTCTCATCGAGGATCACCTTTGTTCCCACAGCATTCGCCCTACGTATGGTCTCCTCAAGAACTTCCTCTTTTATATTCTTTCCCGTGGGATTGATAGGATCGCAAAGAAATACCAGATCGGTCTGTTCGCCTATCGCATCAATGTCATCCGGTGTAAGGTCGAAATCCGATTCCTTGAGCGTGTTGTGATAACAGATATCCACGCCCGCACTGTCCAGTGCCCTTTCATATCCCGTATAGGAAGGAGCATAGATGAGCGCACTCCCTGCGCCGGTGCTCCTGACCATTGCGGCGATAAGCTCCGATGCTCCGCATCCCGCAAAGACATTGGCGTAATCAAGACCCTCTGCGACAGAGATCTTCTCTCTGAGTGCTCTTTGTTCCATATCAGGATATCGGATGCTTCTTTCAAGAGAATCCGAAAGCGCCGCCTTCATCTCATCACGGATCCCGAGCGGATTCAGATTGATTGAAAAATCGATATTAACTTTATTTCTGTAGATATCTCCGCCGTGACTCATGTACACCTCACATTATAATCAGAGCCGCTCTGTCATACGCTTTACAAAATTGCTCCGGGCCGCCCGGCATACAGCATTACATTAATACCAGCATGACAGACATAACAGCATATATCATCAGCACTGAAAGCGTTTCTGTCATGAACATCAGGTTATTCGACCTTCTAATATCTGTAATCTCCGCGTGTCTGATCTCATCCCCGATAAAGGGCTTGTCGACCATCACTCCGCCGTAGAGATGCGGACCTCCCAATTTAAGTCCGAGTGCTCCGGCGCATACGCTCTCGGTCTGTGCGGAATTCGGCGACTTGTGGTTCAGCCTGTCCCTCTTCCATATCCTTGCGGCACTCTTTGCGTCATATCCTTTTGAAAAGATTCCGATTACGAAAGTTCCCGCGACCATGAACAGTGCACTTATTCTAGAAGGCAGGAAATTAAACACATCATCCGCCTTGGCGGAAAAGAAACCGAAATCCTTAAATCTCTCATTCTTATATCCGAGCATCGAATCCATGGTGTTGACGGCTTTATATAAGAATCCGAGCACCGGTCCTCCAATCGCGGTAAAGATAAGCGGAGCGATTACTCCGTCGGAGGTATTTTCGGAAACAGTCTCTACAGCAGCCTTGACTATCTCTTCTTCGCTGAGTTCTGCCGTATCCCTTCCGACTATCATCGAAAGCTTATACCTTGCTCCGGGAATATCTCCCTTATCAAGCTCCTTAGAAACAGCCATGCTCTCCCTGCAAAGGCTTCTCGCCGCAAGGATGTAACAGGTAAGGACCGATTCAATCGCAAGTCCCAGATACCTGTTTATCATATA
>JAILOC010000156.1 GCA_024691045.1 Lachnospiraceae bacterium | reverse complement strand
ATCGACGCAGCAGATACCCGTAAGTATGTGATCGCATCCTTCGAGATGCTTTATTCCAAGCGCGGAGAAGATATTTACAAGAAGCACACATCCATTTGAGGAAGGACATATATATGAAAAAATTCAGAATCGTTATATTGTCGGTCATCCTCGGACTTCTTCTGTGTGCATGCGGCGAAACAACGGAATATACCGAAATTCAGAACAAGAGAATGGAATACGCCGGAATGATCGCTACATCCTACGGTATCAACATTCTCAGTGAGGTTGCACTGGAGCCTGATGTGATCGGAGGTGTTCCTTATACCGATTATACTTATGATGAGCTTGAGAAGTTCATGGCAGATTACATCGGATTCAGCGTTGACGGTTATGCATTTGCCAATGCCGTTGACAGTTTTCAGAAGGGTATTTCCGAAGCCGGTGAGATAGTCAGCATAGGAGAACCGGTGGTGACTCTTGACGGAAACGAGATCATTGTCGATGTTGAGTGCCAATGCGAAAAGAGATTTGCCGATGTTGAGATGATCTTTACCAATGACGTTTACAATCCCCGTATGACGAGTGCCGCATTCAATGCCAGATACACACTTGGCGAGAAGATGTCCAAGGCAGGTCTTAACACCGTTATCGGAATGGGCACGGTTTTCGTAATGCTCATTGTCATCTCATTCATTATCTCTCTGTTCGGTCTCTTTTCCGGAGGCGGCAGGAAGAAGGATAAGACTGAGGACGGAATCGACAGGGCAGTTAAGCAGATCGAAAAGAATGAGACGGCAGAGATGGGTGATGCCCAGCTCGTTGCAGTCATAGCGGCTGCGATTGCTGCATATGAAGGAACTACAAGCACGGACGGATTTGTGGTCCGTTCAATCAGAAAGATCAAGAGACAATAATCCTCGGAGGAAAATAAAATGAAAAATTATACCATTACCGTAAACGGAACCGCATATGCAGTAACCGTAGAAGAGAACGGCGCAGCACCCGCAGTGGCAGCACCCGCTAAGCCCGCTGCAGCAGCACCCGCTCCCGCAGCAGCACCCGCTCCCGCAAAGAGCGCAGGCGCAGGAAGCATCAAGGTTGAAGCAGGAGCAGCAGGAAAGGTTCTCAAGGCTGTCAAGAATGTCGGCGATGCCGTTAAGAAGGGTGATCCCGTTGTTGTTATTGAGTCCATGAAGATGGAGATCAACTGCGTTGCTCCCCAGGACGGAACCGTTGCAAGCATTGACTGCAATGCAGGCGATCCCGTAGAAGCAGGAGCTGTTCTTGCAACCCTCAACTGATGAAACGAAGGAGTAACCAATGAGTTATTTTTTAAGCACGCTGGACAACCTCGTTCATCAGACAGCGTTCTTCAACCTGACGGTTGGAAACTACATAATGATCGCGGTTGCCTGCTTTTTCCTTTATCTGGCTATTGCCAAACAGTATGAGCCGCTTCTCCTTGTGCCCATTGCATTCGGTATGCTGCTCGTCAATATCTATCCCGACATCATCCTCTCTGCAGAGGAAGCTCCCAACGGTGCCGGCGGATTGCTTTACTATTTCTATAAGCTGGATGAACTTGCCATCCTGCCTTCACTCATATTCATGGGTGTAGGTGCACAGACAGACTTTGGTCCCCTTATCGCCAATCCCAAGAGCTTCCTTCTCGGAGCTGCCGCACAGTTCGGTATCTTCGTTGCATATTTCGGAGCTATCTTCATGGGATTCAACGACAAGGCCGCTGCAGCCATCTCCATCATCGGAGGAGCTGACGGACCTACATCGATATTCCTTGCAGGTAAGCTCGGACAGACCGCACTTTTAGGACCTATCGCGGTTGCCGCATATTCCTACATGAGCCTTGTTCCCATCATTCAGCCTCCCATCATGAAGCTTTTCACCACCAAAAAGGAAAGAGCCATCAAGATGGGTCAGCTCAGACCCGTATCAAAACTGGAGAAGATCCTTTTCCCCATCATCATCACCATCGTTGTATGTATGGTCCTTCCCACCACCGCACCTCTTATCGGTATGCTGATGCTGGGTAACCTCTTCAAAGAGAGCGGAGTTGTACGTCAGCTCACCGAGACAGCTTCAAACGCAATGATGTATATCGTTGTTATCTTCCTCGGAACGAGCGTCGGTGCAACCACTTCCGCAGAGGCTTTCCTTAACCTCAATACCATCAAGATCGTCGTTCTCGGACTTGTGGCATTTGCATTCGGTACCTTTGCCGGAGTCATCTTCGGAAAGATCATGTGTGTTGCTACGGGCGGCAAGGTTAATCCTCTTATCGGATCTGCCGGAGTTTCCGCAGTTCCCATGGCGGCGAGAGTATCCCAGAAGGTCGGTTCCGAAGAGGATCCCACCAACTTCCTTCTCATGCATGCAATGGGTCCCAATGTTGCCGGAGTTATCGGTACCGCAGTTTGCGCGGGTACATTCATGGCAATGTTCGGAGTGTTCTAAACAGGGGATTTGTTCATGACGGGAGCCATGCTTGCATGGGCGACCGGAAATGAACATAAGCCCCGCACGACGAATGAGCGAGATTATTTTTTCAAAGAAAAAATAAAAGATCGCGAATTCGTCTAGGATTGCGAGAATTGCGAAGCAATGAAGCAATCCGTTTAGTATAAATAGAAAGGATAAAAAAATGGCTGAAATTACTAAAAAACCCGTTGGGATAATGGAGACAGTCTTAAGAGACGCTCACCAGTCCCTTATCGCTACAAGAATGCCTACCGAGATCATGCTTCCCATTGTCGAGAAGATGGATAAGGTAGGATACCATGCAGTAGAGTGCTGGGGAGGAGCTACATTCGACGCTTCACTCAGATTCCTCAAGGAAGATCCCTGGGAGAGACTCAGAAAGCTCCGTGACGGATTCAAGAACACCAAGCTTCAGATGCTCTTCAGAGGACAGAACATTCTCGGATACAGACCTTATGCTGATGACGTTGTAGATGCTTTCGTTGAAAAGTCCATCGCAAACGG
>JAILOC010000093.1 GCA_024691045.1 Lachnospiraceae bacterium | reverse complement strand
GCCCTTGGTAAGAAGCACATCGTTAGGCATTGAATCGCAGTAGAAAAACTCGAGCCACTGATCGGCAAGTGTTCCGCCTGCGGCAGCCATTGCAGCGCTAATAAGTCCCATTCTTTAACCCTCCTGATAAAGTGTTTTTTCACGGGCTTTTCACAGGAAAATCTACGCCTTCCCGGCAAGCCCCGACTAATAGAAATTATACACTTTTAGCTGCCTACTTGCAAGGAATACACCCCCGTTTCCAAAAGGTTTGGAAACTGTGTGAATATATGATAAAATTATCCAAATGTTTAATTCAACTTCCTTGCTTTTGATAAGAAAAGAGAAGAATTTCATGACGGGGGCCATCACCAAGGGATTGGAGAAGGCTCATTTTAACGTGATCGAAGAACCCATCAGCGTCAATTCCATCCAGAAGCACAAGGATGAATGCGCTCTCATACTCTTTTACACAGACAGCTACGAGACGCTTGAGTATATTTCCTCCGTGCTCGTATATCTGAAGGACCTGATCGTCGAGGAGAACAAGCTCCTCTACCTGATCGGCGACCCCAACGAATTCGCAGCGATCTACAAGACAATCCCCCAGGCATCCCTCTGTGATACCATGGCACGTCCCCTTGATATGAACAGGCTTGTCGAGGATATGAAGAAGTACACCTCCTCGGATTTCAGCCAGAAGAAAAACATCCTCGTTGTGGACGACGATGCCACATACCTCAAGATCATAAGGGAATGGCTCAAGAACGACTACAATGTCTCGATCGTAACATCCGCAATGCAGGCAGTCATGCACATGTCGAATAACGAGACCGATCTCGTGCTCCTCGATTACGATATGCCCGTAACAAACGGCCCCAAGATCTACGAGATGATGAAATCCGATCCGGAGATCTCCGGAATCCCCGTAATGTTCCTTACAGGCAAGAACGATAAGGAGAGCATCCTGAAGGTTATGTCCTTAAAGCCCGCGGGATACCTGCTCAAGTCGATCGGAAAATCCGACCTTATCAAAACCCTCAAGCAGTTCTTCGTAAACCAGAAGTTCAACAAATAAAATATGGGGACGGTTCCCGGAACCGTCCCCTTGTTTTATCCTGTTTTATTTTTCGTCGGGATCTTCGTTCAAAAACTGCTCTTCTGCCATTTCATCGATCATGTGCTCGATGATAGTCTTCTTCAGATAGATGTCATAGCCCAGCTGGCAGATGAACGCGAACTTCTTCAGATACTCTCTCTTGTCATCGGGAGCGTCGTCGAATGACCTTTCGATCTTCTCGACCTTCTCATCGAGGTCCTTCTTGAGCTTTCCTCTCGCACCCTTGCCTGCCTGTATCATCTCGGCATAGAGCTTGGATACCGAATAATTGTCTCCGATCGTATCATCCGAAAGAGGTGACAGAAGCGTCTGTATATCGCTTATCGAAAGGAAGGACTTGAAATAGAAAATAAAGAGAAGCTCGAGCATGTGCTCTCTTGAGTATTTCTTTTTGACGGGAGGATGGATCAGATGATTCTTCGCATAGTTATTGATCATGGTCTTGGTAAGGACCTTGTCCCTTGAGGGCTTCCTTACAAGCCCGGAAAGCTTACGGTCCATGAAGGTCGTAACCTGATCCATATATAATTCCATAGCGGGAAGTTCATCGGGGGCTATTGTGTTGATAGTCCTGAGATGATCTATCGCTCTTTCAACTGTTTCCGTAAATTTTTCTTCGCTCATAAATAGCATTATATAGTTTTGAAAACTATATGGCAAGGTTTTATACGGCTAAATCCCACCGATTTTCCGATTGATAATGGGTAAAACTGTGATACAATTTCACCTATGAAAAAATTACTGACTCTTATCAAAAAAGACCCCATGCTTCCCGTCTCGCTTCTGGCGGCTGTCATATCGCTCTTCATCACACCGCCTTCGAAAAGCCTTATCGCAGCGATCGACTGGCACACTCTGGGAATACTCTTCATGATGCTGACGGTTCTCGAAGGCTTCAAGCAGGAGGACCTGTTCCAGCCACTTCTAAAGCTCAGTTCAAGATTTACCACAATGGCGACTCTCTCGCTCTTTCTCATATTCGGAGTGTTCTTCACTTCGATGTTCGTGACCAACGATGTATCTCTGATCATCTTCGTTCCGCTCACCATACTTCTTTTCAGAAGCGTAAAAAGAGAAGAATGCATCCTTCCGATCATCTCGATGGAAAATATCGCAGCCATCCGCGGCTCACTCCTGATGCCCTTCGGAAGCCCGCAGAATCTGTTTCTTTTCAACAAGTCAGGTGTGAGTGCGGGCAGATTCATATTCCATATGTCCCCCCTGTGTGCAGGAAGCGGAATTCTTCTGGTCGTATTCGTGCTCATCTGTTTCAGGAAGGAAAAGGGACGCAGGATCGAATTCGGACTCGATCTTACTCCCTGGAAAAAAGAAAACAAAATAAGACGTATCACTTACATGATACTTTTTGTGATGATACTTACCGTCATCGTATCAAGAACGAAGCTCTGGCCTGTCGCCGTCGGCATCGTGCTCGTCTCCGTCCTTGCGGTAAACAGAAAGCTGCTTAAAAGTGTCGACTATGTGCTGCTCGTTACGTTCCTGTGCTTCTTCGTATTCTCTTCTTCGATAACGGCCAATCCCGCGATCAAAAGCTTCCTTGCAGGAACGGTTACGGGAAGGGAATACATTTCCGTTATTCTGTTAAGCCAGGTTATATCCAATGTTCCCGCATCGATAGTCCTGTATCCGTTCTCGGATAATTTCGCGGGACTCATCTACGGAGCGGACACTGCCGGACTCGTATCGCTGATCGGTTCTCTCGCATCTGTCATCAATTACCGTATATATGTACGGTCCTATCCCGGAAAGGGCAAGGACTTCATCAAGGTCTTCACCCTCGTAAGCTGGATGTTCTTCATTCTCGTGGTCATGCCCGGATACTGGCTCAGCCACTGGAGCTTCTTTTAAGAAACAGGGGGACGGTTCACCGTCCCCCTGATTCTTTATCCTTAATTTCAGATGAGCTTACGGATATGAAGGATGTTCTGTCCGTCCTTGTATTCGTACTCAATGCTGTCCATGCTCTTTTTGACCATGAATATTCCGAGTCCTCCGATACCGCGGTCTTCGGCAGAAAGCGTGATATCGGGATCCTCCTTGGCAAGGGGATCGTAAGGAATACCGTGATCGATAAAGGTTATCGATATTGCGGGAGGCTCTTTTTCAACCTCTACGCGCACCGTGGCGGGACCGGTATCAGGCTTATAGGCATAGTGGGCAATGTTTACGAAAAGCTCTTCAACCGCTATGTCGATCTGGGTATGGATCTTGACGGAGCATTCCAGCTTTTCTATTTCTTCATCTACGAACTGTATTACCTGATCGAGATTTTCAACTAATGCTTCAATGCTTAATTCCCGCATGTCTTACTCCTTTCCGGATCCCAGATATTTGAATCCGAGCATTGTAATATCGTCAAACTGAGGTGCTTCACCTACGAACAGATCGATGTCGGAACGTACATTTTCAAGCATGGTCTTGGGATCGGCATCGGGATTCTTGTTGAGTGCATCAAGCATTCTGTCTACACCGAAGAGCACGTCATCGGATCTGGTAGCTTCGGTAACACCGTCTGTGTAAACATAGAGGCTGTCTCCGGGATTAAGCTGGAACTCATGTTCCTTGAACTTGACGCCGGGAAGTGTTGCAACCGCGGGTGAGTGACGGTACTTGACCAGTTCGAACCTGCCGTCCTTTCTGCGGAGGGCGGGATGCTCATGACCTGCATTTGCCGCAAAGCCCTTACCTGTTGAGATCTGGATGATTGCAAACCATACGGTTACGAACAGCTCTGCTTCATTGCCTTCACCGAGCTGATCGTTCGCATAAGCAAGAACCTCTGCGGGTGATCCGCCCATCTGCGCCCTGTTCTTGATAAGTGTCTTGGCAATGACCATGAACAGTGCGGCGGGAACTCCCTTGCCGGATACGTCTGCCATAACAAGACCGATGTGGTCTTCATCAATAAGGAAGAAGTCGTAGAAGTCTCCTCCGACTTCCTTGGCGGGAGACATGGAAGCATACAGATCGAACTCGGTTCTTTCGGGGAATGCGGGGAAGATCCTGGGAAGCATGTCCGCCTGTATCTGTGTTGCGACATTAAGCTCCGCACCGATACGCTCCTTCTCTGCCGTGATCTTGGTCAGGTTCGCAATGTATTCGTTGATACCGATCTCCATTGCCAGAACGCTTTCCGCAAGCACCTGGATCTCGTCCCGGTTACGTATCTTCCTGAGTTCCTGTGATACCTCGTTTTCATTCTCAACGAAGTATGCAGCTTCATGGGAGATGAGCTTGATCGGCTTGATAAGCGCATTTACAAGTATTACTGCGGTAAGAATGAACAGGATCACCGAAATGATACATACGATGACAAGCACGATGAAGATGTATCTGTTGACATCGGACTGAAGCGTACGCATGGGAGTTTCAACTCCGATGAATGCGATGGTCTTGCCGTTATTTACTATAGGATAAACAGCGGTGATATTGTATCCGTAGGTTCCCTCGGAGATATAGTATCCGTCATAAGGAATACCGGATCTGTATGATATGCGTGCACCCTCTATGTAATCGGGAAGAATAGGGCTCTTGTCTCCAAGGAAGAATCTGTATTCCTCCATCGGGTAAGTATCGAATATGTAGCATATGGGATTCCACGTACCGTTCGCAAAACTGTCGGGGGTGTAGGCATCAAGCTCTTCCAGATTAATGATACCCACGAATATATCATTTACATCCATACCTTCTCTCATATCAAGAAGGATCCCCAGAAGCTCCTGATAGCGCTCGGAGTTTATGATCTCTGCTATCTCTTCTTCGCCTTCTCCTGTGGTGTTGTACTTATATGACAGTTCACCCCACGCCTCAAGCTCATCCTTGTCATCGAAAAGAAGCGCTACGGAATGTGCGATCTGATATCCTATATCATTGTAGTGCCTGTAGATCGAATCGCGGTATGTTTTGATACCGACAAGGATCGAACCCGCAGTAACAAGTGCAACGAATACCGCAAGTCCGAGGATCAGTCGTCCGGTCAGTCCGGTGATGTAAATTTTCTTACTCTTCATGCCTCTTCTACCCACTTTCTGTATGTTTGATATGTGAAACCGTTAACAGCTACATGGTTTGGCTTTTTATGTCCTCCCGCAAGTCCGATCTCCTTGAGGAAATTGCCGTA
>JAILOC010000073.1 GCA_024691045.1 Lachnospiraceae bacterium | reverse complement strand
GATAAGTACCTCGCGCAGATCTGCGAAGTATCCGAGGAGGCGATCAGAAACGCACGTGAGGCAGCAGGCGTGGTTGAAGGATGGGAGGGCGTTCACGTAAGCGGAACCAAGGACAGCGCATATTATTACTCAAGCTACAATATTGAAGATAAGAGCGTAGCTTCCGATAATTCCAAGAAGGTCATGATCCTCGGCGGCGGTCCCAACCGTATCGGCCAGGGTATTGAGTTCGACTATTGCTGCGTACATGCCGCATTCGCACTCAAGAAGCTCGGATATGAGACAGTTATCGTCAACTGTAACCCCGAGACCGTTTCTACCGACTACGATACTTCAGATAAGCTTTATTTCGAGCCTCTCACCCTTGAGGATGTTCTCAGCATCTATCGGAAAGAGAAGCCCGTCGGTGTCATCGCCCAGTTCGGAGGACAGACTCCTCTCAATCTTGCGGCCGACCTCAAGAAGTACGGCGTAAATATCCTCGGAACAACACCCGAGACCATTGATATGGCGGAAGACAGAGATCTGTTCCGTGATATGATGGACAGACTTGAGATCCCCATGGCAGAATCCGGAATGGCTTCGGATGTCGAGGGAGCTAAGGAGATCGCACACCGTATCGGATATCCCGTAATGGTACGTCCTTCCTATGTCCTCGGCGGAAGAGGAATGGAAGTTGTCCATGACGATGAGCAGATGGATGTCTACATGGCAGAGGCAGTAGGTGTTACTCCCGACAGACCCATCCTTATCGACAGATTCCTTCACAATGCAACCGAGTGTGAGGCAGACGCGATCAGCGACGGCGAGAATGTATTCGTTCCCGCTGTTATGGAGCACATCGAGCTTGCGGGTATCCACTCAGGAGACTCCGCATGTATCCTTCCTTCCAAGCACCTTACCGAAAAGCAGGTTGCAACCATCAAGGAATACACCAGAAAGATCGCCAAGGAGATGCATGTCGTAGGACTTATGAACATGCAGTATGCGATCGAGGATGATGTTGTATATGTACTTGAAGCCAATCCCAGAGCATCACGTACCGTACCCCTTGTTTCCAAGGTATGTGACATCAACATGGTAAGGCTCGCAACCCAGATCATGATGAGCTCGATCACAGGCGATCCTTCACCCGTACCCGGGCTTAAGGACAGAACCATTCCTTACTACGGTGTCAAGGAAGCGGTATTCCCCTTCAACATGTTCCCTGAGGTTGATCCTCTCCTCGGACCCGAGATGAGATCCACCGGTGAGGTTCTCGGAATTTCCGAAAGCGTAGGAAAAGCATTCTACAAAGCAGAAGAAGCAACCAAGACTGAGCTTCCTCTTTCCGGAACCGTACTTATCAGCGTTAACCATGACGACAAGCCTTATCTGCTTCCCATCGCACAGAGCTTCGCAGATGACGGATTCAAGATCCTCGCAACCGGCTCCACCTATGAGAAGATCGTTGAAGCAGGTATCAAGGCAGAGCGTATCAACAAGATTTTCGAGGGACGTCCCAATATCGTTGATGCCATCAAGAACGGACAGATCGACCTGATCGTTGATACTCCCAGCACCAAGAAGGATGATGTAAGCGATTCCTACATCCGTCAGAACGCGATCAAGCATCACGTTCCTTACATCACCACCATCGCGGGAGCAAGAGCAACCGCAGAGGGCATCAAGGCAGAGCTTTCGGGAGAAGGTGTTCCCGTACGTTCACTCCAGGAATATCATGCAATGATCAAATAATCATAGCGAATGAGATGCAATAGATCGTACCGATAATATGTACCGGTGTCTCGTAAAAAGGCACCGGTATTTTTTTAAGGAGGCTGCATTATGGATGAAAAAGAAATAACGGTAAGCACTTCATCCGATGACAGGGATTACGAACAGGAAATACTCGAACTGTTACACAGCGGCCTTCCTGACGCGGAGGTTGCCGAGAAACTTTCCGATTATCACGACAACGATATCGCGGGTGCGATCGAAGAACTCGAAAGAGATGAGATCAAGCACGTATTCGAACTCCTTGGTGAAGAGAGATTCTCCGAGATACTTGCTTATGTAGAGGACTCACACGAATTCCTTTCCGAACTGCCCGTTGACCGTGCCGCTAAGTTCCTCGAGAACATGGATACGGACGATGCGGTAGACATTCTCGAAAATATGGACGACGAAACGGCAGAAAACATAGTCGAACATATGGAAAAGGAGACCGGAGAAGAGATCCGAATGATCCAGTCCTACGACGAGGATGAGATCGGTAGCCGCATGACCACCAACTACGTGGTCATAAGGAACAATATCGATATCAAGTCGGCGATGAGGGAACTGGTCAAGCAGGCCGGTGAGAACGACAACATCATGACGATCTATGTCACCGATGAGAATGATGCATTCTACGGTGCGATAGATCTGAAGGACCTGATAGTCGCAAGAGAAACCGCGGACCTGGCATCACTGATAATCACCTCTTATCCTTACCTTACGGATCACGAGATAGTATCCGAATGTATCGAAAGGATCAAGAGCTATGCGGAGGACTCGATCCCAGTATTAAATGAAGAAGGCCACATACTCGGCGTAATCACATCGCAGGACATCGTAGAGGCTGTCGATGACGAAATGGGAGATGACTACGCAAAGCTGGCAGGTCTTACCGAAGAGGAAGATCTGGATGAGAAAACATCGGCTTCCATCAAAAAGCGTATCCCCTGGCTCATCGCACTGCTCCTTCTCGGAATGCTCACATCGACACTTGTAGGTGCATTCGAGGGAGTCATTGCAGCGATCCCCGTTGTCATCGCATTCCAGTCACTGATTCTTTCGATGTCGGGAAATGTCGGCACACAGTCGCTCGCTGTCACCATAAGAGTCATTGCGGACGAAGAGCTTTCCGCAGGCGACAAGGTCAAGCTTGTACTGAAGGAGATGAAGGTCGGACTCGGAAACGGACTGATCCTCGGAGTAATATCCGTTCTGGTCGTGGGCTTCTATATACATTTTGCCAAGGGCGGTGCATGGAATTATGCTGTTACCGTATCGATGTGCGTGGGCTTTGCAATGCTTATCGCAATGCTCGTCGCTTCGATAACCGGAACGATCATCCCCTTATTTTTCAACAAAATAAAAGTGGACCCTGCCGCAGCATCGGGTCCCTTTATCTCAACACTTAATGATATACTCGGAGTGGCTCTGTATTACGGTCTCTGCTATGTAATGCTGATACAGATATTCCACCTGTAAGGCGTCAGCTTTTCTTCGGCCTTTGCGTGAATGTTCCCGCCTTTACGGGAGTGCGATCTTTTTCGAGCGAGTCATAATATCTGTAGAGAGTCTGCGTTCCGTTTTCGAGGATGTAATAGTGTCTGATATACGGAACAAGCAGAACGAGAAGAAGCACCATCAGAGCGGTGAGCGGAAGATAACCCGTGATGCATATTCCCGCAAGTGTGATCATCGTCATCAGTGCAAAGGTCATCGTAACGATCAGATGGATGAGTCTTTCGTGCTGAAAGAATGCTATCTGGAGAGAAGCCTGCTGTCTTAGGACTTCAAGCTCTTCGGGAGAAAATTCATTCTTTTCCGCTTTTTCGGAAACGGCTTTAAGGTATGCCATGTAATCGAGTAATCTTTTTTCCATAGGTTCGTCCCCATATTCTGATCGATATACGGATATTATATCACTTTGAAAATATGAGTAATAATCTTTATCCGACAACCGAGACAGCATCCGCCTTTGCGATTCCCTACGAAAGTTACTTCGCCATGGGGAAAAGAGGCATTATTTACGACATAGACAACACGCTTGTCATGCACGGAGCACCCGCGGACCAAAGGAGCATAGAGCTTTTCGAAAAGCTCAGGTACATCGGCTTTAAGACCGTTCTCCTTTCGAATAACAAAGAGCCCAGGGTCAAGCCCTTTGCAGACAAGGTAGGTTCGCTCTATGTTTACAAAGCGGGCAAGCCATCCCTGAAGGGATACGTAAAAGCGATGGAGCTGATGGGTACGACGCCCGAGACAACGCTTTTTGTCGGAGACCAGATCTTCACCGATGTGTGGGGGGCAAACCGCGCGGGGATCGACACGGTACTCACGAAACCCATCGACCCCAGGGAAGAGATCCAGATCATACTTAAAAGAAGACTTGAGTGGTTCATACTCAGGGCTTATCACAGAAAACTAAGAAACGATTCTAAGAAAGACCGGAAGTAAAATGAAGGATATAAGCGGAACAACCAAACTCTGCGGACTCATCGGAAATCCCGTGGGTCATACCAAGTCACCCGCAATGCATAACCTGCTCGCAGAAAAGACGGGCTTCGATCTTGCATACGGAGCCTTTCCCGTTCCGGAAGGAAGCCTGGAAGATGCCGTAAAGGGAGCGTTTGCACTCGGGATATTCGGAATGAACGTAACCGTTCCCTACAAGCAGGAGGTCATTCCTTTTCTCTGCGATATAGATCCGCTGGCAAAGAAGATCGGCTCCGTAAACACTCTCGTAAGATGTGAGAACGGCTACAAGGGCTACAACACCGATATGCCGGGACTTATGAGGGCGTTTGAAAGCGACGGCGTTGACATCAAAGGTGAGGATATCATCGTGCTCGGTGCGGGCGGTGTAGCAAGGGCGGTTGTAATGCTCCTTGAAGAGAAAGGCGCAGCGAGCGTGACCATCGTAAACCGCAATACCGACCGTGCGGAGGAACTGGCGGGAAGCGTAAACGGGATATGCGGAAGGAATTTCGCAAGACCGCTTTCTATCGGGGATTACGGCAGACTTCCCGATGACAGGAAATTCATCGTGATCCAGGCGACCAGTGTCGGAATGTACCCCGATACCGAAAAGGCCGTCATAGAAGATCCCGCTTTCTATGAAAGGGTCAAGGTCGGATACGATCTTATCTTTAACCCCAGGACCACCCGCTTTATGCAGCTTTGCGAAAAGGCCGGAGCGAGGGCATATAACGGTTCCAAGATGCTTCTTTATCAGGGCATCATCGCATTTGAATACTGGACCGGAATAAACATATCCGACGACCTCGCAAAAGAGGTTTACGAAAAAGTTTTGACAGATGTATAAAAAACACAGGAAAAACAGTGAATATGAGAAGGGACCGCATCTTATCCTGATCGGATTCATGGGCAGCGGAAAGACCTCCATAGGCAGGGGGCTTTCGTACAAGCTCAGGCGTGCTTTCCACGATACCGACAGGATGATCGAGGAAAAAGAGGGCATGAGCATCTCCGAGATCTTCAGGGTCAAAGGGGAGCGTGCGTTTCGGCAGATGGAGACGGAGGTCCTCAGGGAAATAAGGGATGACCGCATCGGAAGGATCTATTCCCTCGGAGGCGGCACTCCGGTCCTTATGGAGAACCAGCCGATCATCAAAAAGTGCGGAACGGTCTGTTACCTCCGCATCACGGCAGAGGAGGTCTACGAAAGGCTTAAAGGCGATACCACAAGACCCCTCCTTCAATGCGATGATCCTCTTTCCAGGATCAGGGAGCTGATAGCCAAAAGAGGACCCGCATACGAAAGATGTGCTGATATTATTGTGGATACGGGCAGCATTACAAGGGACAGGGTAATGGAAACCGTTCTTGATAAGCTGCGTGAACTGGGATGGGATATACCCGTCATCGAAAAAACGGAGAAAGCGGAATATGAAGATACTTGTGATCAACGGACCGAATCTTAATTTCCTCGGCATAAGGGAAAAGAATATATACGGAAATCAGGACTATGACTATCTGGTAAACCTGATAAAGGAGCATGCGGCAAAGATGGACGCCGAGGTCGAGGTGTTCCAGTCCAATCATGAGGGTGCGATCATCGACAGGCTCCAGGAGTCCTATTTTGACGGAACTGACGGCATAGTGATCAATCCGGGCGCATACACCCATTACAGCTACGCCATCCACGATGCCCTTAAATCCCTTGAAAAGCCCGTAAAGGTGGAGGTGCATATCTCCGACATTCAGTCAAGGGAGGACTTCCGCAAGGTGTCCGTAACCGCACCTGCCTGCGATAAGCAGATCTACGGCAAGGGGCTTGCGGGATACACCGAAGCCATGGACCTTATCGCCGAAATGAGAAAATAGGTTGAAATCCGAAGGCTTTTAATGTAAGATATCTGAGGATTATTTTGGCTGCATAGATATTTAGGAGGTTTTTTTATGATTTCTGCAGGTGACTTCAGAAACGGTATTACCATCGAACTTGATAATTCCGTATATCAGATCATCGATTTCCAGCATGTTAAGCCCGGCAAGGGAGCGGCTTTCGTCCGCACCAAGCTTAAGGACATCAAGAACGGTGGCGTGGTTGAGAGAACATTCCGCCCTACCGAGAAGTGCCCTCAGGCTCATATAGATAGAAAGGATATGCAGTATCTGTACAAGGATGGCGATCTTTACACCTTTATGGATACCGAGACATACGATCAGGTTCAGCTTTCCGGTGATCTCGTAGGAGACGCTCTCAAGTTCGTTAAGGAGAACGACATCTGCAAGGTCTGCTCACACAACGGAAATGCATTCTCCATCGAGCCTCCTCTTTTTGTTGAACTTGAGGTTACAGAGACCGAGCCCGGATTCAAGGGTGACACCGCTACCGGTGCCAACAAGCCCGCTTTCGTAGAGACCGGCGCACAGGTTGCCGTTCCTCTCTTCGTAGAGACCGGAGACAAGATCAAGATCGATACCAGAACCGGCGAGTATCTCTCAAGAGTCTGATCTCCTTTCATAGCAATGTGATCAACAGCCATGCGGAAAACGCATGGCTGTTTGCATGTTACAGGATTACAATCCCCAATTAATCACATTTGCTATGAAAGGAAAAATATGACGATAAAAGAATTTTCCGGAAATATGAAGCAGGCCGTTTTACACGAGCTTGGAAATGAATACACTGTGGAGGAGGTAGCCGTAGAGAAGAATAACGGTGTAAGCCTTGATGCCCTCCTTATCAAAAAGGACGGACTTAACCTTTCGCCCACTATATACCTGAATTCCTATTATGAGGACCATCTGGAAGGCGAAAATATCCGCGAAGGTGCGGGAAGGCTGGTCCGGGACTACAGGGCGGCTGTTCCTGCGGAAGGGATCGATATCAGCTTCTTTACGGATTACAGCCTGGTTAAAGAAAGACTGGCATTCAGACTGATCTCATCTGAGCTTAACGAAGAACTGCTTGAAAACATCCCCCATGTTCCATTTCTGGACCTTGAGATCGCATTTTATTATGCTGTCGATATCTCGGGGATGCAGGGCGGTTCGATCCTTATCAGGAATTCGCATATGGAGCGCTGGGGAGTGACAACCGAGGACCTTATGAGAGATTCCATGGAAAACGCTCCGAAGATCCTGCCCGGAAGCTGCAGGGACATTTGTGACATGATGGAGATGATGTGTCCCGAAAAGGCGGCGTCAGTCACGGATGATATGAAAAATCTTGGACTGTACGTTCTTTCCAACGAACGCCTTACTCACGGGGCAGCCGTAATGCTCTATCCCGGAATGATGGACAAGGTATCCGGGATAGTGGGCAGCGATCTCTATATCATACCCAGCTCCATCCACGAGCTTATAGTTCTGTCCGATATGAATCAGGCCGATCCCGGTTACCTGAGGGAAATGATCATGCTCGTAAACAGGAAACAGCTGGCTCCGCAGGACATTTTATCGGATTCCCTTTACCATTTTGACAGGGAAACGAAGAAGATAACCATAGCGGGATAAAAGAGGGCGCTAACGGGGGCAAAACTTTACACAAAGGGCCAATTATGGTACAATCCCAAAGATTGTAATAAATTTGTAACAAATGCTTTTTGTGTTACAGATCTCATTAAACTTGCAGCCGTAGTCTAATGGATAGAACGAAGGCCTCCGACGCCTTTAATGCAGGTTCGATTCCTGTCGGCTGCATATGGAGAACCAATGAACAAGGATTTATATAACAGAATAGTCCCGTTCGTTAAGAATCATATAAAGGTTCTTGCCCCTGTCTGCCTGATGGCCGTTACTGCAATCGTGACATACATCGCGCTCTCGGCAAGAGGCAGGAATGTACCCACAGAAGTACCCGTTGCAGGTCCCGTTGTTACGACCGTAAGTGACGGAGACAGCCAGCCTGTGGCAGAGCAGCCGCTGGTCCTTACGGAAAATACCGACCGGTCGCTTGAAGACTTTTTCGCAGAATATTATCTGTGCCTTTCGAACGGAGACGTCGATACCCTCGAGACCCTGACCGACCAGCTTGAGACTTATGACAAGCTTATCAAAGCAGAGCAGAGCCGGTATCTTGATTATGAGATCGAAAGCATCTATTGCCTTACTCCTCTTGATGAAAACAGATTTATCGTTTTTGTCGTGACCAATGTCATCTTCGACAAGTATCCGGACAATAAGCTTCCCAGCTATGACGGATTTTATGTCGCAAGGAATTCCGACGGAAACCTCGTTATAATCGACAGTGAGCCCTCGACCGAGGAAAGCGAATACATCGCAAAGGCTCTTGCATGTGATGATGTTGTGGAACTCGGAAACAGGATCACCACGGATTACAATGACAGGATCACCGCAACCCCCGAACTTCTTACCTATATGAAGGAACTTGATTCCATAGTAAGCACCGAAGCGGGAGAGAAGCTTGCGGCCCTTAATTCCGGCGAAGAGATCGAGATGCCCGAGATAGAGCAGCACGACGTAAGCGGAAATGACGAGCCGGAGATACAGAAGGCTACCGCAAACCAGACGGTAAATGTCAGGGTTTCCGATTCGATGAATGCGGATACCATGGGACAGCTCAGGGGAGGACAGTCCGTAGAGGTTATAGAGATCAAGGGTAACGGCTGGTCACAGATCAACTTCGAAGGAAAGACCGGATATGTCAAGTCAGAGTATCTGACACTCGATATCGACGTAAGCAGCGTTGTCACCATCGGATCTGTAACCGCTATTGAGACTCTGAATATCAGGGCAAGCGCAAGCACTGACGGAATGGTAATGGGTTCATTTGCAAAGGGAACGACTGCAAGACTCGTATCCGAAAAGGACGGATGGTGCGAGGTCGTCTATAACAACAAGGTAGTATATTTAAGCTCGCAGTACCTTGAGATCGAGTATGACTGACCGAATATGAAATGAGTCAAAGACTCCGGATGATTTCCGGAGTCTTTTTTTCATACCAAGGTTTGGGAATGGTATGGAAATTTATGAAAAAATAACAATTGTATACATGTATTTTTGTATTTACTTTATCGGTTTAATGTATTATATTATTTTTTGGTGTTAAAAAACCTGCACCGGCGCAAATACCGGTGATAAATCAAAAACAAGCCAATTATTTATTTTAGGAGGAGTTTTTTATGTCTTACGTTGACGAGATCTATGACAGAGTAGTAGCACAGAATCCCGCTCAGCCCGAATTCCACCAGGCAGTCAAGGAAGTACTTGAGTCCCTCAGAGTGGTCATCGAGGCAAATGAAGAGGAGTACAGAAAGGATGCACTTCTCGAGAGACTTACCACTCCCGAGCGTCAGATCCTTTTCAGAGTTCCCTGGGTAGATGACAAGGGACAGGTTCAGGTCAACAACGCAATGAGAGTACAGTTCAACTCAGCTATCGGACCTTACAAGGGAGGACTTCGTCTTCATCCTTCAGTAAATATTGGTATCATCAAGTTCCTCGGTTTCGAGCAGATCTTCAAGAATTCCCTTACCGGACTTCCCATCGGCGGCGGCAAGGGCGGATCCGATTTCGATCCCAAGGGCAAGTCTGACAGAGAAGTCATGGCATTCTGCCAGAGCTTCATGACCGAGCTTCACAAGTACATCGGAGCTGACACCGACGTTCCCGCAGGTGATATCGGAACCGGCGCTCGTGAGATCGGATTTATGTACGGACAGTATAAGAGACTTACCGGACTCTATGAAGGAGTTCTTACCGGAAAGGGACTTTCCTACGGCGGATCTCTTGCAAGAACCGAAGCTACCGGATACGGTCTCCTTTACATGACCGAGGAAATGCTCAAGTGCAACGGAATCGACATCGCAGGCAAGACCTGTGCAGTATCAGGTTCAGGAAACGTTGCCATCTATGCTATCCAGAAGGCACAGCAGCTCGGCGCTAAGCCTGTTACCTGCTCCGATTCTACCGGATGGATCTATGATCCCGAAGGAATCGATGTCGCACTCCTCAAGGAGGTCAAGGAAGTTAAGCGTGCAAGACTCACCGAGTACGCAGCTAAGAGACCTTCAGCCCAGTATCATGACAAGGCTGCCGAGGGCACCAATCAGTGGGAGATCAAGGTTGACATCGCTCTTCCCTGCGCAACCCAGAACGAGCTTAACCTCGAGGATGCCAAGAAGCTTGTTGCAAACGGTGTTATCGCAGTATGCGAAGGTGCTAACATGCCCACCACTCTCGATGCTACCAAGTACTTCCAGGAGAACAAGGTTTACTTCGTTCCCGGCAAAGCAGCAAACGCAGGCGGCGTAGCTACTTCCGCTCTTGAGATGAGCCAGAACTCCGAAAGACTCAGCTGGACCTTCGAAGAGGTTGATGCCAAGCTCAAGAACATCATGATCAACATCTTCCACAATCTTGACGATGCTTCCAAGAAGTACGGTCTTGAGGGTGACTATGTTGCAGGTGCCAACATCGCAGGCTTCCTTAAGGTTGCTGATGCAATGAAGGCTCAGGGAATCGTATAATCCCAGGTTTAATATATTTTCCGAATCCCGCGGTTACGGCCGCGGGATTTTTTTATTTGTTTGTTGACTCTTCCCCTGGGGCACCCCTTATCGTGAGATGCATGAAAGGAGTGACAAAGGAAATATGAAGGAAAAGTACGGATTTTTGGGCAATCTGAAATATGTGATACACGGGATGAAAAAAGACGGCGGACATCTGCTCGGATTGCAGGTGCTGGGAGTGGCGGCCGAGACCGTATCTCTTTTTATAATCCCGGTAACGGTAAAACTGATCATCGATTCGCTTACTTCAGGTGAGGGAATTGAAAAGACGATGATCCTTATTCTGATCAATTCCCTTGTGATGCTCACCGTATATCTGGTCTCAGGATATGTGGAGAACAACACGCCTTATAAGATGAAGCATGCCCTCATAAGCTTTAAGCGTGAACTTACGGAAACGATGATCTCGATGGAATATTCGAATCTCGAAAACCCTAAGGTGCTCGATGAACACGAACGCATAAGAAATGTCATGAACGTTAAAACGCAGGGTATAGAAGGAATGATGGATTCTACCGTAAAATGCGGAAAGCTCATCCTTCAGATGATCATGGCGGGCATCCTTATATCCGGGCTTCATCCTCTGTTGATAGTGATACTTCTTTTGCTTTTGCTTCTTTCCTTTTTCGTGATCGACAAAACAAAGATCAGGGATAAGGAGCTTGTATGGGATGCTCTCGGTCCCTACTGGAGAAAGCATTTTAATCTCGGTTATCTTACCAATCACTTTAACTCCGCCAAGGAGATCAGGGTCTATGACATGAAGGATTATATCTATGGAAAATACCTTGATATAAACCGCGACATACTTGAAAAATATAAGATCTCAAGGAATATCTGGATCGGCAGCAACGCCATATGCATGCCTCTTGCACTTCTTCAGGAAGTGAGTCTGTATGCATTTCTCATATATGAACTTTCCAAAAACAATCTGACGGTTGCGGAGTTTACTCTCTATGTCGCATCGGTACACATCTTTACCAAGGCTCTCGGTGATTTCATACAGGAATATACCGAGATCAAAAAGCAGTCCCTTCAGGTCAGGGATTTCAGGGCGTTCATTGATGAGTACAGGATCCCCGATGCGCCTGTGGGAGAGCTTCCGCCTATCTGTGAAAAGCCTTCGTTTGAATTCAGCGATGTGACGTTTTGCTACGAGGGTCAGAGCAAAGCCGCTCTTGAGCATGTTTCGATAAAAATTCCCTACGGACAGCGTCTTGCGATAGTCGGGCTTAACGGCGCGGGAAAGACAACCTTCATTAAGCAGCTTGCGGGTTTCTATAAGCCGACAGGCGGCACCATCAGATTAAACGGAAGGGACACTTCCGAAATGGACCGTGAAGATCTGTTCAGGTATTTCTCCGCGGTGTTCCAGAATGTTGAAGAATATCCGTTTACCGTTGCCGAGAATGTATCGATGAAAAGATACGAGGACACCGATAAAAAGAGAATTCTTGAATGCATAGAAAGATGCGGACTTACGGAAAGGATCGGAAAGCTTGATGCGGGTATTAAAAACCAGGTGCTTAAGGTGATCGAAAATGACGGAGCTGATTTTTCGGGCGGAGAAAAACAAAAGCTCGCTCTTGCAAGGGCACTGTATAAGGATGCTCCGGTCATCATTCTGGATGAGCCGACTTCCGCACTCGATCCGCTCGCAGAAGAAAGACTTTATACGAGCTTTAACGATCTGATAGGGGACAGGACGGGAATATTCATCTCACACAGACTGTCGTCCACGAAGTTCTGCGACAAGGTAGCGATGTTTGAAGATTCACATCTCGTCGAATACGGATCGCATGAAGAACTGATGGCTAAGAAAGGAAAGTATTACGAGCTTTACGAAACCCAGGCACAGTTTTACCGGGAGGAGAAAAAAGATGAAGAATAATGAAAAAACAAAAATCGAAACCCATCCGGTAAGATACTTTGCATCCGCGATGAGAAAATACAAAAAGGGTTTTTATCCGCTGTATGCAGTTCTTGTCATCGCAACGATGATACAGCCATTCATAAGCATATTCGGTCCCAAAATGATGATCGATGAGATCGTTGGAAAAACAGATCTGACAGTGATCATCAGGATCGCGGCAGTGATGGTGTCTGCGGATTTTGCGATAAAGGTTGTCACGGGGCTTTTGTATCTGGAACTTGATAAGGTTTACTATCAGGGGCTCAACAGATTTCTTGAAGCCGGTGTCGGTAAAAAGAGTATGGAGCTGAAGTATGAGACGACCGAGAACAAGGAGATACTCGACAGTCTCGCAGAAGCCAGGACGGGAATCGATGAATCGTACTCGGGCGGATCAAAGGGAATGTTCGAGTCGCTTGCCGGCATCATATCAAGCATTATCGTGCTTTCGATAAGTGCGGTCCTCGTATTTAAATACTCATGGATGCCGATAGTGATTGTTGTAGTTAATGTCTGTCTGAATGCATTCTTCGAAAGCAGGCTGAGCAGTATCAAAATGGAGCAGATATCCCTTCTTGCAAAGAATGACCGTTCGTACTTTTATCTGCTCCATAATCTTTCGGATATAAAGTACGGCAAGGACATAAGACTTTTCGGAGCAAAGAACATGATGCTCGGAAGAGTGGATGAATTCAATGACAGACAGTCGGAGATAAGCAGGACCCACGCGAAGAAAGCAGAGAAGTATGTTCTCGCATCGAAAATAAATCTTGCTGTAACTGCCGCACTTACGTATCTGATCTTTGCGATGATGGTCATTGAAGGAAAGATCGGAATCGGTGATTTTACGATGCTGTCCACCGCGGTCACAACCATTGTCGCATCGATCAATACAGTACTTAAAAATCTGCTCGAGCTTAAGAAATTCTGCGGATATACTGACAAATACATCAGATATGTTGAGGGGAATATTTATGACGAGAAGGGCGACAAAGATGTCGATTTATCAAACGGTGTTTCTATCGAGTTTAAAAATGTTTCTTTCAGATATCCCGGTTCTTCCTCTTTTGCTCTTAAGAATATCAATGCCGTTATCGGGAATGGGGAACACTTATCGGTTGTCGGGCTGAACGGAGCCGGAAAGACTACGTTCATAAAGCTTCTCTGCAGGCTGTATGAGCCGACCGAAGGGGAGATACTCCTGAACGGAGTGAACATTTTCGAATATAACTACAGCCGCTATATGAAGCTTCTGTCTGTCGTGTTCCAGGATTTCTGTCTTCTCGGATTCTCCATAAAAGAAAACCTGATATGCGACAGGCCTGAAAAGGTGCCGGACAGCGAGCTGATGCCTCTCATCGAAAGAGTCGGGCTGAAAGATAAGGTCGATTCCCTTCCTATGGGGCTGATGACTCCTGTGTTCAGGTATTACGATCAGAGCGGTTTCGAACCTTCGGGCGGTGAACAGCAGAAGATCGC
>JAILOC010000035.1 GCA_024691045.1 Lachnospiraceae bacterium | reverse complement strand
TCTTCCGCCATCGAGATTATATGCTTCATCATGATCATATCACGGTCACTGATATCAGCTTTGTCGAGGAAGCTCTTATCGATCTTGATCTCTGTGAAAGGAATATCCTTGATCATGCTCATCGACGAATAACCGACACCGAAGTCATCTACCGAAACCTCGAAGCCGGCTTCCCTGAACTGCTTTACGATCGTGTTCAGTCTGATCAGATCCGCTTCATTGGTCGTCTCCGTTATCTCTATTACGATAAGAGAATGGGGAACCTTGTACCTGTCCACTATCTCAATGACATCCTTGACAAAATAAGGATTGGAAAGATGCTTTCTCGAGAAGTTGGACGATACCCTTACCGGATTTCTTCCCTCCGCGATCCATCCCGCGATATCCCTGCAGACAGTCTCTAGGATATACAGATCGAGAACGCATATTCTCTTGCTCTGTTCGAGAACGGGAACGAATTCATCCGGCATGAAATATTGCCCGTCACGCCTCCATCTGCAGAGTGCCTCCGCTCCGATGAGCTTGTAATTATCGAGATTGATCTTGGGCTGGTAATAAGCTTCGAATTCTCTGTTCGTGATAGCCGCCTTGAAGCACGCTTCGATCAGTCTCGTCCTTGTCATCATTTCAATCATCGACTGATCGTAGTACTGGATCTGGAGCTTTTCTTTCTTGGCAAGGAGCATCGATGTCATTGCAAAATCAACACACTCGGAAGGGGCCTTCTCATCGCCGGTGCAGTTATAGATTCCGCAATACGCACCGAGCTTTACACGTCCGACTCCGCCGCCCTCGACATCGAAGTGCTGGCCCTTGAGCCTTTCCACTATCTCTTCCGTTTTATCCTTCTTGCACAGGATGCAGAAATTGTCTCCGCCCATCCTGCTGAGGTTCTCCGGCTGATTGAGATTATCGGAAACAAGTCCGGTGAATTTCTGCATTACCTTGTCGGCTTCTTCTCTTCCGAGAAGAGTATTGAGTCCGGAGATATTGATCAGATTGAAAAAGATGACCGAGTACTCGGAAAGCTTACCGAGCTTATGTACCATTCCGATCATCCTGTGGAAATAGAAATCATTGAAATATCCGTGTCCCAGTTCATGGAATACGGCATAGTCGATGAATTCCTTCATCCTGATACGGCTCTTTACCGTCGTCATAATGAGAAGGAATCCCCTGACAAGTTCTCTTTCCTCGGTGTTCCATTCGTAACCGGCAAGGGGGAAAATCGCGATCTTGATGATCGCACCCGTCGACATGACTATACGGTTAACAACGCAGTCATCCTCATTGATCTTGTCGGAATTGTAAAGGAAATCCTGTGAGACCGGTTCTTCCGCAATCTCACCGTTCATATCCGCATATTCGGACAGCACCACGCGTCCGATCTTGAGAAGCCGGTTCAGCTCACGTGAATACTCATCATCACGGTCGCTTTTGTAGATAACCACTCCCGCCTCGTTGCAGAAAAAATCATACAGTTTTGATTTTATAAGATCTGTGTTTGTAAGATTTTCCATACTTATGTTAATAATACCATTATCTTGTTCTTTCCGCAAAGATTATGTAAAACTGTCTCCGCTGAAACAGGCGGTGAAAGCGGCCTGTGGAAACATGGGGAGAAACACGGGGACGGTTCTGCTGTTTGTACAAACAGCAGAACCGTCCCCGTGTTTCTCATATCGTTTACGGAAGGGTTATCTCAATTGATGTGACCTTCCTGCCAAGGAGCTGCTCACTTCGTGCGTCGGGCTGCTGGCCTCCGACATAAACCTTTGCCTTGCCCGAAGGAACTACAAACTTTCCGTCCGTATCAAAGAGTCCGAACGCTTCGTAAGGAAGCTTTATCGAAATCTTTTTGCTTTCACCTGCTTTTAGTGCAACCTTCCTGAATGACTTAAGCTGGTATTTGGGTGCATTCTCCACACCGCCCACGCCTGCATATACCTGGACTGTTTCGCGTCCGTCTGCTTTGCCGGTGTTGGTGACGGTAAGTTCCAGATTAATCCCGTCTTTATCAAGTACGGTCTTATCCGCACTTACATCCGAGTATTCGTAAGTTGTGTAGCTCAGTCCGTAGCCGAAGGGATAGAGTGCATCGCCGTCCATGTATCTGTAGGTTCTTCCCTTCATCGAATAATCGGTGAAATCGGGAAGTTCTCCGGATGTCTTATAAAATGTAACAGGAAGCTTTCCTTCAAAATTCCTGCCGCCGAATACCGTCTCGGCGATCGCTCTTCCGCCCATCGATCCGGGATACCAGCACTGGATGACCGCATTTATCTTCGAATCATCGATCGCAAGTGCGCTTCCAACCAGAAGAAGAAGTATCACGGGCTTTCCGCTTGCTATCGCAACATCCAATACTTCCTGCTGAAGTCCGGGAAGATTAAGGTCCACCTTGTCTCCGCTTGCAAATTCATTTCCGGCATCGCCCTCTTCGCCTTCGATACCGGCATCAAGTCCGAGTGCAACGAAAATGACATCGCTGTCTTCACATACGCTCTTTACTTCGGAGATCCTGTCATCACCCTTGCTCAGTGCGCTTACACGGTCCTTTACAAGGTGACAGCTTTCGGAATATCTGAAGTCAACATCATCACCGAGATAATCCTCGAGACCTTCGAGAACGGTTACATATCTCGATGCGGTTCCTTCATAGTTACCTACGAGCGCACGTCTGTTATCCGCATTGGGGCCGATGACACCCACTGTCTTTATCCTGCTCTTGTCGAGAGGAAGAATGCCGTCGTTTTTAAGAAGCACGAGAGTCTTAGCGGAGGTTTCGAGGTTTAGCTTTCTGTGAGCCTTATTATCCACCTCTGCCATTGTGATGCCGTCGAATGCAGTCTTCTCGCCGTCAAACATGCCGAGCTTCATTCTGGTGGTAAACAGATTTACCAGTGCCTCATCAAGTCTTTCTTCTTTGACCTTGCCCTGCTCTACGGCATCCTTGAGATAAACAAACAGATCACCGCAGTTAAGGTCGCATCCGTTGTTCATTGCAAGACTTACCGATTCAACCTCATCAGCGGTCACCATGTGTCCGGTGTGGAAATCCTTGATCGCCCAGCAGTCGGAAACCACATGTCCGCCAAAGCCCCACTCATCCCTGAGGATGTCCTTCAGAAGTGTCTTGGAGCCGCAGCAGGGTTCTCCGTTTGTACGGTTATATGCACCCATTACGGTTTCAACACCCGCTTCCTGTACACATGCTTTAAATGCCGGAAGATATGTTTCTCGCATATCCTGTATGGAAGCAACGGCATTGAAACGATGTCTTTCGGGTTCGGGTCCGGAGTGAACGGCGAAATGCTTGGCACATGCGGCAGCCTTTAAATGATCCTCGTCATGTCCCTGAAGACCTTCTATATATCTGACACCGAGTCTTGATGTAAGATAAGGATCCTCGCCGTATGTCTCCTGTCCTCTTCCCCATCTGGGATCGCGGAATATATTTACGTTGGGAGCCCAGAATGTAAGTCCCTTGTAAATATCCGTATCGGAATATTTCTGCTGCATATTAAACTTCGCGCGTCCTTCGGTAGATACGGCGTCGCCTATCTCTTCCATCAGATCCTCATCAAATGCAGCCGCCAGTCCTATAGCCTGGGGAAATACGGTTGCCGTGCCCGCACGTGCAACGCCGTGGAGGGCTTCGTTCCACCAGTCATATGCTTTGATCCCGAGATGCTCTATCGCGGGTGCATGATTGAGTGTCTGTGACACTTTTTCCTCCAGTGTCATCTTAGAAACAAGTTTTTCGGCCCTTTTGCGAAATTCCGAGATCTTAGCTTCGTTTTTAACAAGATCCATACTGTTCTCCTTAAAATTTTTATAAACTGTCCTTTTCTGACCACAGCCTCCAAAACGCTGTGAAAGCCTGTTAAATACTACTAAATCGTATATATATTTACCGGGCCGTTCAAGCACTTTATTGCTCAGTACTTTTCATTTTTTGCTTTAAATTTTTGCGAAAAGACCTTAGAATACCAAAGTGAGGGGTAAACCAATCAATTATTGAAAGAGGTTTTTTATGCTCCCTGTTCTTGAACACGGAAGAGAAACAGTACAATATTCGGAGATCCAGGGTGTAAGATTCTTCCATAACGACCTTACGGAGGACTATCCCCTTCATTGGCATACCGCCACAGAGATCATTGCTCCCACAGAAAATGATTACACCATTGAAGCCGGTTCCGAAAAGTATGTTCTGGGTACCGGAGACATTGCCGTTATCATGAGCGGTACGCTCCACAAGCTTTCCGCACCCGAAAGCGGCAAGAGATATATCCTTCTTTTCGACTATAATCTCATCGGTAATGTCACATCACTGAATTCGCTTCTGCACTCCCTCGGAGAATGCATCGTTATCAGAAAAGATGAAAACAGCGAGCTTGCGGAAAAGCTTCTCGATTACATACGACAGATCCAGGTCGAATACGAAGGAGGCAAGCCCTATGCGGGCGCTGCCATATATTCTCTTCTCATCCGTTTCATGGTGGATGTCGGAAGAAGCTGCATGGAAGAAAGAGTTCCTCTTCTCGGCAAGACATCAGCCAAGAACAAAGAGTATGTCGGCCGTTTCATGGATGTATGCAATTACATTTCCGAGCATTGCACCGAAGACATCGATATGGATGCGCTTGCGGAAATGGCGGGATTTTCAAGATTCCATTTTGCGAGACTCTTCAAGGAGTTCGCGCATGTATCCTGCTATGAGTATCTGACACAGAAAAGGATTCTTCTTTCAGAGATGTATTTAAACCAGCCCGATCTGTCGATACTCGATGTCGCGCTTTTATCGGGATTCAAATCTCTGTCCACCTTCAACAGAGTGTTCAAGTCCTACAAATCCTGCACGCCTTCCGAGTACAGGAAGATGAACCGCAGGTATGTCAACAAACCCGCACTGGGGAACAATTCATCCGGTTCAGGCAATGACAAACAGAACTAATCTCCGAACTTAAATGATCTCATATCAAAACAGCTTCCGGGCATGAAGACGAATGAAACGTTCTTCATGCCTGTTATTTTGTCAAATGAAAACTTACGTGAAGAATATTCCTCACAGCCTTCAAACTCGATCACATTCTTTATTTCGTTTTCTCCGTCCGAAAACCTTAAATGGATCGTATTGGTACCCTTGGGCGCTCTTCCGCATATAGTTACCGAAGACGCTCCTGCATCTCCGAAATCCATATCAATAAAACTCAGCGAAACGTTATTTCCTATACCTGTCACTTCGTTTTCTCCGATGCGGTAATCGTCACCGTAGATCTCGTCCGCTTCAGATGCGCTGATCTCGGTAAATGCCCTGTCGTATTTCCTGAAGGAAAAGCCTTTGACGTGGATCTTGTCGGTAAATTCAAAGCTCAGCGTATGGATTCCCTTTAATACCGTATCAAGCTTCCATGTATCCTCCTGATATACATTCCAGATCATGGGCTTTGAGTATGTCAAATCACCTATAAGTCTTCCGCCCTGCGATGGAATTCCGTCATAAACCTTGATGGAATAAACGGCATCATCAAGTGCAAATACAGGGATCGTTATCTCATCGGAACCGGCTTTGCCGAAATCCGCATTTTCGAATGCAACAAGTGATCTTGCCCCGCGCTCAGATGCAAGGCCCATCTCATTTCCCGCACCGATATCTCCCTCCGAATACGAATATGCACTTCCGTAGATGAAATCATAGGGATCAAGAAATGCCTTTCCAATTCCCTGAACGCTGAATTCAAGCTCCGAGATCACGCGCACCTTATCCGTACCCGAAGCAGACATGCATCTGAATCTGAAGCGGCCGTCTCCCTTAGCCTTAAGTACCACACCGCCTTCCTGCTCGAGGACTTCAGCATTGTTAACGGGCACAGCCTTATCATTTAATACAGCGTATGTGAGTTTTCGGTCGGTGGCGTTTTCGGGAAGGATCTTAATACTTACCGGAATCTCTTTTTTGTCCGGTGTGAACAGATTATCTTCACAGCTTATCTCGATCTTTCTGACGGGAATGTCATCTTCAGATCCGAGAATGACCGGCCTGTCCGTATTTTCTTCGAAGACATCCGAGACTCCTTTATCAAAGGGCGAATTATTCAAGCCCCCTTTCCCGGATGAGCAGGAAGCTACACCTGAAGCAGAATCCGAACTCCTGCCGCAGATCTCTTCGTCCGAGTTTGTAAACGTAATCTCCGCACTCTTTAATCCGTTTGCCGCTGCGGAAAGCTTAACTTCTCCGGACTTTTCCCCAGGCGCGATGATCGCAAGAAGCTTTCCGTTAAACAGTCTTCTGCTCACGCCCTTATACGAATCCCTGTCGGTGCTGTCACCGTTATCCAGGCCGACGAGTCTTCCTGCTCCGGATACGCTTACGGTGATCCTGTCAGAGGCATTTTCGACAGGATATCCCTCGTGGTCTTCTACCGATATTTCGGCAAATATCAGATCATCCGAAGACGGTCTCATGACAGTTTTATCGCACTTTATCACGATGCTTTCGGGATCTCCGAACGAATGCCTGATATCCGAAGCGGTAACATTTCCGTTTTCGTCATAGCATCTTGCTTCCAGGGTTCCCGGTTCATACGGTATACGGTAATCGGCGATCAGGTGCGTACCCGATCCCGGTTTATGTGTAAGCTGCTGTTTACCCTTACTGTCTCCGTTTACAAACAGTTCAACGGTATCTTCATTGGAGCAGACCCGTACATCTATCATCTGTCCCGGATTAAAATCCCAATAGGGAAATACGTGTACCATGGGGGATACCTCAGGATCCGTCCACGCCGATCTGAATACATAGTAATAATCCTTCGGAAATCCCGCCGTATCTATATTTCCGAAATATGAATTCTTCGTATGATAAGGAGTGGGCTCACCTATATAATCAAAGCCCGTCCAGAGAAACTGACCACAGGAAAAGGGAACATCCCTGTCATCACATATGCATTTTTCTATGCTCTTTGCGCCCCAGCTGGTATTGCAGTTTCCGAGTGCGCTGCACTGCTCGTCCGCATCCGAAAGCCTGATCTCCGACAACGGGAATTTATATACTCCCCTGCTCTGAACAAGGCTCTCCGTCTCACTTCCGTAGATCACCCAGTCCGGATGCTCTCTGTGATGCTCTTCGTAATATTTTTCGGAATAATTGTATCCGACAAGCCCGAGTACATCCGCACATTTCCTCGCTCCCTCCCAGGGAAGGTAGTTGCTCCCGAAGGTTATATGTGCGTTTCCGTATGGATCATGCTTTAACACTTCAAACTTAAGATGCCTTGTGGTATCGGGTGCGCTTTCATCCGCGTGGCAGTCGTAGATCTCATTTCCTATACTCCACATAATGACGCTCGGATGATTCCTGTCCTGCCTGATCCAGCTTCTGATATCCTTATCGTGCCATTCCTTGAAAAACCTCGCATAGTCATATTCGGTCTTGGGTCTGTACCACATATCAAATGCTTCGCTGATGACAAGAATGCCCATTTCGTCGCACAGATCAAGAACCTCCGGAGCCGGCATATTATGGGATGTTCTGAGTGCATTAACACCCATCTGCCTTAGCATTTCAAATTTCCTACGCATCGCACATTTGTTGAATGCGGCTCCCAGAGCGCCCAGATCGTGATGCTCGCATACACCGTTTAATTTGAAATTCCTGCCGTTCAGACTAAAGCCCTTATCCGGATCAAAGAAAACATCCCTTACGCCGAACCTGACCGTTTCTTCATCGTGATCGTCTCCGGCTTCCATAACGGCCTTCAGGGTATATAGGTAGGTATCGCTTATATCCCAGAGATGCGGATCCGGAAGTTCATAATCGGTATCACTCAGCTTGTTTAAATGTACCGGATGACCTTCCGCATCCGAAACCAAATATCCGGTCTTCGAATAAAATGAATCCGGTCCATCGACTTCCGTTTCTATATGCAGGATCCTCTTTCCGTCCCTGATGCGGCTTGAAATATAGACTCCGTCTTTTTTAATATAAGTGTCGCCGGTATGTCTGATGTGGACATTTCTGTAGATTCCCGCACCCGAGTACCACCTGCTGTTGGGAGACCTGTAGCATGCACTGACAACGATAAGATTCTTACCCGCTTTAAGCGCATCCGTGATCTCGCAATCAAATGCCGAATATCCGTATTTCCACTCACATACACAGATACCGTTCACATAGACATGGGAGTCCATATAAACGGCATCAAATTCAAGGAAGTATCTTCCCTTCTTATCATCTATATCAAGTTCTCTCATATACCATCCGGTACCGTCCCTGTAAAGGTCGGTCGAATCGTATATCAGCCAGTCGTGCGGAAGCTGCACATTCTGAAAGCACTCCGCATGTGCCATGGCAGTTTCATAATCGGAACCGGTGCTCAGTTCAAGGAACTTCCAGCCTTTATTGAAAAGATATCGCATTTTAAACCTCTTATATTATCCCGCATATAACAATATGGGTGATGAAAGCATCACCCATAAAGAATTATACTAAATTATTCAGCTGTTTGTATCGGTTAACTTTGGTTAAGCGAGTGCTGCGTGAAGAGTCTCCCTTACCGCTCCGGGGCTCTTCATAAGACTTATGAAATATGTGACGATCCTGTCTGAAAGTCCGGCCTTCACAAGATCTGCAGCAAAAAGCTCCGTATCGGAAAGGATGGGATCAAGTACCGCCTTCGCTTCGTCAAAAGAGATCTCTTTTCCGAACGCCAGGCATTCAAGCGATTTCTGAACCGCAGGAAGACCGGGATCGGGGCTGCATTCGAATGCATTACCCTTATCATCGATTCCCTTCGCATAACGCAGCCATCCTGCGATGACCAGAGGGATCGCATTAAGGTCCATAACATCCCTGCCGGCATCTGCAATGTAGCTCTTTATGGTCTCACCGAATCTGATGGGGATCTTCTGCGAAGTATCGCATGCGATCCTCTGGGGAGTGTCGGGCATAAAGGGATTCGGAAGTCTCTTATTTACAACCGTATCGATGAACTCGGAAGGGTTAACGACTCCGGGATCCGTAACTACGGGAAGTCCCTCTTTATATCCCACCGTATCTATCAGTTTAAGAAGATCGGCATCCTTCATTTCCTCGGAGATCCTGGTAAAGCCCAGAAGACATCCGTATATAGCGAGCGAAGTGTGAAGAGGATTCAGGCATGTGGTAACCTTCATTCTCTCGACATTATTGACGGTATCACGATCCGTGAAGATGACGCCTGCCTTTTCAAGTGCGGGTCTTCCGCCCGGGAAATCATCTTCTATAACGAGATACTCACTCTCCTCAGCGTTAACAAAGGGAGCGACATATGTATGAAAGCCTGTTATAACAGGTTCGGGATCCTCAACACCATCCGCAGCGATCATATCCTTAACGGAATCATCGGGCCTGGGCGTGATCTTGTCGATCATCGACCAGGGGAAGGAAACCTTCGCGGGATCCTCGACATAAGCCCGGAATCCCTTGTCAGCAACGCCGGCCTCTGCCCACTTTACGGCAAATTCATGTATCGCATCATAGAGCTTTTGTCCGTTATGGGAACAGTTATCGGTGCTTACCATTGCGATGGGAAAAGCACCGGCTGCATATCTTGCATAGAGAAGTGAACATACTTTTCCGATATATGATACGCACTTTTCGGGGCCGTTCGACATATCCTCCGAAACAGCTTTAGTGTAATCACCGTCCGGGCCCTTGAGAGAGTAGCCCTTCTCGGTAATGGTAAATGTTGCAAGCTGCAGGCTCGGATTTTCAAATGCATTCCGGAGATATGCAAAGTCATCAGCTGCTGCCGTATCGAGCTTAACGGATGCGGTAACGGAGCCGATCACCTGCTTTTCAACGGATCCGTCGGATTTAAGTATTGCAAGTATGGAAAGGTTGTCGAAGGGCTTGTATGCTTTGTCGATTATCTCGTAATCGAAACCCTCGGCAACAACTATGCCGGTATCCATTAGTCCATTTTCTATCATCTCCTGGGCAAGCCTTGCATGATATGCCCTGAAGATATTTCCCGCACCGAAATGAACCCAGGCGGGACTTTTATCCGTTTTTTCTTTTACCGACTTAACATCATAGGAAGGAAGGTGGTATCCCTTGCTTTCCCATGCATTCTTTTCAGCGATTCCGTCAAGACAAAGCTTCATCTTACGCCTCCGTGTGCTTTATCGATAGCTTCCCAAAGACCGTTAATATATGCAGCACCCAGTGCCCTGTCGTAAAGACCGTAGCCGGGCATTGCCTCTTCTCCCCAGATCATTCTTCCGTGATCGGGACGGATGGGACCTGTAAATCCGGATTCGTAAAGAGCTCTTGCGATCTCATACATGTCAAAGCTTCCGTCGCTTGAAAGATGTGCGGCCTCTTCAAAATCAGGCTTTCCGACAGGAATATCCACACCGCTCCAGGCTCTGACCGCACTGCCGTCCTCGCGGCAGAAGGAATTGAACTGAAGATTTCTTACATGTGCAAAATGAACTCTTCCCGCAAATGAACGTATCATATCCGGAAGATCGTTCTCGGGATTTGTTCCGAAAGAACCAGCGCAGAAGGTAACACCGTTGTGAGGGTTATCAACCGCTTTAAGCATCCTGGAAATGTTTTCTTTATTATTGATGATACGGGGAAGGCCGAATACGCTCCACGCGGGATCGTCGGGATGTATGGCCATATTGATGTCGTACTTGTCACATACGGGCATGATCGCTTTAAGGAAATAAACGAGGTTATCAAAAAGGTTCGCTTCATCGATATCCTTGTACATGCCGAAGAGTTCTTTGACATGTCCGAGTCTTTCGGGTTCCCATCCCGGCATTACCGTACCGTTCATCTGATCCTTGATGGAATCAAACATATTCGCGGGATCTATCGCATCTATAGCATCCTGCGAATAAGCAAGGACCGTTGAGCCGTCGAATCTTTTTCTTGCAAGCTCCGATCTGGTCCAGTCGAAAACAGGCATAAAATTATAGCAGACCATATGAATGTTCTGCTTTCCCAGGTTTTCAAGAGTCTTTATATAATTATCGATATGCTCATCTCTTTTAGCGCCTGCGGTCTTGATATCATCGGAAACATTGACGGATTCAATTCCGGCAATGTGCATACCCTCTTCGGAAACATCATTGATAAGAGACTTTATCTCATCCTCAGTCCAGAGCTCTCCCGCCTGCTTGTCATAAAGTGTCGTTATAACTCCCTTCACACCCGGGATCTGTCTGATCTGCCAAAGCTTTACGGTATCGAATTCCTTTCCATACCATCTGAGGGTCATTTCCATGATATTATGTCTCCATAAATTGACCTATAGTCATTTTTGTTTTCCGGGGCAATGCCGAAAGGCCCGAAATGCAGATGCTTACTTAGTTTTGTTTCGTTTTTTTGCCGGGCGTTCAGTTGACTGTGTGTCAAGATTATTTACGTTAACCGGCTCCTGCTTATCCACTGTAACCGTTCTGTAAGGTATCGTGATCCCGTTTTTCCTGTAGGTTTCTATGAGTCTCTTCCTAATTGAACCGCACGCGACAAAATTCTCGGCAACGGTCTTGGTCCATACGGTCGTCTTAACAACGGGACCGTCGGGATCGAACCTGCAGATAAGAGGCTTGGTGCAGTCGATGACATTATCGGTAGCTCTTACAACCTCTTCCATAAGTGCGATGGCTTTATCAAGATCATCACCGTAGCCGACAGTGATCTCCAGGAAATTACCGATACGGTCTTCATGGCTTACATTCAGCAGCATGCTCTCATTCATTGTTCCGTTCGGAACCATGCATGCCTGTCCGTCATAGGTCATAACAACGGTATGGCGCAGGGTAATATCAGTCACGGTCCCTTCAGCCATTACCGAACCGCCGCTTATGATCTTGATCTTGTCTCCCAGATCAAAGGGTCTGGAAAGTGAGATCGCGATTCCGGAAAGAATATTGTTGAGGCTCTTCTGCGCTGCAAAGCTAAGGATCGCAAGGACAAGTCCTCCTCCGGTGAGCACAGCGGTAAGTACATTCTGCAGATCGAAATATACCTGTAAAACTCCGATGAGAACGCCGATCATTACAAGCATTCTGAGGAGGCTGCATATAAATCTGACATGCAGTTTCTTGCGCTTTCCCGATATCAGCTTAAGGATCATCCACAGCACGATACCGACCAGAAGAATTATTATAACCTTTACAATATCATCCATATCTTTTCACTTTCTAAAGTATAGCACACTAGTATACTAGTATCAATGTTTCCTATAATTTTCTGCATTTTAGCAATATTTATTATAAAAAAAGCACAAAATGAAGACCTTTTTTCAGCATAGAAATACCCGTACCCCATTTGAGATACGGGTATTCGATCTTACCTGATTATATTGATCTCAAATCCCTTGCCCTCAGAATTATCGTCCTTATCAGTTTCGAAGAGTGCCTGCTTAACCGCTTCCTCTTCTTCCCTGGTGGTGTAGCCGGTTCCTTTCTTGTCTGCTTCGATCGCATCCTCAAGAATCTTGTTCTTCTCAAGTCCTGCCTGTATATCACCCGCAGCCTTTGATAGATCGCTTGCTTCCTTATTATTTGCTTCTTCGTTTTCCTTCCGCGAAGCCATCTCGGAATTGTAATCGTAACTGGAGATCCTTCCGGTCAGATACATTCTCTCAAGTTCGGAATCCGATACACCGGCAAAGTTTACTTTATTATCGAGAGCTTTATCTGCCGCTTTGTCATCTGCTTCTTTTTGGAGAACATCCCTTGCAGCTTCTTTTCTCTTATCGCTTTCTTCCTGAGAAGCTTTGATCATCTCTTCGATCTTCTCTTCTCTGCGTTTTTCAATCTCGGCGGCAGATTTTTCTGCCTCCTTGACCGAATTTTCATTTTCTTCCTTTACGGGCCCCTTGTCATCCTTATCGCTCACCGCGATATCAATGGTCTCTTCCTTAGAGCTTCTGTCTGTTTTGTTGAAAACAAAACCGTCGGAAAGTCTCTCGTTAGCTTCAGGCTTAACCTGTACGGTGTCGCCATCCTCCGAGGTATAGATAACATTCTCCAGACCGGGAACTTCCGGCTTCGGCTTGGCGGTCTGCTCCTGCTTTGCGGCGGGAGTGACGGGAGAATTCTTCACGGAGGAAACATTTTCGGGATTAATTGTTAAGGGTTTGCCAAAATTAATATCTGCCATTTTTCATTCCTCCTTTTTATATTAGGAAAAAAGCCTTGTTACACGTCCGGCTTCATCCTCTTCTTTTTTCTTCTGCATCATGACGGAAATGGTATCAAGAAGTCTCTGCTTATCAAGCTTGCTTACTGCTTTTTCCATATCGAGATCTTCGAGTCTCGAATCTGCTGCGGTAAGATTATATGCTCCGGTCTGATTGATATTGTAGATGTGCTCAAGAGAATTCATCTTGGCACCGGCATCCGATCTCATCTTGGAAACAGTCTCAAGTGCCTTGTCGATATCTTTGATATCAAAATCCTTAGTAACATCAAAATCGGCAATACCGAGCGCTTCAAGTGTGGAATTATTTCCGCTGACGCTGACATTAGTACCATTTGAATCGGTTGCGATGTTCATATCACCGGTAGAACCGTCGAGAAGTTTCTTCTCATTATAGGAAGTGATATTCGATACTCCTTCAATTCCTTCCTTGAGCTGTGAGATCTCCTTCTGGAAGATCTGCTTATCGTCATCCGAAACGGTAAATGAATTGGATGCGGCAAGAGCGAGCTCTCTGATCCTCTGAAGATAATCGGTGACATCACCGAGAGCGGAATCCTGGATCCTGATCGCATCGATACCGGATGAAACATTATCGGAACCCTGATCGAGTCCTCGTATCTGAGTATTCATCTTCTCGGAGATCGCAAGTTCGGCTGCGCCGTCTGCTGAAGACTGAAGAGCTTTTCCGCTTGCAATCTTTCCATATAAAGAATTATATCCGTTAGAAGAAACACCGCTTACCGAACTCATATGTCCCCCCTTTACATATCATTCACATCTGTGTAGAAAACTAACAAGCAATCGACCGATGATCGTTTGCTTAATAATTCAAATATCCGTTACACCTTGATTATACTATAAAAGAAGGAAAAGCAACAAATTATTTAAGTCCGTCCAGCCTTAAATGAAGATACGAAAAAATCCCGGAAGCTTATGCCTCCGGGATCTTCATGATAATCGTATTGATTATTTTGCA
>JAILOC010000022.1 GCA_024691045.1 Lachnospiraceae bacterium | reverse complement strand
GTCGGATACGTAATGCAGTTAAACGGTCCGATGAATTCCTTTTCCTGGATATTCAGGATGTGGGCCGAAAGCATAAACTCAGCGGAAAGACTCTTTGAGATCATAGATGCGATCCCCGAGATCCGCGAAAAGGAAAACCCTGTAAGGCTGACGCAGCCGAGGGGCGAGATCGAACTTGATAATGTGACCTTCGGATACAGAATAGGACGACCCGTTCTCAAGAACATAAACCTCAAGGTAAAGGAAGGAGAAATGCTCGGCATAGTCGGAAGATCCGGTGCCGGCAAATCCACACTCGTAAACCTGATATCCAGACTCTACGATGTAAACGAAGGATCGATCAGCATCGACGGAACCTGTGTCAAAGACCTTGCGCTCTCAGACCTCAGAAGAAACGTTGCGATGGTATCACAGGATACATACATCTTCATGGGATCCATTGCAAAGAACATCGCATACGGAAATGAAAACGCAAGCAAAGCCGACATAATCAGGGCCGCAAAGCTTGCAAGCGCACACGAATTCATTTCAAAACTTCCCGACGGATACGACACTGTCATAGGTGCATCCGGCAAGGACTTATCGGGCGGCGAAAAACAGCGTATATCGATTGCAAGAGCGATCCTCGCAGATCCCAAGATACTGATACTCGACGAAGCTACCGCAAGCGTTGATACCGAAACTGAAAAAGCGATACAGCATTCTCTAAAGTATCTTGTCAAAGGAAGAACAACACTTTCCATCGCACACAGACTCTCAACCCTTAGGGATGCCGACAGGCTTATCGTTATCGACGGCGGCAGGATCGTTGAAGAAGGAACCTGGGACGAACTGTACGCACGTGAAGACGGAATCTTCCATAACCTCTTAGACCTTCAGAACAAATCGCTGCAGCGGAAAAGCGAAAGCTTTTAAAACAGACCTTCCTGTGTTACCAAGGAGAACAAAATGTCAGACAACACTCTTAACATATTTGAACAGAAAGCGGAAGAAATGACCGCAACACGCATCATCCCCGTGAGTGCCGTTTTTACACGTACAGACGGAGGATTTGTAAGCCTCGATCTTGACGGCAAACATTACGACAGGGTAAGGATCATAAGACTCTTTCCTTTTTCGGATGCAAACAGATTTCTCTCTGTAAGGGAATATGAAGGTGACGGAAAAGAGATAGGCATCATCGAAGACCTTGATGCAATGTCCGGAAAAACGAAAGAGGTCATCTCTGATCAGCTTACTCTCTGCTATTTCACTCCCGTCATCAGTAATATCTACAGTATCAAGGACGAATACGGCTACGCATACTTCCACGTCATGACTGACAAGGGCGAATGCAGATTTGCAATCAACATGGGATCGAATGCCGTGAGCAAACTCTCCGACACAAGACTGATCATAGTTGACGTCGATGAGAACCGTTTCGAGATAAGGGATGTCGATGCACTCTCTCAAAAGGAAAAAAGAATGCTCGATCTCTTCCTGTGACAGATTGGTGAATCATGAGGACTTTAAATGGTTTTAAGATATGACATTCCGCATAGTGCAGAAAGCTTGGTGGAACTTTCGGAAGGTGAAAAGATCTACTACTCCGTTCCAATCGACATCGATGAAAAAGGAAACTGGACAGACGATTCCTTTTTTATCGTAACCACCTCAAAGATCTGCATCATACGCGGAAAAAAGAAAACAGAAATAAATATCGCAGATCTTGATAAAGCCACCGCCGAACCCGGCATAGGAGGAGGAATCCTCACGGTCAGGCAGGGAGACGATCACAAGGTTCTCGCTCACTACTCTTCCAGGCATCTCGGAAGATATGCTTACGTTGCGCGTGGTATCAACATCCTGATCTCCGGAAGGTTCGAAGAAGTTATCAGCAACGAATACGAAAAGACCTGTCCCATATGCGGAAGGGCAATTCCCGGAACAAAACGTTGTCCCAAGTGCTCGGGCGAGGGCGGATTCTTAAGTATGTTCCTGAAAATGGCAGGGCCCTATGCCAGGGATTTCCTCGGCGTCTTCCTTATAATGGTAATGGTCGCCGTGACAACGCTTTTAAATCCCGAAGTACAGAAGCACCTTATCAATGACGTGCTGAGCGGTAACGGAAGCCTTAAGACGGCATATATCTTCCTTGCACTGATGTTTACCTTCAGCGTATCGATCGTGATCCTAAATATCATGAAGAGCAACGCATCCGCCAGACTCGGTTCCAAGATCGCGGCCGACTTAAGAAAGCAACTCTTCGAAAAATACCAGAAGCTCCCCTTAAGCTTTATAGGTGACAGAAGGCCCGGCGAGCTGCTGAACAGGATTACCCAGGATACAAGGTTCATCAGCGACTTCATGGCCGATGTATTCTGCAACCTTTTTGCGATCCTCTTTATCTTCATCTGGGATATCGTGTTCATGATGGTGCTGAACATAAAGCTTGCACTGCTTACGTTCATACTTGTCCCGTTTGTTTCGGCACTTATGATAACGTTCAGGAAGACCATCAGCCGCATCTTTCATCTCCAGTACAAGAAAAACGATGACGTGGCAAGTGAGCTTCAGGATGTCATCTCCGGAATGAGAGTCGTCAAGACATACGGTAAGGAAAAAGACGAATCGGAACGGTTTAAGCGCGTCTCCGGAATCTTCGCCGATATCCAGAAAAAGAATGAACGCTTCTGGGCAATGTTTGATTTCCTCGTAAATGTTCTTATGGGAATGGGACTTGTCATAGTAGTTTATTTCGGAGGACTCGATGTCTTTAACTATAAGATGTCACCGGGTGAACTCTATCAGTTCATCGCTTACACGATGCTTCTGTTCCAGTACATAGGATGGCTCGGAAGACTTCCCAGAGAGATATCCAGACTCACCAGCAGCCTCGAGAGAATATACGATGTCCTCGCACAGGACGTACCTGAAGAACCCGATACCGTAAAGGATATAGATATCAAGGGCGAGATCACATTCGATCATGCAACATTCGGATACAAATCATACCAGCCTGTACTTGAAGATATAAATGCGGTGATAAAACCCGGAGAGATGATCGGTATCGTCGGCGCCTCCGGAACAGGAAAGTCAACGCTCATCAACCTGCTCATGAGACTGTATGAAACCGATGACGGAAACATACTCGTCGACGGAACGGACATGAAGGACATCAGCAGGAAGTCATACCACTCCCAGCTCGGTGTCGTTCTTCAGGAGACATTCCTTTTCTCGGGAACGATCATAGACAACATCAGGTTCTCAAAGCCCGATGCAACGACAGAAGAAATAATAAGAGCTGCCAAGCTTGCAAACGCACACGACTTCATCTGCGCACTTCCCGACGGATACAATACATATGTGGGTGAGAAGGGATACACTCTTTCGGGCGGAGAACGCCAGAGAATAGCAATAGCGAGAGCCATTCTTCCCGACCCGCGCATCCTAATCCTTGATGAAGCTACCTCAAGCCTTGATACCGAGAGCGAGTTCATGATACAGAAAGCACTCGAAAGACTAACCAAAGGAAAGACAACATTTGCGATAGCACACAGGCTCTCCACTCTCAAGAATGCCGACAGGATAATGGTAATAGACGGACATCACATTGCAGAGATAGGAACACATTCCGAGCTTCTTGAAAGAAAAGGCATCTACTACAATCTCTATACGGCACAGATACAGATTTAAGATCAAAAAACCCCGCTCATATGAGCGGGGCCTTTTCTTTAATCGACATTCTTAAGTGCGATATCCATGGGAATCTTTCTGATCCTAAGGATGGTCATTACAGACGGTATAGTATTTCTTATTGCGTGCTTGGGCAAAGAGACCTCCGCTGTTTTACAAGAGCTCTACTTGATTTTTTTAGCCATGGTTATCGGATAGCCGGATCCAAGAAATCTCATTACAGAACCTTTATTTTCCTTAACGGTCTCAAATCCGTTCTTTTCATAAAAACTGATCGCATTTTCGTTATCGGAAAACACTTCCACAACCATGGAATCATGATCACCGAATGAACATGCCTCGTTTATGAGTGCGGTCCCGATACCCTTTTTTCTGGCATTCGGATCGGTGACCAGCGTATCCAGATATAATTCCCGGTCTGATGAAACGGCAGGTTTCCCGAATATCGCACTCATCTGTTTACTGATGAGCACACCTTTGAGCTTTCCGAAATATTTCACGCAAGATTCCTTCTTGAAATCTATGGGTCTTTTCCGGTTATTTCCAAGTCCCATAAGCCCCAGTACCTTATCTTCTTCCAGATAGCAGATGAAAAACTCAGGATCAAATATCTCGATGAACAGATTCTTTTTGGCTGCTTCATCCTTGGAAAAGGTCATGAAATGTCCGAAGCCCTCAAGAAACAGATCTACCGCTTCAGCCTTTTGTGCATCATTTAATTCGCCATACACTGAAAATTTCTTTTCCACAATACTGTTTCATTCCTCCGTATTACTGAATTCAAAGATCTGTTTTCAATACAGCCCTGCCCGCTTTTATTATTTAATCCGCAGTTTATTTCTCTGCCACGATCGTATGGGTTGTGCCCCACGCACCAAGTTCCTCGACATTTGAAAACCCCGCGGAAAGAAGTATTTTCTTTTCATGTTCTGTCGTCATGGGAGTATCGTAATGATAGAATACTCCGTCGGGGAGATTTTCTTCTTTTCTGATCCTTATCAGTTCACGTCTGAAAAAGCCTTCCTGATCATCAGTGTCGCAGTAAAAATCAGTGAGCACAAATCTCCCTCCGGGTTTTAATGCTTTACAAAGCTTCGTATAAAGCGGAAGCTTTTCTTCCTCGGAAAAGTGATGCAGTGATTCCACCGAAACAGCGGCATCATAGACTTCTTCACCAAAAGGTACATCAAAATACGAACCGCATACGGTCGTAATATTCTTACCCGAAAACTTTTCCTTAAGTGCATTCAGCATGGCTTCGGTAAGATCAATGCCCGTAACCTTTGCAGCCGGATTGAGAGCAAAATATGCTTCAAGCTCCAGACCCGTTCCGCAGCCCAGGTCAAGAACTTCCGCATTCTCTGACCAGGGAAGCAGCGAAGCCGTAAATGCATAAAACTCAGAATCTTCTTCAACAAACTGCCTCATGTGCTCATCATAGCCATCCACACGGGCAGTAAAAAAATCATCCATTTTTTCTAACATTAGTTATTATCTCCTTCAAAATACAACTTTAATCGGCTATTGATGATTCCCTTTCATGGGTTCAGGCAAAATTTTACTGCACGGTTATACTTTCTATGGGCAAATATTTCTCCGCTAAGATCATCCATATTATAAACAACTGACCACTGAAGTTTATCGACACCATCTGATAGAACCCCGATTTCAGCAAGCAATGCCTTAGCCTCTTCTTCAGAAAGATTACAATTCTTTTCCAGAATCGTATCATAGGCTGTATCATATCTGTCAAATTCACTGTAGCCTTCTCCAATATTCAAATTGTTATAGGCAATAAAGTTTGACGCCACTTGAAATGGTTCCTCAGGTTCAACAACCTTAAGACCCCCATCATAGTACTCAATTATTACTGATTTTCCGGACTTATCTCCTAACAGGAAGTGACAAGGAATCCCGCCGGAAAAATATATGTCATATCCTTTCAGTAATTCAATTGCTTCATCAACGCTTGCTGCCTTGTCAAGAATAAGCCTCATTGCCACAGATGTGTTAATCATTGGTTTATCTGTGACAGGTGTATCCGCATCAGGCACTGCCAAACTGCAGACGCAGACACCTTTTTCATTCATTCCATCAAAAGTCAAATAAGGTGCCGAAAGAGCAAGAAAACCATTAGTCCATGAATCGGGAAGATTATCTTCCCCATATCCGGCAAAAGAAAGGTTCACAGTTGACACTGAAGAATATCCGTCATCAGGGTTCGTAAAAACCTGCATCGAGGGTGAATACGTGAAATCAAAGTTTCTACCCATGATTGTTTTTCCGTTTTCATCTGTGTAAACAAAAGCTGTACAACTGCCTCCCACTACATCAATATGTATGGGAATTCCATGGGTTAATTCCTTAATTATATAATCCTGCAATTCCAAATCAGAAGTTACTCCCTGTTCAATCAGCTCATCCAGATTATAATTGCCATAATATGTCATTTGATACATTCCATAATCATCCAGCTTTTTGATCGAACAAAGTGTCCTTATTTCATTTCTGAATATAAAACCGGCCACCGCGATAACTGCTATAAGTAAACCAATTATCGCAAAAATAAATCCCAATATTATATTTTTCGTCTTTTTCATAATAGTTTAAACTCCTGTTTTCATTATGTATGCCCTGCAAACCGGAATTGTCAGTTCAATCCATCATGTACCGTTTCATAAATGATTCCTTATAAAATCTATTCTTATTAATGCTTTTCCGTTAGGAAGAGGCTCTGTTTTCTCCAACAGTTTTTTGTATCCTGCTCTTTCCATCATAGCAACGAGAGAATTCTGCTCCATTTGGTAATGTATCTCATCAAGTCTGTCAAACACATGAATATATGGTGAATCAGAAACCCAATTCTTTTCATCGGTATTGACCTGTATCACACAGGAAACATATTGTGGATCAACTTTATGTACGACAGCGTCAAACGCCTGATAGCCTATGTATTCAATCAACAGATTTGCAATCACCAGCTCAGCTTTAGGTAACATTGTGATGTTCGCTGTAAGATCGAGACACATGCACTCCAAAATGTCTTCAATTGATGAATATCGATCGGCAACGGCATTCAGATACTCTTTGTTGATGTCAACGCCGTATACCTTCCGGAATTTAGCCGGATCAATATGCTCAAGCCCGTTTCCTCCTGCCACTCCAAGAACCATTGCGGAATGAACATCGTATGCTTCAAACTGTTCTTTCATGATCCGGTTCATTGCCTGAAGCTGCATTACGGAATCGAGACTCATATGATTTTCGTAGTCATCAAGACTTATATCTTCCCATGGGTTCATTATCGTATTCTCACTTAAAAATTCCGATTTACCGTCAATCAACTTTAATCGGTTATTGGTAATTCCCCTTCATGGGTTTAGGCAAAATTTTTCTGCACGGCCATACTTTCTATTACCCTTATGTTTCCTCACAGATCCCGGACATCAGGTTTTAATACAAATACCTGATTGGGATAATCAAATTCCTCCGTCAGTTCGCCTTCCCGGAATCCGTACTTTTTATATAATGCTCTCGGTGCGATGCCTTTATCATCGTTCTCACGAAATGTCGAAACCGTAATATCCTTGCTTCTGTCCAGCTCACACAGTGCTTTACCAAGCATTAACGAAGCAATCCCCTGCTTTCTGTACTCAGGATCTACGGCCAGACAACAGATCATGTTTCTGTTCCGTGAAAAAAGAAGCACACCCACAACCTTTTCCCCATCTCTGACACATAAGGCCTGATTCTTGTTTATGAACTTCAACACGGTCTGCTTATGTTCATCAAGGCTCTCTTCTGTTTCAAGGCCCGGAAAATTCGGACTTACCTTTCGAACAAGCTGCATCCACGAATCAATACAAGAAC
>JAILOC010000008.1 GCA_024691045.1 Lachnospiraceae bacterium | reverse complement strand
TACCTACGCCGAGTATGCACACGAAGGTTTTTACCAGCTCCTTGCGGTCACCATACTGAACCTGATACTCGTGTCATTTTGCAAAAAACACTTTGCCGATAATAAAGTCCTTAAGGCCATCCTGCTCATCATCAGTGTATGCACCTATGTGATGATCGCATCATCCGCACTCAGGATGTATCTGTATGTCGGCGTATACGGTCTCTCACACCTCAGGGTTTATGTACTCTGGCTCCTCGTGATACTCACCGTATGGACCACCATCCTGATCATCGGCATCTTCAAGGAGAACATTCCCTACTTCAGGATCATCACCGTATTCGTAAGTGTCTGGTATCTCGTATTTGCATTCTCGATGCCCGACAAGTGGATCGCCGCATACGACCTGAGTCTGGAAAACGTACCCACCGATCTTGTATATGAGGTTTATCCGGACGCCGCACCCATCCTTAAAGAGGACGGAAGATACTGGGATAAGTATTGCAATTATATGCACAATGATCTCGACGAATACCGAGAGAAGAACATCCTCACATTCCTTCGTGAATACAATATCTCCGAGGACTATGCAATGAGACTGATCGAAAAAGAAAACCTCGGTCCGGACGATTACGATTACAGATACGAATACGATATGCTATTCGGCAGGTAAGCAGCCTTTCCGGTCAGATTCAAACAAAAACAAAGGGACGGTTCCGGTGTTTCAGATTTTTTGAAACACGGAACCGTCCCCGTTTTATTCATTATGTTTTTCTTCAGTCCACTATTCCGAAACCGAGAATCGTAAATCTCTTATCCTTTTCGGGGATCCTGATCTCGACATCTCTTTCCTTGGCCGGACCGCCCCTGAATGCGATCAGTGCATTTGCATGCTGCCAGCCGATTATGTGCGGATCGATATCGAGTTTCTTTTCTCCGTCAACGATAACCTCGGCACATCCGACCTCGGGTGATGCGGAATCCATATATCCTATGAGAAGTGCACTGAACTTCATCCTTGCCTTAAATACGACATCCGAATCGCTCTTTCCGTCATAGAACCAGTTGCCGGCAAATTCGGGAGTCACCTTCAGGTCCATATTTCTTTCGACCGCCTGTACCTCCGGACTGTCGGTTCCGAACACACCCTTATCGTAGGAAAGTACGGCGGGTGCTGAGTCGATATTGAATCTGTCGACAAGATACACCCTTTCAAACTCTCCGCCCTTCGGAGGTGTGATCCCCGTGATATCAAGGTCCGCTTCATCCTCGGATTCATCGGCGATCTTAAAGATATTGATCAGGCCGTCAGCCATGATGCGGTGTCCGGTATTGGTGGGATGATACATATCGTAGAAATAGCGGTTCTTGCTTACCACACCGCCCTCTTCTTCGCTCAGGTAGAACTGGTCATAAACCGCATCCTTGATGCTTACCATGGGAAGATCATACGCTTCGCCCACGGGCTTAAGTCTGTCCTGAAGATTATAGCCGTCAACAAACACGGAATAGATAAGAACAACGGCAGGCTTCTGAGGACTGTTGTATATCTTTCTCACAAGAGAATCGAAGCACTCACCCTGTGTCTCATCTCCTTCGTCATTTACCGCAAATTCAACGACTACGACATCCGGCAATTTCTTTCCGTCCTCGGTGACATCGTGATCGTAGCGCAGCATTCCGAGCTCGGAAGGAGTTCCGCCGACTCCTGCTTTGGTATATCCCACATTGTCATCGTATCCCCTGCCCGCAATGTCGCAGAAGCCCTTGAAAGCATTATATGCATAGCAGCTTGTATTGATCGGTATGGCTCCGGCACCCTGGGTAATGGATCCGCCTATGAAAGCAACCTCAACACTCTCACCTTTACGTGCCTTATCGATGGCTGTCTTAAGACGATGGATATTTCCCTTCTGCATAAGGGACTTTCCGATCATCTTCTTATAATTCTCACTTGAAGTGTCTACTTCCTTGTCATTCTTAAGCTCAGGCGCAGTATATCCGTCGTTAAGATAGAATGCGACGGAAACCTTGGCCTGCAGGCCGGGCTCGGGAAATTCAAAACGGATCTGTCCGGGAACATTGTCATCATCCGACCAGTCAAAAAGAGAAAGGTCCATGACCATCTCCATTCCGTCAGAATCAAGTTCCATCTCAAGAGTCGTTCCCGAGTTATACGGATCCTTATGTCCGTACATCTGGAAACAGAACTTTACCTTGACAGGATCACCGCTCTTCTGCACGGATACGCCAATGCTGTGCACCTGCTTCCTAAGTCCCTCGACGGTATCAAGTTCGGCGAGCATTGATTCGTCCTCGAGATTTCCGAAAAGCTTTGCGGCCGCCTTAAGTCTTCCGTCACTTTCGAAAATAAACTGTATACCCCTTCCATCGGGCTGGGGGTAGCCGAGGATCTCCTTATCCCTCATTACATAGTAAAACGGTCTTTTGGCTGTGGGATCCTTGGGTGCCACAGGCCCGCGTGATTCTGACATGTACATGTCCTCCTTATATAACTCAGATCTCGATCTGAGAAAATACCTTACCTATCGGAGCGGGTATAACAAGATCCGCATTCGAATCCCTTCCCGTAGGTGCCATATTTACCACAACCAGTTTCTCACCCTTGAAGTAGTCAATAAGTCCGGCTGCGGGATAAACGGCGAGCGAGGTTCCTCCGATTATGAGAACCTGTGCCTCGGATATGTAATGAACCGACTCCTGAAGAGTGTTCATATCAAGTCCTTCTTCATACAATACAACATCGGGTTTGATATCTCCACCACATTTTTTGCACTTGGGTACACTCTCGGTTGAGTCGGCAATGTAATCGATATCATAGAACTCACCGCAGTTAATGCAGTAGTTCCTGAGCGTCGAACCGTGAAGCTCCAGAACCTTTTTTGAACCGGCCGCCTGATGGAGTCCGTCGATATTCTGCGTGATAACAGCTTTAAGCTTTCCGGCTTTCTCAAGCTCCGCAAGCTTTATGTGTGCGGCATTGGGCTTTACACCCTTGACTATCAGCTTATCCCTGTAGAATTTATAGAACTCTGCGGTATGCCTTACATAGAATGTGTGTGAAAGTATCGTCTCGGGAGGATAATCGTATTTCTGATTGTATAGGCCGTCCACACTTCTGAAATCAGGTATACCGCTCTCCGTGGATACGCCGGCTCCGCCGAAAAAGACAATGTTGTCATATTTTTTCACTATCTCATTAAGTTCAGCTATCTCTTTCGAGCAATCTTTTTCAGCCATATCATTCCTCCTTTATAATGTAAGGGCCTTCCGCAAAGGAAGGCCCTCCTTACCGGTACAGGGCCGGATCAAAGTATCTGCTTATATGCAGGCACGAATACAGGGAAGGTCTTCTCACCCTTAACGGACTTTCCGCTTGCGATATTAACTTCCTTGTCCATTATCGTGTATTCGATATCACAGTTTCCCGCTATAACGGTATCCTGCATTACGATACAGTTCTTAAGCTTGGTTCCTCTTCCGACATGAACGCCTCTGAAGAGCACGCAGTTACTGACTTCACCTTCAATGACACAGCCGTCGGCGATAAGGCTGTTTGTAACCTTGGAACCGGAGCAGTATCTTGCGGGATTATCATCCCTGACGGTTGTATAGACATCGGAGCCGTCAAAGAGAGCCTTAAGATTCTCGGGATTGAGAAGTTTCATGTTCTCGTCGAAATAGCTTACCATGTCACTGATCCTTGCTGAGTATCCCTTGAATTCGTATCCGCAGATCTTCTCTGTTCCGATCATGGGAGCAAGCACGTCTCTCTCATAGAAAACATGTCCCTGTGCATATGCCTTCTCAATCTGTTCTATGAGCTTTTCCCTTTCGGTAAGATAAAGGTTCATGGAAAGATTCTGTGGACCGTATTCCTTGGAATTCGTATTGATGGATACGACTCTGTCTCCGTCAAGATCGAGAGTATAATACAGATCGGTGGTCTGTGTAAGCTGCATGTTCATGAAGCTGTAAGGAATCGCCTCATTCTTGTATGCGATCGTTACATCGGCGCCGCTCTCCTGATGTGCACGGATCATATCCGAGAAATCAAACTTGCATGCGATGTTTGAATCGGTCATGAACACATACTGCTCCTTGCATCCTTTCAGGAATTCAAGAATGCTCGCAACAGCCTCGACACGTCCGTTATAGACCTTGATGCCTTTTTCGGCATAAGGGGGAACGATGTTGAGACCGCCGTTCTTTCTTACAAGATCCCAGGGTCTTCCGCTTCCCAGATGTCTCATGAGGGATCTGTAATTCTTTTTAACTATTATGGAGACATTGTCGATACCGCAATTTACAAGCGATGAAAGCGTGAAATCGACAAGTCTGTATCTTCCCGCAAAGGGAATGGAGGCCATAAGACGCTCATTTACGAGCGAAGGAACCTCATTATCATAGCTGTTGGCAAATATGATCGCCAATGCATCATGTTTATTCGTCAGCATTTTCCGCCCTCCCCGACATCTTCCTTGACCATTGCAGTTCCGCCGATGACAGCTCTGCTTCCTACGCTGACGCCGGGACCTACAGTAGCAACATTCTTCTCGTTTCCGGGTTCGGGCTTTTCTCCGACAACAGCATTCTCACCTATGAATGCATTTTCGCCGACTATGCAGTGAGTGACCTTTGCACCCTTGGATATCTTAACGTTCCCCATAACGACCGCATCTTCAACGACTGCTCCCTCTTCTACCTCAACGCCGGCAAAAAGGATCGAGTGTCTTACGGTGCCGAAGATCCTGCAGCCGTTTGTGAGCATTGCATTATCAATGACAGCCTTGTCGGAAATATACTGTGCGGCTTTTCCCGATGATCTTGAATAGATCTTCCAGTCATCATCAAAGAGATTGATTCCGCTGCTCTCCGGATTAAGAACCTCCATATTGGCTTCCCAAAGGGATGAGATAGTTCCCACATCCTTCCAGTATCCGTTGAAGCGGTAAGCATACATCTTCTTGCCGTCTTTTAAAAGTGCGGGAAGAATATCATTACCGAAATCATTGGACGAATCGGGATTTGCTTCATCAGCTTCCAGATACTTTTCAAGAACATCGAAATTAAAGATATATATGCCCATGGAAGCAAGGTTGCTCTTAGGCTCCTTGGGCTTTTCCTGGAATTCACTTATGCGTCCGTCGGAATCGGTTACCATGAGGCCGAAGCGGCTTGCTTCATCCCAGGGAACTTCCATGACCGCAACACTGAAATCGGCTCCCTTGGCCTTGTGGAACTCAAGGAAGTCATTGTAATCCTGTTTGCAGATCTGATCGCCGGAAAGGATGATCACATATTCCGGATCGTATCTTCTTAAAAAGCTCAGGTTCTGATATATGGCATTTGCCGTTCCCTTATACCAGTCAGATCCCTTGGCCTGCTGGTAGGGAGGGAGCACGTGAACACCGCCATGGAGTCTGTCGAGATCCCAGGGCTGTCCGTGTCCTATATATTCATTTAAAACAAGGGGCTGATATTGTGTGAGAATACCGACCGTATCTATGCCTGAATTGACACAGTTGGAAAGAGGAAAGTCAATAATACGATACTTTCCGCCGAAAGGAACAGCAGGTTTTGCCAGCTTATCCGTCAGAGCGTAAAGTCTCGATCCCTGTCCCCCGGCAAGGATCATTGCAACCATTTCCTTTGACATCGCACGTCTCCTTTGAAAAAAATAGCCTTAAATAGACTAATATATTTTACCATGTGTGGTAAATTTTCACAATAAGAGTGCGAATTTTAAAAGATTTTTGGCAATTCTGACAGAAAAAACAGATTAATTATGTAAAGAATAAAAACCCGTTATTTTCCGGGTGCAAATTCCATTATATCTCCGTCCTCTTGACCGCTTTCTTCTACAGGTATGACTGAGCAAATGGCTGAGGTGACTTTATCATATCTGTCCATCATGGGATCATGTCCGGCAAGGATGGTATCCTCATCACCGGCATTTGCCGCAGCCTCAAGCTTTGCCGCCATATCCGACAAAAGCACCGCACCGATCATCTTGGACGTACTCTTAAGAGAATGAACATGGATCGCATAATTCTTCCAATCGGAGCTTTCAAGACTCTTACGGAGATTATCTGTCTTCTCATCTTTACCCTGAGCATACTCGGTCAGAAGAGTATGATAGAATTCATTATCATTCTGGCAATACTTAAGTCCGGTATCCACATCGACACCGATCCTTCTGAGTTCTGCGTATTCATCATCCGCAGGCTTTTCTTCATGAACCTCCGAAGCGGTTTCAACTCTTACACGCTCTACCTTATCCGCAGGAAGATACTTAATGAGCATATTTTCAAGTGCAGCACTGTCTACTGGCTTAGTAAGATAATCGGTAAAGCCTTCGGAAAGATAACGCTCCTTGGCGCCTATAACGGCGTCAGCGGTAAGACAGACTACCGGTGCGTCCTTGCTGGCACCATTCTCTGTTTCGCGGATCTTGTGGAATGCCTCAGTCCCGTCCATCTCGGGCATACGCTGATCCATAAAGATCAGATCGTACGCATGTTTTCTGGCCATATTAACGGCATCGGCTCCGTCAGTCGATGTGTCTATCTGCATTTTGGTGTTCTTCAGGAGATTTACGACAACCGACAGGTTGATCCTGGTATCGTCAACAATCAGTATCCTCGCCTTAGGCGCATGGAAGGATTCCTTGTAAGATCCGTTTTCCGACATGTTTGTCATAAAACGCTCGCGGATATCTCCGATGGGCGCTTCGGAAATGATCTTCTGCGGGAATGTCACGGTAAAGACCGAGCCCTTGCCGTATACACTCTCAACATCAATACTTCCGCCCATCATTTCAAGGAGACGGTGTGTGATTACAAGTCCCAGTCCCGTTCCCTCAAGGGTGCTGTTACGTTCCATATCGAGACGCTGGAACCTGGTAAAGAGCTTCTCCTTATCCTCCGCCTTGATCCCGATACCTGTATCACTTACGGAAGCGGTAAGAAGAAGTCCGTCTTCTCCCTGTTTTTCTCCTCGCAGTGACAGTCTCACCGAACCGTATTCGGTGTACTTGATCGCATTGTTGAGCAGATTGGTGAGTATCTGGCGGATCCTTACTTCATCACCGCAGAGCTCGTCGGGAAGGGACATTTCGACATCTATCGAGAAATCAAGACCCTTGTCCTGTGCCTTGAACATCATCATATTGCTCAGATCGTTTACGAGTGAACTGAGCTGATAGGGAGACTCGACAATGCCGAGCTGACCGCTTTCTATCTTGGAAAAATCAAGGATATCGCCTACGATCGCGAGAAGATTATGGCCCGCTTTCTTGACATCTGCGGCATAAAGACCGATGTTGCTGAGGGCATCTTCCATCACATGGGGATTACCGTCTTTCAGGGTCTGGGCCTTTCTTTCCTCACGAAGTATCATCTCATTCATTCCCAGTACGGCATTGATGGGAGTTCTGATCTCGTGGGACATATTCGCAAGGAAATCGCTCTTTGCACGATTCGCACTCTCCGCACGCACCTTTTCTTCAAGGAGCTGTCCCTGCATACGGACAAAGGGTCTGACGATGAGCATCGAAAGAAGTGCTGCCACAAAAAGTGAGAACAGAAGGATGACTGCATAGCTTATAACTGTAGAACGGGTCTGTGCCGAAAGCTGTTCTTCAAACCAGTCCACCGAAAAGTCCACCGCCACTATGCCGGCAACCTTTCCAGTAGAATCGAAGACCGGGCTGTATGAACTGTAGAATTCACCCCACTTATCCGTGTAAGGGATCTCATCGACCGCAGCCACTCCCCGGCCGGCACTGGCAAGTGCGCTCGTATACTCAACAGGGTCTCCGTATGCTGCAGGAGTCACAAGATCGGTATCCATGATGAATATGAATCTTCCTTCGCTCTCTTCCTTGATGCAGTAGACATATTCGAGTTCTACATTATCCCTGAAGACCGCGAGGGTATTGTAAACATCGGTATAGCTGGGGCTTCCCACATCGTCACGGTCCAGTCCCTTCAAAACATCACCGTTAACAGAACCCGATGCACAGTTGGCGATATCGAGCATTCTCTGCTGAATGGATTTCCTGATACCGACCCTGGCCCTGTAAAGGGAAACGGCGCAAAAAAGCACACTGGATATCAGAATAATGCATTCGACCATCATTATGATCTTTGTAGAAAGATGATTCTTATGTGACACGTTTTTCCCCCAAAAAATCACGCTACTATATCTATTTATAGTAGCGTAGTAAAATCTTCATTTCAAGGCAAAATGTTGTCTAAATGAAATCAAAAATTTCCGCCTGCCTCATCGCATGTGGAAACTCCGGAAGCTCCTTGCAGGGAACATGAGGCTCAAAAGCCCTGTCATGGAACCATAGTGCCTGAACGGCCTTCATTCCCAGATCCCTTGCGGCATAAAGCTCTCTTGATCCGCCGTCTCCGACATACAGGCATCCCGCCGGCTCCACACCGAATTCATCCATGATCTTAAGGTACATGACCGGGTCGGGCTTGAGCACTCCCTGCTCATAGGAGATCATGGCCGCATCGAAAAAAGGAAAAAGCTCAGATGCCCGCACCATATCCCTTTCGTCCGAAAAAGTATTCGATATGAGGCCGACTTTGAGGCCTCT
>JAILOC010000006.1 GCA_024691045.1 Lachnospiraceae bacterium | reverse complement strand
ATGACTAAAACAATTTTCAGAAACACATTTCTCGTGGGAATACTGGTTCTTGCCATATGCACCTTTATGTTCTTCGGCCTTCAGTATACCCAGACCATCAATGAGACGTATGAAGCGCTTGCACAGGAAGCCACATATGTCATAGCCGGAATGGAGGTTTCGGGAGGAGAGTATCTTGAGGGACTAGATGATACCCACCGGGTCACCTGGATAGGCAGTGACGGAAGTGTACTTTATGACAGCGGTTATGAAGACATTTCATCCAATCAGGGTTCACATGCCGAGATCATGGAAGCGCTGGAGTTGGGAGAGGGCCGTGAGACAAGAAGGTCGGACAGCACAGGAAATCCGACGATGTATTACGCAAGACTTCTTGAAGACGGAACCGTCCTCAGACTCGACCGTCCCGTTTCGGCCGTTATGTATGCTCTGATCGCGGTAAGCCCCGTGCTCTGGGTATTCGTGCTTGTCCTGATCCTTTCGGGCATCCTGGCATTCCGCGCAGCAAAGCAGATCGTAACTCCCATTAACAATATCGATCTGGACAGTCATGCGAATATCCCCTATCCCGAGCTGGCTCCTCTGCTCGACAAGATCGAAGAGCAGAAGATGATGATCCAGGAAGAAGCCGGACAGCGTGAGGAGATGAGAAGGGAATTTTCCGCGAATGTCTCCCATGAGCTTAAGACTCCTCTTACTTCGATATCGGGATTTGCCGAGCTTATGGCGACAGGAGATGTTTCACCCGACAAGGTTACCGAATTTTCCAAGGATATCTACAAGGAATCACAGAGACTTATCTCTCTTATCAACGATATCATCAAGCTTTCGAGACTCGATGAGGAAGCGGATCTTCCTCCCAAGAAGGATATGGATCTTCACGAGCTTCTTCTCAGGGTTGCAGATGATCTCAAGCCCGTTGCGGGCAAGAACAATATCTTCATCGATGTTAAGGGAGAGGAGACACATATTAACGGTGTCGATCAGCTTCTGTATGAGATGGTCTATAATCTCTGCGATAACGCCATTAAATACAACTTCCCCGGCGGCAAGGTCATCATGGAAACTCTCACCGATGAGAAGTCGGCCAGACTGATTGTTGAGGATACCGGTATCGGAATTCCTCCCGAGCATCAGAAGAGGGTATTTGAAAGATTCTACCGCGTGGACAGAAGCCACTCGAAGGAGATCGGCGGAACCGGTCTCGGACTTTCGATCGTAAAGCACGGTGCAATGTATCATGATGCCGAGGTTTCGATGGAGAGTACACCCGGAAAGGGAACCAGGATAACCATTACCTTTCCCAAAGCGGAAGAAGAGAAATAATATGGATATTACCTACAGAAAGCTTGAAGAAAAGGATCTGGATACCTTCATTGGCATGAGGATCACCCAGCTCAGGGAAGAGGGTGCTACCGAGGATATCGATCTTGTTCCCGCACTTAAGGATTTCTATCACAGACATATGGCTGACGGCACATTTGTGTCCTGGCTTGCGCTCGACGGCGATAAGATAATCGGAACGAGCGGAATGTCCTTTGTTGAAAAGCCGCCTTATTTCAGCTGTCCGACCGGAAGGATAGGACTTCTTTCAAGCATGTTCACGGATCCCGGATACAGAAGAATGGGGATTGCTAAAGAGCTTCTTCACCGTGTTGTCGAAGAGGCACGTGTGTACGGCTGCGGTGCCGTTCATATCACCGCATCCGATATGGGAGTTAAGCTTTATACCGCATACGGCTTTGTTCACAACGGAAACTTCATGCAGTACAAGCTCTGATGCGGGAGAGGTCTGATGCATTTTGTAGACGCAAAAGGAATACTGAGCGGCAGCGGACATTTCGGAATGAACATCTACAGGGGATGCTCCCACGGCTGCATATACTGTGACAGCAGGAGCAGGTGCTATCAGTTCACGCATCCCTTTGAGGATATAGAAGTAAAGCAGAATGCACCGGAGCTTCTTGAAAAAGCCCTCCGTTCGAAAAGAAAAAAATGCATGATAGGAACGGGTTCCATGTCCGATCCTTACATGCACTGTGAAGAAGAACTTCAGCTTACGAGAAGATGTCTTGAGATCATACTTGCGAACGGATTCGGGGTCACCGTTCTT
>JAILOC010000200.1 GCA_024691045.1 Lachnospiraceae bacterium | reverse complement strand
GACCGGTCGTCGGAAAAGACTGCTACCTCATCGCATGCGTTGCCGATCCCTTAAATTACGAATGTGACGATCTCTTTACAAGGATCGCGCCCTGGGTTGATCTTGCCATAAACACAAGATATCTCGTCATTGTACTTACGGTCCTTTTCGCCATCCTCGCTCTGGTAAGCGTGATATTATTCTGCGCCAGATTCTTCGCATTTATCGTAAAGGCATTTAAAAAGCTTGGCTATCAGTGCAGGGAAAATATCGGGCTTACATGGAGACTGATCGGAATCGCTGTTCTCTGTACATTTGCGGAATTCATAGTGCTGGTTGGAGCATATGAAAATTCCGCCGAAGGACTGGTGATCACCGGATGGTTTGTACAGACACTGATCCTGTTCCCGCTGTTCGTAATCTCGGTTCTCCAGCTCAACCGTCTTGCAAAGGGTGCAAAGAGAATGGCTGAAGGAAACCTTTCCTCACCCGTAGACACCAAGCATATGCTCTACGATTTCAAGACTATCGGAAACTGCATCAACTCAACCGGCGAAGGACTTGAGATAGCACTGGCTGACCGTATGAAGAGCGAGAGGTTTAAGACCGAGCTAATCTCCAATGTCTCACATGACATTAAGACGCCACTCACATCCATCATCAGTTATGTGGAGCTTCTTAAGGAACAGCCAGAAGGAGAACCCGCAAACCGTGAATATCTTGAGACACTGGAAAGACAATCCGTAAAGCTCAAGAAACTGCTCGAGGATCTTATCGAGGCATCGAAGGCTTCCACAGGAAACCTGAAAGCAGAGCTTGAACCCTGCAACGTCAACACGGTTCTTCATCAGGTGATCGGAGAATACCAGGAAAAACTCTCCGCATCTGAACTTGATCTCAGAGTCAGCGTTCCCGAAGAGCCGATAAGCATTATGGCGGATACCAAGCATCTGCAAAGAGTCCTCGATAATCTATTCGTCAACGTCTCCAAATACTCACAGCCCGGCACAAGGGTATATGTGAACCTGAGTGCGGGCACAGATGAAGCGGCAATCGAGATCAAGAACACCTCCAAAGAATCCCTGAACATGACAAGCGACGAACTTCTCGAGCGCTTTGCAAGAGGGGACAGCTCCAGAGGATCCGAAGGAAACGGACTCGGCCTGAACATCGCGCAGAGCCTTATGGAGCTGATGAACGGAAAGCTCAAGCTCGTTGTGGACGGAGACCTTTTCAAAGTAATACTTCTCTTCCCGAGAATTTCCGAATAAGAAAGTGACCGCGATGTGAAAATCACCTCACACCGCGGTCGATAATTTATATGGTAAAATATTGGTATGGATATGAAATTGAAAAAGCGCCCCGGCGCTGAAACAACAACCGTATATGAAAGCAACGGCGTTCCGAGGATAAGCTATCTGTCCCTGGAAAAGTTCCCCTGGCTGTTCAACGGCTTTTCGACAAGGATTGGCGGAGTAAGTACCGGATATTACGCGAGCATGAATCTTGCGTTCACCGTAGGTGATGACAGGGAGAATGTCCTGGAAAATTACAGGCTCTTCGGAGAAGCTGTCGGGATAAGCCGTGAGCAGATGGTCTTTTCGGATCAGCAGCATACGACAAATGTAATGGAAGTAACCCACGACAATCTCGGTGAAGGAATCCTGAAGCCCAGGTCATTCAAGGATATCGACGGAATCATGACAAATGAACCCGGAGTGTGCCTTGTAACTTCCTATGCCGACTGTGTGCCTCTGTACTTTGTCGATCCCGTGCATAAGGCCATTGCACTCTCACACTCGGGTTGGAGAGGAACCATAGGGAATATATGCCAAAACACCGTAAGCATGATGCAGCGCTTATACGGAAGTGATCCTTCCGAGATGATAGCCTGCATCGGTCCTTCCATCTGCGCCGATTGTTATGAAGTCGGAAGCGATGTTGCGGATGTTTTCACCCAAGCATATGGTATGGATTCGGGTGTGGTGCTTCCGCATAACGGAAACGTCCCGGGAAAATACCAGCTTGACCTGACATGCGCAAATTTCCTGAATATGAAAGAA
>JAILOC010000196.1 GCA_024691045.1 Lachnospiraceae bacterium | reverse complement strand
CAGAAAGGTTATCAACGAGAAGACGGATGCCCGTGAGACGATCATCGATTATTCGATACTCATCGATGACGAGATAGACAGAAAGAGACGCGAGTTCGGCTTACCTGTATACGGAGAAATGTAACAGATGTCACAATTTTTAAAAGATTACGTCAAAGTAAAAAAGCATAATTTCAGAGTGGGAGTAAAGAGAGCAAGACTTTCCAAAGCCTGCTATCTTTTCCTCGCTCCGTATGCGATCGTATTCACAATGTTCTACATACTTCCCGTTGTTATTTCGATCGTATTCGGTTTCACTTATTACAATATTCTGGAAACTCCCAGATTTGTAGGCTTACAGAATTACATTTCCCTCTTCCTTGAGGATGACATCTTCCTGATGGCGATCAAGAATACGTTCATGATAGCTATCATAACCGGTCCTATCGGATATCTCGGAAGCTTCCTGTTTGCATGGCTGATCAACGAGCTTCCCAGATGGGTACGAAGCGTCGCGGTCGTTGTATTCTACGCTCCTTCGATCGCAGGTAACTGCTACGTTATCTTCTCGGTATTCTTCAGAGGTGATGCATACGGATACGTAAATGCATTCCTTATGAATGCCGGTATCATTGACACTCCTATCCTCTGGTTCATAGATCCCAGATACATGCTTCCAGTATGCATGCTCGTTATCCTCTGGATGAGCCTCGGAGCAGGATTCCTTTCGTTTGTTGCAGGTCTTCAGGGTATTGATAAATCCCAGTATGAAGCCGGATATATGGATGGAGTTAAGAACAGATGGCAGGAGCTGTGGTTCATCACTCTGCCAAACATGAAGCCTATGCTCATGTTCGGTGCGGTCATGTCGATAACCCAGGCCTTCAGTGTCTGCGAGGTCACCATGACTCTCTGCGGATATCCTTCCACCGACTATGCTGCAAGAACCATCGTAACTCACCTTTTCGACTACGGTTTCAGCAGATTCGAGATGGGTTATGCTTGTTCGATAGCAACTATCCTGTTCCTCATAATGATCCTTTGCAACAAGGCAATACAGTCAATGCTCAGCAGGGTAGGTACCTGATATGTCCGATAAGAATAACAATATGACAACAGAAAATCAGAACATCGTTACGGAAGCACAGGAGAACGTCGATACCGAAGTGGTAGAAACCGTTCAGGCTGATGCTTTCAACCTTGAGGATGAGGCTCTTTCCAGGCTCGAGACGGTTGAGGACGTTGAAGAAACCGCCAAGACCGAAAAGAAAGCTCCTGCCAAGGAGAAGACTTCCGTAAAGAAGACTAAGAAATCCAAGAAGAAGGAAGAAGAGGAGGAGGTTTATCACAAGCCCCTCATCAAGCGCCGCAAGCCCAACAGAAGTATTGCGGGAGATATTTTCCTGTATCTCTTCCTTATCATAGTTGCGATCGTCATGTTCTTCCCGATCATCTATGCGGTTGAGTCGGCTCTCAAGCCTCTCGACGAGCTGTTCAAATTCCCTCCCAGGATATTTGCACAGAACCCGACGCTTGATAACTTCTCCGATCTGTTCGTTACCCTCGGAAAGTCATGGGTTTCCTTCTCAAGATACATGTTTAACACCGTATTCATTACGGGAGTCGGAACCGCAGGACATCTGATCATTGCATCAATGGCGGCTTTCGTTCTTGCAAAGTATGATTTCCCCGGCGGAAAGACATTCTTCAAGCTCGTAACCGTGGCAATGATGTTCACCGGATATGTTACCCAGATTCCTAACTACATCATCATGAGCAAGCTTCACATGATCGATACTTATTGGGCAATAATCATTCCCGCGTTCGCATTCCCGATGGGCCTCTTCCTTATGAAACAGTTCATGGAAGGACTTCCCACTTCACTTATCGAAGCTGCGAAGATCGACGGTGCGAACGAATGGACTGTTTTCAGCAAGATAGTAATGCCGAACGTCAAGCCCGCATGGCTGACGCTCATCATCTTCTCGGTTCAGGCACTTTGGAATAACAAGGCTTCAACGGTCATCTATTCCGAGGAAATGAAAACCCTTCCCTTCGCAATGCAGCAGATCCAGGCAGGCGGTATCGCGAGAACGGGTGAAGCGGCAGCCGTACTTGTCGTTCTGATGATAGTACCTATAGCAATATTCATATTCTCCGAGAGCCAGATACTCGAAACCATGGCATCCTCCGGACTTAAGGATTAACAATGATGAAGAAGCCCTTAAATTTACAGATCAAAAGAATAGGCGCGATCCTTGCAGCAGCTGCCATAGGAATCCTGAGTGTTCCCATGCATGCGGATGCTGTTGAACACAGAAGCTATACCTACATCTATGACTACTGGGGTGATGTACAGGATACCCCCGATGTATACGAGGTGTTCAAGGTTTTCACATCTTCCGAACTCGGACTTCCCGAGAGATTGAACAATCCCTCCGGAATCTATCAGCATGAAGGATATGTATATATCTGTGATACCGGCAACAACAAGATCGTTGTCCTCGCTGCGGATCCCGATCAGGGTCTCGTATATGATCATGAGTTCTCTTCGGTGAAGTTTGCTCCCGGTCCCTCCAATCTGAGCGGACCTACCGATATCGCGATTTCCGAAGACGGAAATATCTTCATCGCAGATAAGGGCAACAACAGAATTCTTAAGGTTGATCCCAATCTTAACTATCTGATGCAGTTCGACCTTCCAGTTGACACTGCACTTTCGGCAGATACGATCTTCCTTCCCAATAAGCTGGTCGTTGACACCGCCGAGAGAGTATACTGCATATCCGACGGTATCAACAAGGGACTTCTCAAGTATGAGGCTGACGGATCATTCGCGGGCTTCATCGGTGCAACAAAGGCTCCTTACGATCTTTGGGATTATATCTGGAAGAAGTTCGCTACCCAGGAGCAGATCGACCGTATGCCGGTTGACGTTCCTACCGAGTACAGTAACATCTATATGGATTACGAAGGCTTCATATATGCCAGCGTTCCCGTATCGGATGCTCAGGCTCTCGATGATCTTAAGGTTGATTCGGTCAGAAGACTCAACCTTCTCGGAAATAACATTCTTGTAAATAACGGTAACTGGCTCAACTGCGGAGACATCTACTGGGGTTCCGCAGGCGGATACTCGGGACCTTCAAGTTTCTCCGATGTAACCGCATTTGAGAATGATATCTATGTATGTCTCGACAGGAACCGCGGAAGACTGTTCGGCTATGACGATCAGGGACGTATGGTCTTCGGATTCGGCGGAAACGGTAATATGGACGGCTACTTCAGACGTCCTGTCGGTATCGAGCATATAGGATACGATCTTCTCGTACTCGATCAGGCCGATTGCTCCATTACCTATTTTGTTCTCAGCGATTTCGGAAAGGATATCTACAACGCGATCGATGAATTTGACCGCGGTGAATATGAAGCTTCCGGAGAATCCTGGCAGAGAGTACTTGATGCCGACGGCAACTACGATCTTGCTTATATCGGAATAGGACGTTCGCTTCTTCGTCAGGAAAGATACAAGGAAGCAATGGACTATTTTGAACTCAAATATGATGACGAGAATTATTCCAAGGCATTCAAGGAATATCGTAAGGAATGGGTTCAGAGCCATCTCTTCATAACCGTAGTTATTATCCTTCTTGTCTTCCTCATTCCTCTCGGAATCGAGAAGTACAGAAATATGAAGATTGAGATAGCAACCTCTGACGTATTCAGATTCCCGGATCCCGAGGATAATATGACCAGGGCCGAGATAAGAGAGTATCACAAGAAACAGCGTCAGGAATTCAGGGAAAGAGAAAAAGCTAAGAAAGAAGCCCGCAAGCTTGCTAAGATGGGCAGTAACAGATAAAGCTTTGACCAGAGAGAACATATTATGGCAAATACAGAAGTTAAACAGAATAGTGCAGTGGGCGGAATCCTCGGCTGGTTCAAGAAGACCTTCAATGCGAAATATTGGGATTCACTTAAGTTCTCCCTTTATTGCTTAACGCATCCCCTCGACGGATTCTGGGATCTTACCCATGAAAAAAGAGGAACTTACGCGGCTGCGAACACGATCCTTATCGCTACCGTGCTCGTAAGACTTCTAAATCTGAAATATACCAGTTTCGTCATCCAGACGGTCTACTGGGAGGATCTGAATGTCTGGTTATATATTGCCAGTATCCTGTTCCCCCTTGCTCTGTTTGTTATCGGCAACTGGGCAACGACGACACTGTTCGACGGAAAAGGAAAGCTCGGCCAGGTTTATATCGGAACCTGCTATGCACTTACTCCTTACCCGCTCATGCAGGTCCCTCTGATGATTCTTTCCAACGGCCTTACCACGAATGAGGCACAGTTCTACACGGTGCTTTCGGCAATCTCGCTGATATGGTGCGGACTTCTTCTTATTGCCGGTATGGGACAGATTCATGAGTTCGGAGGAGCCAAGAACATCCTGTTCCTTGTTTTCTCGCTGTTTGCAATGCTCGTCATGATATTCATACTTATGCTGTTCTTCAGTATGATCACCCAGGGCATCGGATATTTTTATTCACTTTACAGAGAATTCCTGTTCAGGGCATAGTGCGCTGAATAATATCATCAGATAGAAAAAAGCTGTACCGGAGTATTTATGA
>JAILOC010000195.1 GCA_024691045.1 Lachnospiraceae bacterium | reverse complement strand
TGGAGCTGTCCGAGAAGGCAAGACTGCTTGAAGAGGCATCCGCAAACGGTGATCTTGGTTATGTGAAGGATAATCACGCAGCATTTTTGCGGGAATATTCGGGAATGACAAAATTCCTGTCGGATATTGTGAAGTGATGTGTTATACTTAATTAAATTCTAAAAAAATAAGGAGGTAGTTATGAGCGATCTTGTTAAAGAAACAGTAGGCGGAAAGACCGTATGGCGCTGCACCGTATGCGGTTACATCTATGAAGGAGAGGAGCTTCCCGCTGATTTTGAATGCCCTAAGTGCCATGCACCCGCATCCAAGTTTGAGAAAACTTCGGTTTCCAGGAATCCTTATGCGGGAACAAAGACCGAGAAGAACCTTCGTGACGCATTTGCAGGTGAGTCACAGGCGAGAAATAAATATACCTATTTTGCATCAGTTGCCAAGAAGAACGGCTATGAGCAGATAGCTGCTCTTTTCCTTAAGACCGCAGAGAATGAGAAGGAGCATGCCAAGCTCTGGTTCAAGGCTCTCGGTGAACTCGGAACAACCGAAGAGAACCTCCTTGCCGCAGCTGAGGGCGAGAATCACGAGTGGACCGATATGTATGTCCGTATGGCCAAGGAAGCGGATGAGGAAGGCTTCCATGAGCTTGCGGAGCAGTTCAGAGGTGTTGCTGCCATTGAGAAGGCTCATGAGGAGCGTTACCGTAAGCTGCTTGAGAACGTAAAGGCTATGGAAGTGTTCAAGAAGTCCGGCGTTACCGTTTGGGAATGCCGTAACTGCGGACATATCGTCGTCGGAACCGAAGCTCCCGATGTATGTCCCGTATGTAAGCATCCCCAGAGCTTCTTCGAGGTTCGCGAAGAGAATTATTGATCCGGTAAGTATTGACGGGATTTTATAGAGCAGGCCGTAAAGGCCTGCTCTTTAATATGTAAAATATTCACATTTATGTGTAATATTTGCATTAAATGTGGTATTATAACCCTATAATTGAATACAAAAAGATATTTTTTTGGATTAAAAAATTATTTATTTTTCTTAGGAGGGGTTCTAAGGATGAAAAAACAGTCCGGAATATCCATGCACAGATTTCTTATTTTGCTTTCCATGATACCGCTTGTGGTATCACTTCTTGTTCTTACGCTTTTCTGCATCTTCTACATGAAGGATAATCTCGAAACACAGACCAAGAATACGCTTAAGGTCGCATGCATCGACCTCAAGGAGTATTACGCATACGATCTTGCCCATCCCGAATATCTCGAGGACGGATGGATCACATATGATCCCGAATATATGGATCATCTGAAGTATGCGGATGTCGATCTTACCGTTTTCAGGGGTGATACGAGATTCTGTACTTCCATCATAGGTGATGACGGAAAGAGGATCGAGGGCACCAAGGCATCCGATGCCGTTATCGCGGAAGTTATCAATAAGGGTAATGAATATTTCTCCGATGACGTTGTGATCAACGGAGAACAGTATTTCGTATACTATCTTCCTCTTACCGACGGTGAAGGTAAAGTAGTAGGTATGGCTTTTGCGGGAAAGACCGTTTCAGAAGTCAAAAATGCGATCGGAAAAATGGTCCTTGTTTCAAGCTGTATCGCCGCAGTCCTCCTTGTATTATTCGTTGCCCTGTGTCTGTTTTTCGCCAATAAGGTAGCTAAGCCCATAAGCGCATGTGCCGATACTCTTGGAAAGCTTGCAGACGGTAATCTCAGCATTGAAAATGATGCATCTACCAATATCGCCGAGACGAAGTCGCTGATCTTCGCGTCAAATGCATTAAGGGATAAACTCAGCGAGATCATTGGACAAGTCAAGCTCATAAGCTCTGACCTTAATACCGGTGCAAACAATGTAAATAAGCTTTCCGGAGAAAGCTCAAGGGATGCGAACCAGATCTCATCCGCTATGGAGGATCTTGCAGAGGGCGCTACCGATATGGCTAATAATGTTCAGGAGATTGGAAAGCAGATCGGCAACCTGAACGAACTCATCGCAATGCTCACCGAAAGCTCCGATGCACTTGCTGTTTCGTCCGACAATATTTCATCGGCGAATAATGATGCGAGAGAGTATATCGACAAGGTATCACAGTCATCCGTTCAGACGGTAGAAGCTGTCCATGATATTTCAAGACAGATCTCATCCACCAACGATGCGGTTCAGAAGATCAAGGAAGCTGTAGATATGATCGCATCGATTGCAAGCCAGACTAACCTCCTTGCACTGAATGCT
>JAILOC010000185.1 GCA_024691045.1 Lachnospiraceae bacterium | reverse complement strand
CGATATGCTTGCCCAGGATTCCGATATCATCATCAGATTTCAGGGCGGAGCAAATGCAGGTCACACCATAGTCAATAACTACGGTAAATTTGCCCTCCATACGCTTCCTTCCGGAGTTTTCTATTCACATACGACTTCCATCATCGGAAACGGTGTTGCGCTCAACATCCCCGTCCTCGTTAATGAGATAAACGGCATCGTTGAGAAGGGCGTTCCCAAGCCCCACATCCTCGTATCCGACAGGGCACAGATCGTAATGCCTTATCACATTCTTTTTGATAAGTACGAAGAAGAGAGACTTGCCGGAAAGTCATTCGGATCGACCAAGTCCGGAATCGCTCCTTTCTATTCCGATAAATATGCGAAGATCGGTTTCCAGGTAAGCGAGCTCTTCGATGACGAGCTTCTTGAGGAGAAGGTACCCAGAGTACTTGTCCAGAAGAACGTTCTCTTAAGAGAGCTTTACCATCAGCCGGAGATCAGCGTTGAAGAAACTCTCAAGACATTAAGAGAGTACAGGGATATGATCGCTCCTTATGTCTGTGATGTTTCTCTTTTCCTTGACGAAGCGATCAAGGCAGGAAAGAAGATCCTCCTCGAGGGTCAGCTCGGAACCATGAAGGATCCCGATCACGGAATCTATCCCATGGTAACTTCTTCATCAACACTTGCGGCTTACGGTGCAATAGGCGCGGGAATCCCTCCCTATGAGATAAAGAAGATCGTAACAGTTTGCAAGGCATATTCATCAGCTGTAGGAGCCGGTGCTTTCGTATCCGAGATCTTCGGTGATGAGGCGGAGCAGCTTAGGAGAAACGGCGGAGACGGCGGAGAGTACGGAGCAACGACAGGACGTCCCAGAAGAGTCGGCTGGTTCGACTGTGTGGCTTCCAAGTACGGATGCAGGCTTCAGGGAACAACGGATGTTGCATTCACCGTTCTCGATATCCTCAAGTACCTCGATGAGATTCCCGTATGTGTGGCTTACGAGGTCGACGGAAAAGAGACCAGGGACTTCCCCGTAACAAGCAAGCTTGAGAAGGCAAAGCCCGTTCTCAAAGTTTTCAAGGGATGGAAGACCGACATAAGAGGCATCAAGAATTACGAAGACCTGCCTCAGGAGTGCCGCGACTATGTAGAGTTTATCGAAAAGGAGATCGGATATCCTATAACAATGATATCCAACGGACCTTCCAGAGACGATATCATCTACAGGAAGTCACCTCTTTCAAAATGATAAAAGATGCCGGAATTCCTTAAGGGGAATTCCGGCTTTTAAGGTTTTAATATGATTAAAAATATTGTTTTTGATATAGGGAATGTATTAACGGATTTCAGATGGAAGGGCTTTCTCGAGGACAAGGGTCATGGTGAAGCCATGATAAAGCGCATCGAAAAAGCCACCGTCGACAGCAGGTACTGGCATGAATTCGACAGGGGCGAGATGAGCGACGAAGAATGCATGAGAGGGTTTATCTCGGAAGATCCGGAGCTTGAAGATGTGCTCAGGGAAACCTTTGCCGATATCCACGGAATGGTTACCCCCAGGGATTATGCGATTCCCTGGATAAAGAGGATCAAGGCAGCCGGATACAGGGTTTACTATCTGTCGAATTTCTCCGAAAAGGCATATCATGAATGCAGCGATGCACTTGAGTTCGATAAGTACTGTGACGGCGGAATATACAGCTATGAGGTTCGTCTCATCAAGCCTGAGCCTGAGTTTTATAAGCTGCTTTGCGACAGATATTCTCTTTTGCCGGAAGAGTGTGTATTTTTCGATGATCTCGAGAGAAATATAAAAGCCGCAAAAGATTGCGGCTTCAATGCTTTTGTTTTTACCGATCCGGATAAGGCAAATGAGGATCTAAAGAGTCTCGGAGTCAGCATCTGACGCTTTTCTTGCCTCTTCCTCTCCGGGAACCTCGGGCACGCTGGCGATCGTCTTCTTACCCGTGGCCTTGGTGTAGAGCCATATTCCGAGATAAGCACAGATGGGAATGCATACGGTCGCGAAAATGCAGACAGCAAAAAGCTTGGGTGCGTTTGCGGGCCATACAATGGCAACGATCAGCATTCCGACATACATCATCACGAGAAGGATGACTATCAGGAGAGCACATATTCTTTTGGGAGTCCATTTCTTTTCCATAGAATGTATAATAACCCAAAACTTCGGATAATGAAACAAAAAGAGCAAAATGAGCGATACTATTCTTGAATATCTTGAAAAATTCGGCGATAAGACCCTCGACAGGCTTCCCTTCGGAGAGGTCGATGCTCTTATTCTCGCACAGTTTGCATATCTTAAATTCGACGGGCTGGTTCCCGGTCCGGACGAAGGAGATCAGTTTATATCCATTAAAGCCCTGAAAAAGAATAAGAATTTTGCTAAGCTTTTCTCCGATACCAGATATGAGAAGGTCAACAGAAGACTTTTCACCCTCATGTCAACGGGAAAGAGATTCGGTTCTCTTTCCATGGCCCACTATGTCAATATCGTCGAAAAAAAGCGCGATATCCAGTTTTCTGCCATAACCTTTAAACTCATTGACGGAACCGGCTTTGTCGCATTCAGGGGAACCGATGAGAACGTGGTCGGATGGAAGGAGGATTTCAACCTTTCAATCATGGACAGGATACCCGGCGAAAAAGAGTCGGTTGGATACCTTAAGACCGCTTCGGGACTGATTTCCGGGCAGTTTTACGTCGGCGGTCACTCCAAGGGCGGACTTTTGTCCGTATATGCATCGTCGTTAGTGCCTGAATCGATAAAAAAGCGTATAATAAACGTGTATTCTTTTGACGGACCTGCCGTCAGGGAAGAATTCAGGGATAAGATCGGATATGAGAGCATCAGGGACAGGATCATCAAGCGTGTTCCCCAGAGTTCTCTTGTCGGCATGCTCTTTGAGACCGACAATATCTATGAGGTCATAAAAAGCAACGGTATCGGTGTTGCACAGCACGATCCCTACTCCTGGGTGGTCAGGGACATAGATTTCGAACACCTTAAGAGCCTGAAAAAGAGTGCGGTGATAGTAAGCAGTGCTCTCAGGCAGTGGCTTTCCACCATGGATATGAAGGACCGCGAAAGGTTTATAGACATCGTTTTTGGTGTGGCGGATGCGTGCGACTGCAGCGACCTTGTATCGATGGGGCTTGCGCCCGTTAAAAGCCTGCGCCAGATGCTGGACGGATATGAGGGAATGGATACGGGTGAGAAGGAATTCTTCAGGACCGTCATCAATGCTCTTATCAAGGATACAGGAAAGCAGACCAAAAGCGAAGTTCACGCCGGATGGAATGAATTTGTCGAAGGCGTCGACAAATGGATAGATAAAACGCAGAAGAAACTCGGAAGGATCGAAGCTAGTAACCGAAGGAGTGCAGAAAATGGAACGGATAGCTGAAGAGGTTCTGGAACAGCTTCAAACACATGACGTTTTCACGTTCGAGATAGCGGGATACACCATCGGTGTCGCAGAATCCGTTGTCGTGAGCTGGATAGTCATAGGCATCGTACTGATACTGTGCCTTATTCTTACAGCCGGCCTCAGGGTTAAAAACATATCGAGAAGACAGGCACTTGCCGAGTGGCTTGTTACCAAGGGCGAGGAGCTTGTAGGCTCCATGGTCGGCGAAGAGGGGCATGAATATGTTTCCTATCTTCTGACGGTTCTTATCTTCATCGGACTGTCCAACCTGATCGGACTGTTCGGCTTCAAGCCGCCCACCAAGGATCTGAATGTTACAGCGGCGCTTGCGATAATGAGTATTGTCATTGTCCAGGTAGCAGCGATCAGGAAGAAGCACATCGGAGGATGGCTCAAGGGATTCACGCAGCCCGTTGCTCTTGTAACCCCTATCAATATACTGGAGCTCGGCATCAAACCGCTTTCTTTGTGCATGCGACTGTTCGGTAATGTACTCGGCGCATTCGTCATCATGGAGCTTTTAAAATGCGTCGTGCCTGCCGTGATCCCAGCGGTATTTTCGCTGTACTTCGATATTTTTGACGGACTTCTTCAGGCATATGTTTTCGTATTCCTGACAGGCATGTATATAAAAGAAGCACTGGAATAAAATTCAAGGTTTATCCAAGGAGGTATGAAAAATGGTAGCAATTGGAGCAAGCATTGCGGCACTCGGATGCGTAGGAGCCGGAATAAGTCTCGGAATAGCGACCGCCAAGGCATGTGATGCATGTGCGCGTCAGCCTGAGGCTGATTCCAAGATCATGAAGCTTCTGATACTCGGCGGAGCTCTTGCCGAGGCAACTGCGATCTATGCGTTCGTTGTAGGTGTTATGATAATTCTCTTTTTGGGCTGATACGAGGGGTAGGAAATGCTCAGGATAGACATTAATCTGGTATTTACCATCATAAATGTTCTTCTTCTTTTTGCCATTGTGAAGATCTTCCTTATCAAGCCTGTTCACAAGATCCTTGATAAGAGAAGACAGGAGGTCGAGGATAAGTATGCCGAGGCCGACAGGGTAAATGAGGAAGCGCTTGCCACCAAGCAGAAATACGACGAATCCATCATGGACATTGAGAATGAGAAGGAGCGCCGTTTTACCGAAGCACGCAATCAGGCTTCCGGTGAATATGACAGACTGATGGAGCAGGCGAAGAAGGAATCGGACAAGATCATTGCCCAGGCGAGAAAAGAAGCTGAGGAAGAAAGACAGCTCAGGCTCCGTAAGGCAAATCAGGAGATCACCGATATGGTGGCAAAGGCTGCCGAGAGGATCGTAACTGCCGATCAGAGCGAAGAAATGGATAAACAGCTTTACGACAGATTCCTGGAGCAGGCTAAGTAAGGGGGATTAAGGGTATGAGTAAAAAACCCGGATTTCAGGTCGTCCTGTATTATGTGACCGCCCCCAGTGAAGAGCAGCTGCAGGGAATCTGGAATTTCGTTCTCGGAAAATATGTAAATGACGACCGCAGTGCCGAAGACATCGATTTCTCCGCAGAGTATGACGAATCGCTCGGCGGAGGATTTATCCTTAAGTGCGGCAATGAAGTATATAACTGGAGTACAAGAGGAAGACTCGGCCAGTTCAATGAAAAGCTCCAGGCCATCCGAAAGAATGTCGGAGCAGACGAAGACGTTATTTCGATCCTCAGGACCACCACCGATGAATTCAGGCTTGTCGCACGCTTCAGAAGATCCGGATATGTCACCTCCGCAGGTGACGGTATTGCAAGGGTCAAGGGATTAGAGCGTGCCGAATACGGTGAGATACTGATCTTTTCCAGCGGGATCAAGGGAATGGTCCAGGATATCAGAAAGGAAGACTGCGGTGTCATTCTGTTCGGCAAGGACAGCGAGATAAGAGTATGGGACGAGGTTGCCCGTACCGGTATGAGAGCCGGCGTGCCTGTCGGTGATGTACTTGTCGGAAGAGTGCTGAATGCACTCGGTGAACCCATAGACGGAGGAAGACCTTTCGAAGCGGAAGGCTACAGACCCATTGAAAGTCCCGCTCCTTCGATAACCTCAAGACAGCCCGTTGATACACCTCTTGAAACCGGAATTTTATCCATCGATTCGATGTTCCCCATCGGACGCGGACAAAGAGAGCTTATCATCGGCGACAGACAGACCGGTAAAACATCCATTGCCATTGATACCATCATCAATCAGAAGGGCAAGGGAGTTAAGTGCATATATGTTGCGATAGGTCAGAAGGCTTCCACCATAGCAAAGCTTGTAAATACACTTAAGAACGCAGGTGCAATGGACTATACGGTAGTTGTTTCGTCGACTGCCTCGGATCCCGCACCGCTTCAGTATATTGCGCCTTATTCGGGAACCTCGATCGCCGAATACTTCATGCTTAAGGGCGAGGATGTTCTCATTGTATATGACGATCTTTCCAAGCATGCGGTTGCTTACAGGGCACTTTCCCTTCTGCTCGAAAGAAGCCCCGGAAGAGAAGCTTATCCCGGAGACGTATTCTATCTGCATTCAAGACTTCTTGAAAGAAGTGCGAGACTTTCAGATGATCTCGGAGGCGGATCCATTACCGCTCTTCCCATCATCGAGACTCAGGCGGGAGACGTTTCCGCATACATACCGACCAATGTCATCTCCATCACGGACGGCCAGATCTATCTTGAAAGTGACCTGTTTTTCCTGGGCTTCAGACCTGCGGTAAATGTCGGCCTTTCAGTATCGAGAGTTGGAGGCGCCGCACAGACCAAGGCCATGAAGAAGGCGGCGGGTTCCGTAAGGATCGACCTAGCACAGTACAGGGAGATGGAGGTATTCACGCAGTTTTCATCGGATCTTGATGAAGCTACCAAGAACCAGCTCCGCCACGGAAGACTTCTGATGGAGCTGTTAAAGCAGCCCATCGGTCATCCCAGATCCATGGCCGACCAGGTTATATCGCTTACGGTTGTCAATTCCGGAGTGATCGATACCGTGCCTGTGGACAGGGCAAGAGAATTCATGGCAGGTTATCTTGAAAGGGTCCGTGCCGAGGAACAGACCATAGTACATGATGTCGAGCTCGGCGGTGTTCTCAATGATGACGAGAAATATTTCCTGGTACAGAAGGCACAGCAGCAGTTAACGGAGTTTATGAGCATCAGGTAATGATATGGCGGGATTAAGAGAAATCTCGGGGCGCATCAGAAGCGTACGGGATACCATGAAAATCACAAATGCCATGTATATGATCTCATCTACCAAGCTTCGCAAGGCGAAGAAGGATGCTGAGCTCAACGATCCGTATTTCGATGCCCTTCAGGAAATGCTCCTGACGATAATGAACGCATCGGACAATGTTAAGCACCGCTTTACCGACGGAAGACCGGACAAGAAGGGTAAGGACCGTACGCATGCGGTCATAGTCATAACTGCAGACAAGGGGCTGTGCGGAGCGTATAACCACAATGTCCTTAAGCTCACCGAGAGCAGGTTTTCCGAAAGTGATGAGAGGGTTGTGCTCTATGTCGTGGGTGAGGCTGGAAGACAGTATTTTGCCAGCAGGAAGGTTCATCTGGAAGGTCAGTTCAAATATACCGCCCAGAACCCGACGCTCAGCAGGGCACGTGTTATCTGCGATACGATGCTGAAGGAGTTCAATTCCGGAAATGTGGACGATGTATCGATCGTCTATACCACGATGAAGGATCAGCTTACGAGTGAAGCGAGGGTAATGCATCTTCTTCCACTTGTAAAGACGGAGGTTGATAACAGAACCGATGTGGGCGCAAGCAGTGAAGAACTAACATTTGTCCCGTCCGCTTCGGAAGTAATGGATATAATCGTTCCCGATGTTCTTACAGGATATATCTATTGCGCACTTGTGGATTCATACTGCGCCGAGCAGAATGACAGGATGCTTGCGATGGATGCCGCTGACCGTAACGGCAATGAGATGATAAGGACTCTCGGAATCGAATACAACCGTGAAAGACAGGCGATGATCACTCAGGAGATCACCGAAGTCGCCGCCGGCGCAAAGGCGCAGAAGGCCGCCAAAGCACGAAGGAATAACGCTAATGAGAAACATAACTAACAAGGGAACAGGAGTTATCGTGCAGGTCATGGGACCTGTTGTTGACGTTGAATTTTCTCCGGATGTAAAGCCCTTCATAAAGGATGCACTGACTGTACAGGCAGACGGCGAAACAAGAGTCATGGAGGTTGCGCAGCTCCTTGATGACAACACCGTCAGATGCATTATGCTCTCACCGTCTGAAGGCCTTTCCAAGCATATGGAAGTCGAGGCTACGGGCGGACCCATAACCGTACCCGTCGGCGAGCTGTCACTCGGAAGACTTTTCAACGTTTTCGGTCATACTCTTGACGGCAAGGGAGAACTTGAAAATACGGAGAAGTGGTCGATACACAGAGACGCTCCTTCCTTTGAACATCAGAGTCCCGTTGTCGAGATTCTCGAAACAGGCATAAAGGTCATCGATCTGCTCGCCCCTTATTCCAAGGGCGGAAAGGTCGGACTGTTCGGAGGAGCCGGAGTCGGTAAGACCGTGCTTATCCAGGAACTTATAACGAACGTTGCGACTGAGCACGGCGGATATTCGATCTTTACCGGTGTCGGAGAAAGATCCAGGGAAGGTAACGACCTATGGAGGGAGATGGATGAATCGGGTGTTCTCGGAAGAACCGCGCTTGTGTTCGGACAGATGAACGAGCCTCCCGGGGCAAGAATGAGAGTTGCCGAGACCGGCCTTACAATGGCCGAGTATTTCAGGGATGTTAAGCACAAGGACGTACTCCTTTTCATAGATAACATATTCAGATTCGTTCAGGCGGGAAGCGAAGTTTCGGCGCTCCTCGGAAGAATGCCCTCGGCCGTAGGATATCAGCCCACACTTGCTACAGAGCTTGGAGAGCTGCAGGAGAGGATAGCATCCACAAGAGGCGGATCCATAACTTCCGTTCAGGCGGTATACGTTCCCGCAGATGACCTTACTGATCCCGCACCCGCAACCACGTTCGCACATCTCGATGCGACAACAGTTCTTTCGAGAAAGATAGTTGAGCAGGGTATTTACCCCGCAGTCGATCCTCTTGAATCGACATCGAGAATACTCGAAGCTGATGTCGTAGGTGAAGAGCACTACAATACCGCAAGAAGCGTACAGGCTACTCTGCAGAATTACAGAGAGCTTCAGGATATTATCGCGATACTCGGAATGGATGAGCTTTCGGAAGATGATAAGCTCACCGTTTACAGGGCGCGTAAGATGCAGAAATTCCTTTCACAGCCCTTCCATGTTGCGGAGAACTTCACCGGAGTCAAGGGAGTATATGTTCCTCTTTCCGAGACGATAAAGGGATTTAGGGCGATACTTGAGGGCAAAATGGATGAGTATCCCGAGAATGCGTTCTTCAATGTCGGAACTATGGATGATGTGATCAAAAAAGCGGAGACTCTCTGATATGGGTGACAGCTTTCATCTGAAAATCTTAGCTGCCGACAAGACCTTTTTTGACGGAGAGGCGTTATCACTCAGTATTCCCGCCTTTGACGGTTCGTATCAGATACTTGCGCATCACGAGCCGGTTGTCATGGCACTCAGGGAAGGGGTTCTCAGATTCAGATTTATGAACGAAGAGGGAACGGAGACCCTTAGGACGGGAGTTAACGGACTGGGACTGGTCAATGTCAGAAAAGATGTTGTGATGGTACTCGTTGATTCGATAGAAGCGCCCGAGGATATCGACAGGGCAAGGGCTGAGCGTGCGCTCAAAAGAGCGATGGAGCAGCTCAGACAGGATCAGAGCATACAGGAATATGAGCAGAGTAGAGCATCAATGGCAAGAGCGATGCTGAGACTTTCCGAAGCGGGTAATCCTTACGACGGCTTCGGGGATAAATAACGGAGAAGGTAAAAGATGGCACTTCGGAAAAATGAATCGATAGAAGATTATCTCGAATGCATTCTGATACTCGGTGAAAAGAAACCTGTTGTCAGGGGTGTCGACATTGCAGGTGAGATGGGCTTTAAAAAGTCTTCCGTGAGCGTTGCGATGAAGAACCTGAGGGAAAAGGGGCATATCACTGTTTCGGAAGAAGGATATATCTCGCTGACGGAAAGCGGCAGACAGATAGCAGAGATGATCTACGAAAGACACAGGCTTCTTACGGACTGGTTCGTCAAGATCGGTATCGACCCGAAAACGGCGGCGGACGATGCCTGCAGGCTGGAGCATGATATATCGCAGGAAAGCTTCGATGCAATCAAACAATATATAATGTCACATCCCGCTGACTAACGGATGAATAACATTAACTGAGGGAGAAAAGATAAAGTGAAGATTACGGCAATTGTTTTATTTGTGATAATGTATGTGCTCATGATCGCATTTCCCAAGAGAAGATCGATCACCGCACTTTCAACTGCAGCGGTATTTGTTATACTGTCACTGCTTCCGGTAGCTGATATGAAGATACTCGGCATTACCGATATTCCTAAGGTCGTAAACTGGAATGTCATCCTGATGATCTCGGGAACCATGATAATCGTGGATTATTTCATTGAATCCAAGATGCCCAACGTCATTGCGGAATCGCTTCTGAGGATCGCACCCAACATCCTATGGGTAACGGTCCTTATGTCCGTCTTCTCCGGACTGATCTCCGCATTCATAGATAATGTTGCAACCGTACTGATGGTTGCTCCCGTTGCGATGGTCATATGCAAGAAGCTTAACGTATCCCCCGTCGGCATGATCATATGTATCGCAGTTTCATCTAACCTTCAGGGTGCGGCTACACTTGTCGGAGATACAACATCGATCATGCTTGCAGGCGCGGCTGATATGAACTTCGCCGATTTCTTCGTTATGAACGGCAAGCTCGGAATGTTCTTCGCTACAGAGCTGGGTGCATTCTTTACCATTCCCATCATGATGTTCATGTTCAGGAAGGAGAAGGCACCGGTCACATCCGAAGAGCGTACCAAGGTCAAGGATCTGTTCCCTTCATTCATGATGATCGCATATGTCCTTGCACTCATCATCGCATCCTTTATCCCGAACACTCCCGACCTTATCAACGGTTACATCTGTATCACCGGCGCCGTGATCACCGTTATCGGCGAGCTTCTTATCCACAAGGATACAGTGGGACTCAGGCACTCATTCAAGAACCTTGATATCGATATGGTGCTTCTCCTCATCGGACTGTTCAGCGTTATCGGAGGCATCACGAATGTCGGTGTTATCGACGATCTTGCGGGACTTATCGCAGGTGCCGGCGGAAACAATAAATTCCTTCTTTTTACGATAGTTGTATGGGGATCTGTTGCAATTTCCGCATTTATTGATAATATACCTTATGTTGCCACCATGCTTCCCATACTCGGAAGCGTTGCCGCAACACTCGGAGTTGAGCCTTATTTCCTTTACTTCGGACTTCTCGTGGGTGCGACCCTCGGAGGAAACCTTACTCCCATCGGTGCATCAGCCAATATCGCAGGTGTCGGTATGCTCAGGAAGGCGGGACACGAGGTCGGCTTCGGCGATTTCATGAAGATAGGCGTTCCCTTTACCCTTACCGCCGTAATGACGGGATACCTTTTCATCTGGTTCATCTGGGCCTGACATTTAGCAGTTTGTAAGTATTATTTCCAAGGAGATCTTTGAAAACATGAGTTCAGAATCTATTGAAGCACAGATAAACCGTCGCCGCACGTTTGCGATAATCTCGCATCCCGATGCAGGTAAGACGACTCTCACCGAGAAATTCCTTCTCTACGGCGGAGCCATCAATCTGGCCGGTTCCGTAAAAGGTAAGGCTACCGCAAGACATGCGGTTTCCGACTGGATGGAGATTGAAAAGCAGCGTGGTATTTCCGTTACATCATCCGTTCTGCAGTTCGAATACGACGGCTACTGCATCAATATTCTCGATACTCCGGGACACCAGGATTTCTCCGAGGACACATACAGAACTCTTATGGCTGCCGATTCCGCAGTCATGGTAATAGACGGATCAAAGGGCGTTGAGGCACAGACAAGAAAGCTTTTCAAAGTCTGTGTAATGCGCCATATTCCCATTTTCACATTTATTAATAAGCTGGACCGCGATGCGATGGATACCTTCGACCTTCTCGACGATATCGAGAAGGAGCTTGGCATTGCCACATGCCCCGTAAACTGGCCCATCGGTTCGGGTAAAAGCTTCCAGGGCGTATATGACAGAGAGAGCAAGTCTGTCATAAAGTATTCCGATACCGAAAAGGGTACTAAGGAAGGTAATGCGGAGGTTGTATCCGTATCCGATGAATCCGCGATGAGAGCACTTATAGGTGACGATGCATCCGACAAGCTTCTCGGCGAGATGGAGCTTTTGGACGGTGCGGGAGCGGATTTTGATCTCGATGCGGTAAGGGCCGGTGAGCTTACTCCCGTATGCTTCGGTTCGGCTCTCACCAATTTCGGTGTTGAGATATTCTTAAAGCACTTCCTCAACATGACAACATCTCCTCTTTCAAGAAGTGCGGAAAGCGGTAGCGGAGAGAGGATAGAGATCGATCCTGCGAAGAATGATTTCTCCGCATTCGTATTCAAGATCCAGGCGAACATGAACAAGGCTCACCGCGACAGAGTCGCATTCATGCGCATCGTTTCCGGAAGATTCGATGCCGATAAGGAGGTAAAGCACGTTGCCACCGGCAAGACCATGAGGCTTTCACAGCCCCAGCAGATCATGGCCGATGAAAGGAAGATCCTCACGGAGGCATACGGCGGGGATATCATAGGTGTCTTCGATCCCGGCATCTTCTCGATCGGCGATACCGTATGCGCACCTTCGATGAACGTAAAATACGACGGCATCCCCACCTTCGCGCCCGAGCATTTCTGCAGGGTCCACCTGATGGATACCATGAAGAGAAAGCAGTTCGTAAAGGGTGCGACCCAGATCGCACAGGAAGGCGCGATCCAGATATTCACCGAGCTTTCCGGAACAATGGAGGATGTCATTGTAGGTGTTGTCGGTGTTCTCCAGTTCGATGTATTCAAATACCGTATGGAGAATGAATACAATGTCGAGGTAAGGATGGATTCACTGCCTTACGAGCACATCAGATGGATCACCAACCCCGGTGAATTCGATGTCGAGAAGCTCAGCGGAACCTCCGACATGAAGAAAGTCAGGGATATGAAGGGCAACCCGCTCCTTCTTTTCATCAACGAGTGGAGTGCCCAGATGACCATCGACAGAAACAAGGGCCTCGAGCTCGCCGAATTCTC
>JAILOC010000110.1 GCA_024691045.1 Lachnospiraceae bacterium | reverse complement strand
CCGGTTTATTTTTTATGCGTATCCGGTTAACTCATACTGACGGTAGAAAAAATAAAATCTGATTAGTATTGGTAATCAGTTCAAATCGTATCCGGCATCTGCTATCATACAGTCATAGGACAGAGTTCAAAAAACAGCAAGCAGGAGGGATCAACATGGATATTAAACTTGCCGGGAACTTGAAGAGAATGAGGAAGGAGCGTTCGCTTACGCAGGAAGCGTTGGCCGAGGCTTTAGGTGTTACGGCGGGTGCGGTCTATAAATGGGAGGCAGGACTCTCGACGCCGGAGCTGGAGATGCTGGTCAGGATCGCGGATCTGTTCGACACCTCCGTGGATACGTTATTGGGTTATGAGATGGCAGAGAACCGCAAGCGTTCCATAACGGATCAGATCTACGGGTATATTCTCTCCAAGGACAGAGCCGGGCTGGAATATGCGGAAAAGGCCCTTACCAAGTATTCGAATGACTTTAATGTGCTCGTTTCGTCGGCGAGGATGTATCTGACTTTCGGTATGGAAGAACGGAATAACGGATGGATGAGGCGCGCGATCGAGCTTTTCGAGAAAGCGTCGGAAACGGTTCCGCACGATATCGATCCGAGATACGGCAGGCTCGCGATAATAGGCGATATCGCTCTTCTGAATTTCCTTGTCAACGACAGGGATAAGGCTCTGGAAATGATGAAGAAGAATAACGAGGCGGGAGTCTTCAATGCGAAGATCGGATGGCTTACGGCACTTAAGGGAGAAACAGATGCGGCATGTCTGAACATGCTGACGACTGCTTTTTGCGGCATCATCGGTGATACTGCCAACACCTCTATGGGACTTTTGTATTATTACTGCAACCGCCATGATTGGAAGCGTGCAAAAGCAGTTGCCAGATGGAACATAGATTATCTGAAAAGTCTCAGGAAGAATGACAAGCCGTGTTTTTTTGATAAGTTGAATGCCGCTTTCCTGATCTCGGAAAGTTATGCATACTTTATGACCGGCAACAAGGTTCATGCCAAAGAACTCATTGATGAGGCCAAAAGGCTTGCTGAGTATTTTGACGCAGCGCCAAACGAAAATGCAGATATCGTAAAGCTTTTCGATATTTCGTATGAGACAAGCACATATACGATGCTCGGAAGAACCGGCGAAGAAACCATCCGTACAGTTCTTGATATGATGGGCGACAAGAAATTTACTGCATTCGCAAATAAATAACCCCCCACAAAAAAGGAATCAAATATGAAGAATAAAAACTTATATGTGGAACTGAAGTCTCAGTTCCACAGGGACAATCACGCCAATTATATCCTCTCGGTCTTAGGATCTCTTCTCTCCGGAATGATGTGCATGGGCATATCGTGGATCCTGGGCGAACTTCTGGATACGGCAGCCGGTAAAGGGAACTACAGCATAACAGAGCTCCTGCGGATCTCCCTGGCAGTTGCTGCTTTGTTCCTGCTTGCTTCTTTCCTGAACTACCATGCCAAGCCCGGATATATAAAGAAGGCAATGCAGAATTATAAGGATCTGCTTTTCCATAAGCTTACGGAGAAGAGCATCACGTCATTCAGAAGCGAGAACACGGCAACTTATCTCTCCGCACTGACAAATGACTGCACTTCGATAGAAACTAATTATCTGGACAAGGAGTTCTGGTTCGTATACAGGATGTCTTCTTTCTTCTTTGCACTTGCACTCATGATCATCTATTCACCTTTGCTTACAGCTGTCGCGATAGGTGTGACATTCGTCCCGCTTCTCGTATCGCTCCTCTCCGGCAGGAAACTAGCTGACCGGGAAGTGAAAGTGTCGGAAGGCAACAAGAGCTTTACAGCCACCAACAGTGACTGTCTTAACGGTTTCCCGGTCGTAAAGAGCTTCAGGGCTGAAGGTGCTGTATCAGGGCTGTTCTCCAAGGAAAATGCAAAGCTCGAGACTTCGAAATTCAACAGGACGAGACTACGCATCTTTATAGATACGTTAAGCCAGCTGTCAGGAATGGCTGGACAGCTCACGGTCTTCTTTGTCGGCGCATATCTTGCGCTCTCGGGCAAAGGGCTTTCTGCCGGCAATGTCATAATGTTCGTAAACCTCATGAACTTTGTGGTAGCTCCGGTCGCTGAGCTTCCGGGTCTTATTGCCGGCAGGAAAGCTTCGGATGCACTGATCAGAAAGGTCTCTGTCGAACTGGAAAAGAGTTCATATACAGGCGGTGATAAAGTGCTGTCCGGGCTTTCGAAAAGCATCTCTCTTAAGAACGTCTCCTTCTCTTACGAAGAAGGAAAGGAGATCCTGCATGACATATCGGTTGATTTTGAAGCCGGAAAATCCTATGCGATCGTCGGCTCTTCCGGAAGCGGCAAGTCCACCCTCCTGAATCTCATCCTGTCCGGCGCATGCGGTGCCGAATATAGCGGCAGTATAAGCTGGGACGATACGGATCTTAAGGATTCATCGTCGGATTCGCTTTTCGATCAGGTGGCATCGATACAGCAGAACGTGTTCGTGTTCAATTCGTCCATAAGAGACAACATCACGATGTTCAGGGATTTCCCCGAAGAGAAAGTGCAGCAGGCGGAGATGCGTGCAAATCTCGGAGAACTTTTGAAAGAGCGCGGTGAAGATTATCTCTGCGGAGAAAACGGCAGCGGTTTATCGGGAGGCGAGAAGCAAAGGATCTCCATTGCAAGGAGCCTCCTTAAGGATTCATCTGTCCTTTTAGCTGACGAGATAACCTCGGCACTGGATTCACAGACTGCATACAAGGTCTCCTCCGATATCCTTGGTCTTACCGGACTCACGAGGATCGTCGTCACACACTCACTCGATGAGAAACTCATGAAGAAATATGACCGCATCCTCGTAATGAAGAACGGCAGGATCGAAGAGCAGGG
>JAILOC010000050.1 GCA_024691045.1 Lachnospiraceae bacterium | reverse complement strand
AACTCCGAGGGTCTGCATGAGCTGCTTTGCCGCAGCCTTGTTGGATGATATTGCGGATGAGAAGTAATCGCATCCGGTGTAGTCGAGACCGAGAAGGTCGAATGCGGCCTGGACCTTGCCGTTCTCACCGTTAGCTCCGTGCAGTGCGACGAAGATGAGGTCGGACTGTCTGCAGATCTGGAGCACATTAGGTCCGAAGTATGCCCCCGACTGGTCGGGGCGGCGTTTTCTTGTTGCCCACAGATCGGGTATCTCATCGGGGATATCGCCGGGTGAGAGTGAGTATTTGAAGGGAGCTTCGAATACATTGTCGGGAAGAAGCTCTTCCGTGTCTCCGTAACCCATGAATGCATCGAGAAGTATTACACTGTTTCCCCTGCCCCTTAAAATGTCCGCAACCGTAACACCGGTCTTGAGCGAAAGGTTTCTTTCGTTGGAAAGACCGCCTGCGAGAACCACTATGTTGAGATTTCCGGGAAGAACAAATTCCCTGAGATCGTCCTCCGAAAGGCGTACCTCTTCGACGACGAGATCGGATCCGTCCATGTTGAGTTCCAGAGAGTGCACCATCTGCCTTGTAAGTGAAGCGATACGCAGTATGCTGCTTACCTGATCGGGCTTAAGGTCGACATCGTATTTCTTTTTTGCGAAGGACCGGATGCTCTTGGTGATGGGGCGGTTGACGTGAACGACAAGGAAATCGGTAACACCGAGAAGAGCGTTGAGCTTTTTGGAGGTTACAAGGTCGTCGACCATGTCGATTATCTTAAGAACACCGTCAGCTCTGAATGCGGTCATGATGCTCCTCATCGATTTGAGGAGATCGGGATTCTTGCGTGAGTAAAGGATGCAGTACGCAAGAAGGTATGCGACATTGTCGGAATATTTGGGATCTCCGATCATATCGCAGAGGAATGTGATGAATTCCGAAACATCGCAGCCGCTTGACAGTGAGAATGCCTTTTCGACGAGCATTCCGACGAGGCGGTTTGTTTCGGAGCTTTCCTTTTCACTGACGGCGGAGCGGATCATGCTGTTTATGAACTGGTCGATGATCTGCATCTCGGGACGCTGTCCGCCGGGATTGACGCGGATGTTGTATTCACCGTTTTCGCCGAAATCGAAGAATGTGTTGGGAGCATGCGATTCGGTGAATCCGAACTTTCCGTAATCGTAGCCGATGTAATATGTCTTTTCACCGATATCGTTCATCAGGATGTTTACATAGTCGAAGTCGATGTTGTGGTTTTCGATTATGCCCTGACGTGCGATGATGCGCTTGCGGTAGTGATCGATGAACTTATCGGAAAAGCCCTGTCCGTCAAAGGAAACACAGCGGAAGGGAGTGTCGTTCAGGATGGTGACATACTTTGCCTTGTTACCGCCCTTGGAGTGGCCGATGACGGTGACATTGTACTTTTCGAGCTCGTACTTTTCGTAGACCTGCTTGTACCATTCGAGAGCATTGATCTGCTGGAGGGAGTCCACCTGTCCCGCACCCTCGAAATCGTCGGTCCATTCGTTCTCTGCGGTTCCCCTGAATGCGACGACGGCTTCATGCTTGCCGTTATCTCCGGGTTCATCCGATTCGTTGATCAAGACTATGGATATTCCGCCGCCCGCACCGAAAGCATTGTCGAGATGAGCTTCCGCGATCTTCGCGTTTGTGATCGACGGGTTCTTTTTCATTGCAAGGAAAACGTTACGGAAATCTGTTCCGTTCATCTGCGTTGTGTATGTGACTTCCGGATCGAGTGCGTCCATATCGGTCTTTGCAAGGAAATCGCCCACGGTCATTCCTTCTCCCTTAAGGATGGAGAAGAATGGCGGAATGTCGGGAATATAGGTAAGATGTTCGATCAAAAGCAGTTCGTCTGTTCTGTACATGGCTTTCGTAACTCCTGTAAGAATATTGATCAGTTTGATTCTATCTCTTCTATAAGCGCCTGGTAGACCAGGTTCAGGTTCTCGTTTTCTTTCCGGATGTTGCGGACAAGATTGATCCCGATGAAGCGAAGCAGCGATACTCCCGCAGCCGGATGGGAATCCGCAAATGCATCGAAATCCTTTTTGGATATGCTGAGGGATACGCAGTCGGTTCCGGCCTTTACGGTAGCCGATCTTGTGTCACTGTCGATGAGAGCCATTTCCCCGAATACGCAGTGCATCGCACTGTCGAGGCTCGCGCATACGAATTTGTCGCCGAAGACGGTTGTCTTGATGATGTCGACGCTTCCGTCGATAAGGAAATACATATCGTTTCCCGTCGCGCCTTCGGTTATGATGTTTTCTCCCGCGGATGCCTTCGATACCTTCAAAAGCGATGCGAAATCCTCAAGGTCCTTTTCCGACAGGGAATTGAAAAGAGGGAACTGTTTCAGTTTATCCGTGTATTCCATCAGACCTCCACTCCGAGTATTATCGCTCCGGAATTGGCGGGGATCACATAATCGTCGCCGGGATTGAGGAGCGGTTTATTTGTTTCCATTGTCTTAACGGTCTTGAGACGCTGTATGATCTCACCGTAATTGGTAGATTTCTGTGCTTCGGAAAGTATGCTGTGCTTGATCTCTTTTTCAACACCCATGTTCTCGAGAATGCCGAGGAGAAGGATATTCTTTTCCTTCTTGTAGCTGTCGAAGAGTTCGGAATATTTCCTGCCGATCCACTTTTCGGTTACGGGCTCTATCTGGACGGAGATGCCGTCGCCGTTATCGAGGAGCGAGCTCATGACCTTGCTCATTCCGCTGTAATTTGTTGATGTTGTTAGTATGTGTCTTGTGTATTCTTCGGTGTAGATTATCTCCGCACACCCCTGTGCTTCGAGATAGTTGCGATAGCGCTCCGTACGGATCTGGGCGCAGATATGACATTTGGAATTGAGATTTCTTGCAAGAAGTGCGGTGACGAATACTCTTGAGTCGATCAGCTCATCATCGAGGTTGTCCCCGTTTTCTCCGACGATCAGGACCTTGGCGGCTGAACCGATGGCGGCATTTTTGAGAGTCTGCTCCTCGGTGAAGTCCCCTTTAAGAAGGTTGAGCCCCTTGAGAACGGGATCGTCTTTGAGTGCCTGGACCTTGACATCATCGGCTCCCGTTATGAGGATGATGTCCGATACGGAGAGATTCCTGTTCTTGCGGAGGATTCCGGTGATGAGGCTCTTTATGTCGTTTTTCCAGCCGCATACGATGATGTGATCTTTCATATTCTGCATTTTTCTGATTCCTCTTTCCGCATTCAGTTTGCTGGCCACGAGGGCGGATGAGATGTAACCTGTGATGGTTGAAAGCCCGAGGACTCCCAGTGAGAGGACTATGAGTCCGAGTATCCTTCCTCCCGGAGTTCCGGTAAATTCGTAGTCGTTACCGGCGAGGGCGAGCAGGTTGTATATGATGACATCGATGAAGGTAAGTCCTTCTTCCCTTGCCCCGCCGAGTTCATAACATGCATAACAGACCAAAAGAACCACTGTCAGGATGAATATGATCATCGCGATGTGCGAATCCCTTAACCTCTGAACAAGGCTCTTTTTTTCTTTTGTTACGGGTATGTGGTTTTGGTCTTCTTTAAAACTGCCCATACATAGGTTATTTTACTGTATTTCGCGTATTTTATCCATATTTTTGTCCTTTTGCACCAGTTTGATCCCATGTATTTCGAAAATGTACGGAAATATGATAAAATCTAACAAAATAAGCTTTTGGGGGGGAGTATATGTACAGGGCATATCTGGTCGATGACGATCGTTTCATATTGGAGGAACTGACGGAGATCATTCCCTGGATGGAGAATGGTTTTGAGGTCATAGGAAGCAATACCGATCCCGAAAAGGCGATAGAAGAGATCACAGAGCTTGATGCCGATGCGGTGTTCTGTGATATGAAGATGCCCAAGATGAGCGGAAACGAGCTGATCGCAAAGCTAAGGGAGAGCGGCTGCAAAGCGGAGTTCGTCGTGATCTCCGCATATGACGATTTTGAAAATGTACGTACATTTTACCGGCAGAGCGGTTTTGATTACATTCTTAAGCCCGTCGATATCGATGATGTCCGCATCGTACTCGAAAAACTCAATTCGGTGCTGTCCAAAAACAGGTATGCCGAAGGCGGAAGCGTAACGGACAATCCCGGCTTTAACAGCCTTGTTCAGTATGTCGATGAGAATTTCAGGAAGAAGATAACCCTGTCTATGCTTGCCGAGAAATTCGGATTCAGCAGAAATTATATCTGTGCACTTTTCCAGAAATATTACAACCAGTCCCTCAGCATGTATCTTACGGAAAAAAGAATGAAGTATGCGGGAGAACTGATTGAAGATAAGAATCTTCTGATAAAGCAGATCGGTGTCAAGTGCGGCTACACCGACTATTATCATTTTTTCAAAGTGTTCAAGAATTATTACGGAGTTTCTCCGAAAGAGATGAGGAGTCCCGGTGAACAGGAAGATCTGTAAACTTCTGACATTTGTTCTTGCAATATCACTTCTGTATATACCGGGCTGCGGTTTCGGGCCGCAGCCCGAGATCTTGAATGTCGCGATTCCTTATTCCGACAACATTCCCGATATCGATACAAATTATTACATAAACTATCTTGAGGAAAAGACGGGGATCGATATAGTCGTTTCATTCGTCAAGATAGAAAGCTGCGACGAATATCTT
>JAILOC010000002.1 GCA_024691045.1 Lachnospiraceae bacterium | reverse complement strand
TTCGGTCTCGGTATAAAGAGCCTTGGCCTCATCGTAGTAATCGGTAACCACCTCTGCCTCTCCGTTTTCGACGGTGTAATTGAATATATCGATGTCTACCGTCTTATCGGGGCATGCAGCTCCCTCATGTTCGAGCAGGTAGCCGGTATAGGTCCCGGTCCTCTCGAGTCCCACTACATCAGTAGTAAGATCGTATCCCGCGTACTTCTCATGGAATGTATCCTTATCACGAAGGTTAAGAAGAACGCAAACGCCTGCGAATGCTCCGCAGAAAACAACTGTGCCTATAAGCTTTTTTGTTCCGTTTCTCATAGTGTTTATTATATTTACGATATGTTAATTAATCCAATTAATTTTTGCTTTTTCGGTATTAATTTTATGCAAAAAATCGATAGAAAGTCAATTGTCTGTGGAATAATTTGTGCATATTCAACAGTTTTAATAGCTTTTAATGTAAATACCTAAGGTTTTTTTAGCTTTATTTGACCATCCTCGTATGAAACGACCAGCCTGCCCGTCTCTCCGCCCATTTTTTCGATCACATCCGCAGGCAGCTGCAGGCGTCCCGCCTTGTCCACGACAACGTACTCTTCCTGGGTCTCCTCGTTTCTCCAGTCAACCCCGGATTCCTTAAGTCTGTCGGCAAAGCTCTCCTTAAGTATCCTCTCGGAACTGATACGGCCGTCCCTGATCGCCACAACCCTTCGTACCTTCCTCGAAAGCGCCAGATCATGCGTTACGACAAGTATCGTCTGTCCCGCCTCATTGAGCTTCGTAAATATCTCGAAGATCTGGTCTCCCGTCTTCTCATCCACGGATCCCGTAGGCTCGTCCGCAAGAAGGAGTCCCGGCGAGTTGGCAAGCGCTATGGCTATCGCTATTCGCTGCTGTTCTCCTCCGGACAGGGTCTGCAACTTGGAATTGCGGTGGTCGATCATTCCTACTGCTTCGAGAAGCTCTTCGGCCCTTTGCTTCTTTTTCTTCCGTCCGCTGAACCTCATCGGGATACAGACATTGTCTATCGCCGTCAGATACGGGAAAAGGTTCCTTGCGTTATTCTGCCAGACGAATCCGACCGTCTCACGCTTGTACTTTACCCTCTCGCTCTCTGTCATGCGGAAGAGATTCCTTCCTCCGACGAAGAGCTTTCCCGCGCTGGGGATATCGAGTCCGCCGATCATATTGAGGAATGTCGATTTACCCGAACCGGAATTGCCGATCAGCGCTGTGAATTCGCCCTTTTCAACCTTAAGATCAAGTCCGGAAAGGGCGAGTACCTCGGTTTCCTTGGTCTTGTAGATCTTGACCAGCCCTTCGGCATCTATCATATATTCGGGAGTTTTAACTTCATCAGACATCTTCACCGCTCCCTTCTATACGTCCGTTCTTAAGCTCTATCAGCTGATCACCGGCTCCCATGAGTCCAACATCATGTGTGGTCATGATGATGGTGACATGCTCTTCCTCGGATATCTGCTTGAACAGCCTCGTCACCTCGGTAGCCATTCCGGAATCCAGCTCCGCCGTAGGCTCATCCGCAAGTATTATCCTGGGATGATGGGCTATCGCTCTTGCAATGGCAACTCTCTGCTGCTCACCTCCGGACATCTCCTGCGGCATATGAGTCATTCTGTTTGAAAGGCCCACGATGGAAAGAACATCCGCCGCTCTTTTATCCATATCTTCCCCGATCCCGGCCATACGCATCGCAAATTCAACATTCTGTATGGCATTCATCGAAGGTATGAGGCTTACGGACTGAAATACGAATCCCATCTGCCTTCTTCTCATATTCTCCCTTGCGATGGCGCTCATCGAATGGGAACTCTTTCCGTCGATGAGGATCTGTCCCGATGTCGGATCGTCAAGCGCTCCTATGATATTGAGCAGAGTCGTCTTGCCGGATCCGGATTTTCCCCTCAGGATGCACATGGTGTCGGGCTCTATAGTACAGGTAATACCCTTGAGCACCGAAACCTTTCCGCCGGGAGTCTGGAAATCTCTTGTGACATTTTTGACTTCAATAAGTGAACCCATATCACTCCTCCCCCAGCTTCAGTGCCTTGATCATGTTCTGCTTCCTGATTATCAGTGCAAGAACGAAAATGCTGACAACAAGCATCAGTCCTATGGAAACAAACAGTTTGGTCATATCGGAGCTTTCTCTTATCATCACAAGAGGAAGTATCTGTGCTGAGGATGAATATGCGGTCTGCAGCATCGGAACGTAGAGAGTGTATGCTGCAAAACCCGCAGCCGCTCCCGCCGCCACGGAATAAAGTCCGCAGATCGCCTGCTCTATCGAGAGCATCTTCAGCATCTCAAGAGAATGCAGTCCCATAGCTCTTAATACACCCAGCATCATTTCCCTTGCCTTTATCGAAAGAACCCAGTAGATCAGATATCCCGCGGCACACAGTATGAGCATTACGATAAAGCTCATCGTGAGTATTCCGTTCATTCCCTGAAGAAGAGGATCCTCAACGGTCTTTTCAAGATCCTTGGATCTGTCGGAGAAATAAGTGAGCGTCGTTCCTGATTCATCGAGCCAGTCATAGAAGAATGAGGTATCCCCGTCTTCCGAAGCTCCGACCCAGATATAGTAAGGCTGAAGTCCGAATTTCTTTCTGATGAAAGAATAATTCGCAACTATCATATAATTTTCCGTCTGCGTGATATCGCCGGATGCATTGAGCTCCCTGGATACCGGTCTGTAACCCGGCCAGTATTCGAAGAATCCCACAACAACGGCATCGGCGCCGGATGAATTCCTGTCGTAAAATGAGATCTTGTCCCCTATCTTGAATCCCTTGACATCCCTGAAATCGGCGGAAAGAAGAACACCGGCCGGTGCGATCGCAAGGTCGTTCAGAAGCTGTCTGTAAGGGGCGTTCAGAAGGGACGAATCCACTCCGGTAATGGTTCCGAATTCCTTGGTATGAATACCCATGATGCTGACAGTTTCCCTGGCACCCGAGTCTCCTTTGACATAGCCGTCCTCAAGATAGACCCTGGTATATCCGTCGCTGTTCTTGGCAAATACCGCGTAATCGGAATAATCGGGTTCATAATATGTAAGCTCGACCGTGGGATCGAACTGCTTGGTCGCGCTGTTATCAAGCCATACTTCTTTGAACCTGATATCGGTTCCGTCAATATATGAAGTATTTGCGAGCGAGTTCTCCAGAATGGTCCTTGCGGAAACCGCATCAAACATTCCAAGGGCCACGGTAAGGATAACGAAAAGCGATATGTACTGCTGTGCCCTCGCACTCCTTATGCTCTCGAGCATTGCCGCATACGAAGCGGGCGAGAAACGCTTCCTGCCCAGGAAGAATATGAATTTCACCAGAAGAGGCCTCAGACGGATGAGAAGCATTCCGGCGCCGAGTATGAAAAGAGATGACGAAAAATACAGGAGAGGATCAAGAGCCTCACCCTTAAGCGCACTCTCCATAAGATCATCGGTATGATGCGAGAAATTATAATATCCGTATAAAGAGACCAGAAGGAAAAGAACATCAAGATAGAACTTCTCCCAGACAGGCTTTTTGTTTTTGGCTCCGCCCCTCTTTGCACCGACTATCGAAAGCCTTGAAGCAGGAATGGAAGGGATGGTCATGATAAGGATACATACTGCGGCGGAGACAAGCGTGTAGATAAGCGCCTCGCCTGTAAATACGATATTGAGTTCACGTCTTATTCCGAATTCAAGGAAGGAGCTAGCGCTTCCGAGTCCCCTGCATGCAAGCATTCCCAGCGGCACACCTATGCATGCCGCGACTGCGGCAATGAGAAAGCTCTGGAGCAGATAGAGAAGGAATATCTGTCCCGAGGATGCACCTCTGCTCTTATACATAGAGATCTCATTCTCTTCCATGGAATAAAGCTGTCCCGAGATCATAAGAATGAACGCGGCAAGGAGCAGAAGAAGCGGTATCTCCAGCAGAAGAAGAGATACGGAGATCCTGCGTCTCATGCTTTCGTGCTTTTCAAGCACCTCTTTATAATCGGGAACCGAAGTAAGACCGCCCCATGAACCGTTCAGATATTTATCCGTAGATTCCAGTACCTGAGCCGCGCGGGAAGCATCCAGCGTCTCATAATCAAACTGATCGTAGATGTTACAGTTTATGGAGAACTTGGATCTGTCGGGATTATGTATGAAATAATCCATAAAAAGATCCGATCTGACAAAAAGAGCATTGGAAAAGAATCTGGTCTCCTTTTGCCAGTAGATATCCGAAGGATCCTCGGCATCAAACACTCCGACAACCCTCAGCTTTATGGAATCCACGCCCTTTGGCGCAATATTGGAAAAAGAGAACACATCCCCGATGACCATACCCGATGCAAGATATGTCTGTTCGCTGACTATAACATCCATCGCAGCGTCCGAAGGATCCTCATCTTCCCAGAGGTTACCGTCTATCAGTTTGATGTGGTCTTCAAGCTCCGTAAGAGACGCTACCTTGAGGGAAAACTCGGTATCGTCGCCTCTGGACAGCTCCGGTGTGCAGGCAGAGCCCAGGGTCGAATAATAGCAGATGGTCCTGTACTCGGGTACTCCGACAGCGGAATATGCCGAAAGTGCTCCTGACAGATTCTTGTCGAATGCATCCATATTGGGGCTCTTGCCGACCTGGAATGTGAAGTTCATCTGCATCGGCCACTTGCCGGTTCCGGTGATGTACTCTTCAAGCTGGTCTTCAAGCATGCGGTCCAAAACGGCAGTCCTGTACATAGGGAAGCTTACCGCAGACGCGAAAAGCAGCACGGCTCCGAGAAGGAGACATGCGAACATCCATTTTTTATTCCTGATCTTCTGAAGTTCAAGGAAAAGCATCAGTAAACTACCACCATTCCTTCTTCCAGGCCGTCGATGGCCCAGATATATGCCTTACCGTCTATTGTCACGCTTCTTATGGGATTGATACCGCCGGCGATAAATCCTTTTCTGACATATTTGCCGTCCTCAAGGACGGTAACGTATGCCTGCTTTCCCACCACCGTAACAGCCTTCGCAGGAACAAGTATGACATCCGATTCATACTGAAGATATCCCGTGAGCTTATATGACTGCTTGGCGGGCGCATTTGCGGCTTCCTGCTGTGCCACCCACTCCTCCCATGGATTGGAGGGGGTGAAGGATACACCCGAAGGAATATCCGCAGATATCTCCGCATCGGGATCGTATGCGCCTCCGGGAAGTGTTATTCCCGGAGCGGGCATCACATATACCCTGTCGGATGAAAGCTCTTTGCTTATGGGTCCGAAAGAAACGCTTGAGACCGCAAGAGGAAAGCTTACCGTTTCTCCCGTCGAAGGGTTAGTGTATTCACCGGTCAGCTCCATTCCGTAAAGAAGGGACTTTCCTTCATTCATCGCATAAAGATATTCCGATGAGATGGCTGCAACCGTAGCGATCCTTTCATTCGCCTTAAGAACGGATCCGTCGGAAAGATCGGTGATGTAGCCTATGACGCCGTCAACGGGTGAAGTAAATGCCGTCACGGAATATGCGGCCCGGATCTCTGCTATCTCTTCGGTTACATCCGCGATCTGTCTGTCGAGTGACGAAACCGCGTTGTTCAGTTTCTCCTGAACGTCCTTGCCGAGATATTCGTTATTCGGATCTTCTGCAGCTTTCTTCGCATCCTCTCTTTTTTCATTAAGTCTCAAAAGCTTCAGTGAGAGTTCTTCGAGTTTGACATTATCGGGAGTAACGGTGATGTATGCGATCACTTCTCCCTTTTTCACCCTCTGTCCCTGCTTGACCTTTTTCTCGGTCATGGTGACTGTGCCGTATTTAACGCTGTTGGTAATGTTGGTTATATCGGGGTAATACAGATAACCTGTGCCTTCGTAGGAAAGATAATAATCTCCTCTGGAAAGGGTCGCCACATTCTCGGGAGCTTCGTTGTAGCTGTCCAGAAGTATGACATCGCCTTCATTAACGCCGCTCAGGATCTCGGTGAACATTCCGTCGGTGATACCCTTGGTTATATACGACTTCTCACCGGACACGAGATATACATAGAATCCGCTGCTGTCCCTGTGAATAGCTTCATTGGAAACGGAAAGTATATCGTCCTTCCGGTCGTAAATAACAACTATGGATGCCTTCTGTCCGGCTCTGATCTCCCCGTCAGGATCCTCCACACGGAAGACCGAATACACGTCTCTTCCGGATGTCTTAAGCGCATTGTATTCACTTGTCGAATAAGGCACATAGATGACTTCGTATCTTTTTCCGTCTACCACGGCATATACATCCATGGCGGAATTAATCTCCCTCGAGGATCTGTAGTCCGCAAGGATATTGATGCTGTGACCGTCGGTAACCGCCGATACATTCGCGCCCTCCGAGATCTGCGCTCCGGGAGATACATTGGATACGGCTACAACCGTTCCGTTCATATACGATGTAACTTTTCTCTTGGCTTCATTGAGCGTAAGCCTGTAGATGGTATCGTTCAGATGCTTGGCATCGAGAAGGAATATCGCCTCATCATCCTCCATCAACTGTTTCAGAAGATCCCTTTCAAACATGGTCCTCTGTACGATGATGGCGATCTCCATGTTTTCTTCGAGATTATCGCTTCTGGAACGTATGAACTCATTCAGCTCCCTGACCTTCAGCTCATTTACGCGCCAGCTTTCGGTATAGCTTATGATCAGATCGTCAAGTGCATTCCTCGTAGCCTTCTCCTGATCGATGTAATCCTGCATATCACCGGAAAAGAGAACGCTTCCGCGGTATACACTCTGTCCGGGGAAAAAGCCGATATCGGCAGCCTTCATTCCGGAAGCTGCAGAATACTCCGAGATAATGGGAAACACTCCTCCGTCAAGCACTTCATACTTACGGATGGTACGTCTGACGGCCGTCTCGGTGATGTTCGCCGACGATACCGGATCTATCAGTTCAATCTCAGGCTCGGCATCCGAAGCTTTTCCGCATCCGGATAAAAGCATGACAAAAGAAAGCCCTATTACGAGCATTCTTTTTATACTGTTGATCCGTTTCTTACCCATGAACATCAGAAATTGACCGCTACCCTTTCACCTGCTTCAAGCCCGGAAATGATCTCAGTTCTGTCATCACCTTCAAGACCGATGACGATTTCCCTGTAACGTCTGTATCCGTCCTCATCCACAACATAGACATACGTCTTCTCCCCGGCAGTGTGAACGGCTGCCTTGGGAACGCTCAGGACGTTATCCCTTCTGCCGAGCTCAATGACTATATATCCGTTGGTACCTTCGGCGATGGATTCTGTCGCACTGTCGCCGATAAGGACAAACTTTAATCCGTTTCCTTCACCCTGCGGTTCGGGAACCGCTTCATACCGGACTCCCGACGATCCGTTGGGGGTGATGATCACGCTCTCCATGCCTTCGAGATAAGTGGCTGCAAGAGGATCTGATGCGAAAAAGTACATATCGTCCGGATCCTTCAGCGTGATGACCGTTTTTCCGATTACGGTCGTAGTGCCTTCAAGGCCCTCCCTCAGATATTCGACTATGCCGTCCATAGGCGCATAGATATTGTGATCGACATTGCCCTTCTCAAGATATTCCAGCCTGAGATACTGGATCGCGATCTTATCATCGAAGTCCTGGAGGGTGTAATAATAATTCTTGTCTATCTCCTCGAGGGCTTCCTTTTCTGCCTGCTTCTTTTCATCGCCGCCCAGCTTGTCGTCCATGGCGATGTTGAATCTTGCGAGTGTGATATCGTGCTCCTTCTGGTCAAGGGTCCTGGCCTTCTGGAGTTCAAGCCGTTCTATCGTGTAAAGGATATTCTCACGTTCCGCTTCGATATCGGTATTGCTGACAAGAGAAATCAGAAGCTGTCCGCGCTTTACCTCTTCACCGTTTGTGACCAGCACGGAATCGATCTTGGCTCTTTCGACATCGAAGGCAAGGTCAACGGTAACAGCCGCACTGTATCTGACGGATATTGACTGTGTCTTGACAACATCCGCATATTCAACGGGAAGGTCTCCGGCCACTTCCGCAGTCTCCTCTTCACCATAGAGGATCACCAGATCCTCATCCGCCGAAGTGTTTGAACAGCCGGCGAGGGATAATACCGTATACAACGCAAAAAAGAGCATACCAAAGCCGGCTGCTCTTTTTCTGCATTTATAACAAATACCCCAAAATGACCTAGACAAAACAAATACCCTTTCTTCCCTACAAAAATATTACATTTCCTTCATGTATTCTTCAATATTTTTGCGGATTTGAGCAATAATCGGACTGAATTCAGCAATTATTTGCTTTATTCTTTCTTTTCATCTTCCTTTTTACCGGTCTTCTTAAGCTCTATAAGCTTGTAGATAAAGATCTCGGTAGGTATTACGACCGCTATGATGCCGAATACTATGATAGCGATCTTGAGAACACCGGCCATGTCATCGGACTTTCCGCCCTGACCATCGGATGCTGCCGCCGGTGCCGTTCCGGCGGGTGCGGAGGATGCGACCGTATTGCCCTGACCCGCGTATGAGCCTGTGCCCTGCACGGATGCTCCCGTCTCGGTTCCGCCCGCAGACATTCCGTCCTGGGTGACATATCCCGTTGTAATCCCGTGAGCTCCCACCGCTATTCCTTCGGTATTGCCCGCAATGAACGCTGTCATCCATGCAAGGGGAGCATTCCAGTTGATAGCACATTCGTTGGCGGAATATGCCTCGATATGGTCAAGATAACACTTTGCCGGAGGAATCGTTCCCTTCTTCCATCCCATGCCCCTCACCCAGGGATCCTGCATGCCGCTGTTCGGCCCGCCGACAAGCACGCCCGCGGGGGCTGTGGGGAAGCTGTCATCAATGAGATTTGCCCAGAATCTGTGGTGAGGATACATAGCATAGTGGCTTCCGTAGCCCGTTACATAGGAATAATCATTGGCATTTTTGCCAAGTATGTAATCCATCGCAGAAATCGCGGCGTTTATGTATCCGATATCCCCGGTCTCGATATAGGCGTAAGCAAGCACCATCGAATTATCAAGGATGAACGAATTCGAACCCCACTGATATCCCACCGATGGATCGGAAGAAGAAAGAGTGCTTGAGCCGTAGGGAATACCGTACCCCTGTCCCGCTTCCATCTCGACCATGACATCTGCTGCAGCGCGCAGGTTATCTGTTGCCGTCTCCCTTTCCTTGGCGGAAAGACCGTTGTCCGTTACGATGAGTGATAATGTTCCGAGCGATGCCGTATGGCCCCAGTCAAACGCACCGAAGGTATCAACACTCTCTCCTCCCGAAAGGTCATTAACAACCTTCAGGTAAAACAGAGACTTTGATGCATCATTCAGATATCTGTCTTCACCCGTTGTGATAAAAAGCTCGCATGCAGCCCAGTAGAATTCGTCACTTACATTATCGTCACCGTATGCGCCTCCTCCCGGAGTATCCGCGATCGGAGCGAAAACATCGGGATGGGACAGTGCGGCGTCATAGGCTCTCTCTGCAGTTCCAAGGCACTCATCGGCAAATGCGTCATCTATCCCTCTCCAGAGCCTTGCGCTCTGTGCCGCACAGGCCGCCAGATTAAGAGTCGCGGCGGTTGTGGGAGGGTACAGGACTCTCGGCTGGGGATCGTCTGCGGGAGCGACCGCCAGACCTGTCCACTTTTCATCGGTCACCTTATGGAAGACCATTCCGTCATATTCTCCGCCGGAGATCTGCATTTTCAGCATCCATTCCATTTCCCATCTTGCTTCATCGAGAAGATCGGGATATGAATTGGTATTCTCGGGTATCAGCATCGTGCCGTCGGCAAAAGCCGACTCCATTCCCGTGGCAAGCGCGTTCTCGTACATATTCTGGAGCACCCAAACACTCACTCCGCCGTTCACCACATACTTTCCGTGGTCCCCGGCATCGTACCAGCCTCCCGTAACATCATAAGAACCCGAAATTCCGAAATTGCCCCAGGCATTGATAACGGAGGCGTTATCGGGATTGTGACCGGCAGGTCTTGACAGAGATTCGGGTGATCCGCCGCCGACGGGAAGTGACGATATATAACCGCTCTCAATATTTATCGCGGATCTGTTCTGATAGAAATAGTTAAGCGAATCGTAGAGCATGGATGAATACATCCGCGATACACCGATCCCGAAAGCCCTCGAGGCACTGTCATCCCCGGAATGGATCTCGTATGTTCCCGGAGTATCGAGCCCGGAGAAATCCAGGGTATGCACATTATCGCCGGAGTCCTTATCGAAACCGAACGGTACCGATCTGCCGTTAAATACGACTTCACCGGATGCATCTGTTACGTAAAAGTCCATCGGATCCTTCGAATCGCTTAGGAGCACAGCCGTCTTTTTCATACCGGGAATATAACCGATCTGATTGATGAGTATGGAGGATCTTACATATGCGCGCTGTTCATGGTAATCGTGCTCGTTTGACGTTTCGTCAACAAGAGACATATTGTCGAATTCAATCACTGTTCCAGCCGGAAAACAGACGCCGTTTGTATACTGTCCGTCTCCTCCGAGGTGGAATGCCCACTCTGCAACATCGATCGACTGTGAAGCGGTAAAGGTCAGGTCGACCACCATCCGGTTGTTCGCACTGATATTTATCGGATCCCATGTGGCATCGAGGTCATAGCCGTTGGACATATTGTGCCAGACCTCCACGTCACCCGCGAGGTTTCCGATCTTGGTATAGAATTTTCCGGAATTGGAAGCTTTGATCTCGTAATGGACATGATAAGTATGTCCCGAGACGATGGTCAGGCCCCTGTGACGGAACTGACAGTCCCACCTGTCCTCTCCGCCGTTCGAAGCTCCGCCGGGATTGACTATCGTGATACGGTAAACACCGTCTTCAATCTCGAATTCCATTTTGGCGGTAGCGGACTCGCATATATGCCACGGAAGTCCCTTGCCGGAATCGAAATCATTCTCCCCGAGCATCTCCCCTGCACTTACGTGCATGGGAAAAGAAAACACGGCTGTCATCACCTGTAAGAATACAAGTGTGACAGCCATCATTGCTGACATTGATTTATTTATTTTCATAACAGTTCCTGAGCGGCAAAACGGCATGCTTCAACCATCGGCTTGTATGCGGGGCCGTTCTTGCCGTAATTGATCCTCCAGCTCATACGTCTGAGGCTGATATTATCGACAGTGGAAAAATAGATCATAAGATCCTGAAGACGCTTCCTGTTTTCCTCGGAAATATCGGGGCAGGATATAAGGAGCTTGGCACCTGCCTTGACTATCCTGTTGAGAGGACAGTTCTCCGTATAATCCTCGTAGATACAGACCATCCTCTGCTTGTAGAGAGTCCTGTCACGAAGGGAAGTCGATACATCCATCCTTCCCCTGATGGCGTTCTCTACAGCAGTTCCATGCACATAGTCTTTGACCAGCCCGCGCTTGACCTGAAGAGTCAGTCCGTCGGCCAGTGTTTTTGCGCATTCATCAAGTGTCATGCTATCGAATTCCTCAAATTCTCAGTCCACTTAGCAACCATTTCGGGTGAGTCGAACCAGTACTCCTGAAGAAGGGGTACCATCTCATACTCAACGATATTGCTGAGGATCTCATCGTCCGCACTCTTTAAGTTGGAGAAATATGAGTGTCCTACACAGAAGCCTGCTCCGAGAGCGGGATCGTCGGTGATGGCCTGATTGAGCTGCTTAACGCAATTGATGAGTGATTCGAACTTGGGAGCACCGAAGGATCTCATATACTGAATGAATCCGTCGGACTCAAATCCGGGCTTCATATCGAAGAATACAAATCTTCTTCTCAGAGCGTAGTCGATCATCGCGATACTTCTGTCGGCGGTATTCATGAGACCGATGATGTAGATATTTCTCGGCACGTTGAACTTCTCTCCCGAGTACAGGAGCTGGAGCTCGTTTCCTCTCTTATCGGGCTCAATCAGCATGAAGAGCTCACCGAAGATACGGGATACGTTACCACGGTTGATCTCGTCGATTATGAAGAAGTACTTGTTATCGGGATCTTCCTGTGCCTTGCGGCAGAACTTATAGAATGCGCCGCGCTTGATGTCGAAGCCCATTCCCTTCTCGGAAGGTCTGAAGCCCTCAATGAAGTCTTCATAGTTGTAGCTCTGGTGGAACTGGATCATCTCAACCCTGTCGGGATCCTTCTCACCGAGCATTGAATATGCAAGACGCTTTGCGGTGAAGGTTTTACCTACACCGGGAGCACCTTCGATTATGATGTTCATCTTGTTCTTCACAAGTCTGACAAGTCTGTCATAACCTTCGGGCTGCATGTAGACATCCCTGAGGAAGTCTTCCTTGGTATATGCGGGATAGTTGAGCATTGCTCCGTCTTCGTTGCCTTCCTTTTCGAAGCCGAAGAGAGAGTTGAGCTTATCAACATAGTCGGTATAGGGAGTGATGTCTGCGAGAACCTTGACTGCGGACTGGAGAGGTATCTCCCAGCTTCCGTTCTGTCCCCAGTTTACCAGTCTGAAGTGCTTATAATCGTCATCGGGTGAATCATCGAAGATGTAATCCGAAGTTACGACACCTCGGCCAAGGATCTCATTGTCTCCCTTTCTTACGAAGATGACGTCACCGGGCTTGATGCCGTTGACAAACTGCCATGCGGAATATGACGAGAACTTGAAGGGCTTGGTCGGATCAATCTTGGCCATCATGGCCTGTCTGACCTCTTCCTGGGAATCAAACGCCCTGAGGTCACCGGTAGCACCCCATCTGATGGCCATAATGCCCTTCTTGTAGAACATATCCCATCTCTCGGAGAACTGTCCGGGAGCGAACATCCAGTAACGGATGGTATTGACGTCGTCATCGGGAAGACCGGTTCCCTTTGAATACTTGTCGCCTACCCTCGAGAGTCTGCTCTGACCCTCTGAAGCCTTCCATGCCTGATATACGAGCTCGGGGATGTTCCTGAAGGGAACCCTGCCCTCATTGATGAGTGAATAAACCCTGTCAAGGATCTCAAAATAGCTTCCCGAAGGGATATCGTCGACTATCTCGGGGAACTGCGCAGCTTCCTCTGCGGGGATGATGCCGGACTTGAGCAGGTACCAGATGATCGAATAATCGATGGGCATGAAGACCTCGGGTGCCATCCAATAGAGACCCTTGGTGATCTTGATATTACCGTTTCCCTTTACCTTGAGACAGATATCGAAATACTCGCCCAGTGACTGTCTGTTCTGGGGAGTGGGTGACTGAGCGTAATTCTCAGCTCTTTCAAAGAATGTCCAGAGACGGTCGATATCGTTCATGTCTCTCTGGTCATTGAATCTGTAGAATGTCGTATCAAGATCGTTAAGAACGGGGATTGAATCAAAATGCGAAGGTATCTCGGCTCCTACGCCAATGTTAACGGCAAGGCCGCTCATTATCTTCATTCTGGTCTCAACAGGCATGCCGAGTCTGTTGAAAAGACCGAATACAGTAAAAGGATCAAGATCAAAAAGCTCATTGTAAAGCTCGAGGATAGGCATGGCAATATTAGCTTTTGCATATGTCTTCTTAAGCCTGTCGACAAGCTCTCTTCTGTCATTCTTGTATCTCAGAAGAGAAGCTCCCATCTCCTTGTAATAATTTATCCAATCAAGATTAAGCCCGTCCATAAATACCCCTCCTGAATAAAATAATTAGGCTTGGATATTATAACATTTTTACAAACGGTTTGCACCAAAAATACGAGTTTATGGTATCATCAAACAGTATGATTTCGGCCGAAGTATAACAGGAACTGTATGAAAGACAATAAAGACTCTTTAGATTTCTACAAAAAAGTATTCACACTGGCTCTTCCCATTGCATTTCAGAGCTTTATAACCATCGGGGTCAATATGCTCGATACGATGATGGTCGGAAGCCTCGGAGACGATGCCCTGACGGCCACATCCCTGGCAAATTCCTTCATCAGCGTATTCCAGATACTGTGCATGGGACTGGGAATGGGTGCATCCGTGCTCGTATCCAGATACTGGGGAATGAAAAGATCCGGTTCCCATGATGCGGATTCCAGAAATGCCGGCAGGGCTCTCAAGCAGACCGTATGCCTCATGCTCAGGCTTAATATCTCTCTGGCAAGCATTTTTGCCATCCTGACGTGGCTGATCCCGGATCTGATAATGAGCACATATTCCGACAAGACACATATCATTTCGCTCGGTGTCCGGTATTTTAACTACTCGGTCGTAACCTATTTCTTCGTAGGTCTTTCACTTGTAATAACAATAGTCTTAAGGAGCATAGGGCAGGTTCTCTATCCTCTCATCGTCTCCATAGGGGCATTTGCCGTAAACCTGTGCATGAACTACTGCCTGATCTTCGGTAAATTCGGTTTCCCGAAAATGGGGGTTGCCGGTGCCGCTCTCGGAACCTTATGTGCAAGAGTATTCGAGTTCGTCTTCATCTTCGGATATCTGGTCCTCTACGACAGGAAGATCGGTTTCAGGATCGGAGACCTGTTCATGAAGACGGGTTCGCTCATCATGGAATATATCAGGATCTGTATTCCCGTCCTTATCAGTGACGGCATCCTGGCATTCGGAACCAATGCGGTTGCAATGGTAATAGGACACCTTGAAGGAACGATAGCTCCCGCCAATGCGATCACAAGCGTAACTCAGCAGCTCAGCACCGTCGTCATACAGGGCGTAAGCCAGGCCGGAGCCATAGTTACCGGAATAACACTGGGTGAAGGCAGCCGTGAAAAGACGATGAAGCATGGATACAGGTTTTTCAAGCTCGGAATCCTACTCGGTCTTTTTTCCGCGGCATTCATAGTCATATCCAGCGATGCGATCATCGGCTTTTACAGCGAAGTCACTCCCGAGACCGCACGCACCGCCAAGGAACTGATGAATGCCATCAGTCTTATAATCGTGTTTCAGGGAACAAACAGCATCATGACCAAGGGTGTCCTGCGCGGCGGCGGGGATACCAGAATGCTGATGCTTGCGGACAACATCTTCTTATGGGCGCTTGCGATCCCCCTCGGGATCATCGCGGGATTCTACCTGAAGCTTCCCGCTTTCTGGATATACATATGTCTGAAATCGGACCAGATAGTTAAGACCTTCTGGGCGTTCCTGAGGCTGCGAAGCGGCAAGTGGATCAGGAAGATCTCGACCGGAAAAGTTACAGACTGACAGGAACGGGCAGTTTTTTAAATTCTGAAGTCCATAGTGACGGGAGAAATTACATGGCAAAAAAAGTGATCATAACCGGAGGAGGAAGTGCGGGATGCTTTGCTGCGATCGCTGCGGCGGAAAGCGGTGCATCCGTAACTCTTATCGAAAAAAATGCTTCCCTCGGAAAAAAGATCCTCTCGACCGGAAACGGAAGATGCAATTACTGCCACGACACCGTAAACTGCGCGGATTACTTCAGGCCCGAAGGTGACGGCTTTTTATCGGCGGTAACGGACTCTTTTTCACCGGAAGACGTCATTGAAAAATTCCGTTCGCTCGGTATAAGCCCGCTTAACAGGGACGGTTACATCTATCCCTATTCCGAACAGGCAAGGGCCGTTAGCGATGTATTAAAGCGTGCGGTAGCGGAAAGCTGCGTAAAGGTTATTACAGGCACCGAGGTTACGGACATAAGAAAAAAAGAAAACGGATTTACTGTCATCTGCGAAGACAGGGAATTTGAAGCCGATGCCGTGATCCTCACAACCGGCGGAAAAGCGGCACCCAATTCGGGTTCCGACGGTAAAGGCCTTGATATCTGCAAAGCTCTCGGACACAGGGTGATCACTCCCGTTCCCGCACTTACCTATCTTGTCATCAAAGACCATCCGTACAAAAAAGCTGCGGGCACAAGACTGTATGCAAAGGTTTCTATAGAAGTATCGGGCAAGATCATGTCCTCCGATACGGGACAGATACAGATAACGAAAAACGGCATCTCCGGAATTCCGTCATTCAATATATCCCGTTTCGCATCCAGGGCGCTCCTTGATAAAGAGCGGGTAAGGCTTCACTTACGTCTTGTTCCCGATATGGACGATGAAAAGCTTAAGGAAGAGATCACAGAAAGGATCTGTGCACGGCAGATCACACCATATGAAGCGATGACCGGGCTTTTGCCCGATACATTTGCGGACAGCTGTCTTAAAAATGCCGGGATAGATCCGGACAGGATACCGGACAACGAAAGAAAGACCGCCGAAAAGCTGACCGGATATATTATGGACATCACTCTTGATGTCACCGGCACAGGAGATTTTAACGATGCACAGGTCACTTGCGGCGGAGTATGTATTGATGAAACAGATCCCGCATCAATGGAGTCCAAACTTGTTCCGGGACTTTTCCTTGCGGGTGAGATCCTTGACATTGACGGAAAATGCGGAGGCTACAATCTCTATTTTGCGTGGGCATCCGGATATATAGCGGGAAAAAACGGCGGAACCTGAGTCCCGCCGTTTCTGATTTATTTAAGCTTTTCACAGGCTGTGCGGTATTCTTCAATGAAGCCTTCACAATCTGTTTTGATGAAATCGATGTCGTTGTCCATTGCGGCATATTCATGCTTCCTGGCTCTTTCACTCAGCGAGGCAAGACCGATGGTAGCCATGAGGCTCTTGATAGTATGAACATCCCTGCGGTATGAAACATAATCCTCTTCGGCCAGTTCCTTATTAAGTGTCTTTACCATATCACCGCTTCCGGAAGCTATGCTCGATACAACCTGTTCAAGAATAGCTTCGTCATTTCCCGCGTAGTTCATCGCGACATCTACATCAAGCCCGTCTATCAGCGAAAGCTTTTTTTCTATCCCGGACAGTTCTTCATCTTCCGCAGCCATACCTGCGGTCTTCGCATCCAAAGCACCGATCACCTTACCGGACGGAAGGTATTTCTTCACGGTCTGTTCAAGAATGCCGGAATCAACAGGCTTAGAGATATAATCGGCAAATCCCTCGTCTATATACATCTGCCTGCTTCCCGCAACTGCATTTGCGGTAAGCACGATGACTGGCGTGTCCTTGTTAAGCGACTCCGCATCGTTTCTGATCATTTGGAGTGTTTTTATTCCGTCGGGATCCGGCATCATGTGATCGAGAAGAATAAGGTCATATTTCTTTTTTCTGCACATATCGAGGGCCTTAAGTCCGCCGTCGCATGTATCCGGAACTATGCAGGTACGCTTGAGGAAAAGCGTGACGATCCTGAGATTCGAATTATTGTCATCTACCGCAAGCACACTGGCATCCGGTGCGGTAAAGTCACATCCGTCGCTTTCTGAGGAACAGCTTTCCGCGTCGTTCATGAAATCGTGTTTCAGACAGTTCCTGTCGAAAACACCGACCGGAATGACCACTGAAAACTCTGATCCTTCACCGTAGGTGCTGGCCACATATATCCGGCCGTTCATAGAATCGACGATGCTCTTTACGATCGAAAGACCGAGCCCCGTTCCCTCGATGTTCCTGTTATTACTCATATCGGCACGGGAGAACGCATCAAAAAGCGTCTTGCGGTCTTCCTCGCGTATCCCTCGGCCCGTATCCTTTACATTGAATTTAAGATCAAAGCCGCCGGACTCATTGTATTTTCCCCCGATCTCAAGAGTCACAAACCCGGCATCCGTATATTTGATCGCGTTGTTGATCAGATTGATCAGTATCTGACGAATCCTGAATTCATCTGAAATCTGACCGTTCGGCACCTCACAGAGTATGGATGTGTTCAGGAAGAGCTTCTTTTCATCCGCGCGCTCCCTGAGCATGGGATAAATGTCCCGGAGCAGGGCAGATAACCTGTACTGCGCATTATTTATCTCCATCTTGCCAGCTTCTATCTTGGAAAAATCAAGAACGTCATTTACGAGCATGAGAAGCATCTTGCCCGAGGTCTTGACGCTTTTTGCATAATCGCCGATAACGGGATCGTTATTTTCCCTGATTATCATCTCGTTCATTCCGAGGATCGCATTGATGGGAGTCCTGATCTCATGCGACATGCTGGCAAGAAAACGCGTCTTGGCCCGTGACATCTCCACGACCTTCTGTCTTTCCTCGCGGCTCCTGCGAAGATCGTGCATCTGCTGAGCAATGGTAAGCGTCAGAAGGATCGCAAGTCCGAGCAGCATAGGATCGGCGTCTTCGAGCATTACGATCAGATGGATCAGGATCAGCTCAACAATACAGCATATAAGAAAGCCTATAAATCCTATTGCGGTAAACAGATATTCAACGGCATACCCTCTCACGATATCCGCAAACAGAACTCCGAGCACAATAACCGTCAGCACTCCGAGAATGATATTTATATAAAGAAGTGCGTTGGGAAAAGAAAGAATACCCGCAAAATGCAGTACAGGCCACAGGACCGCATCCAGTATGGAAAGAACGATCACGAAGGCCATGATCTTCTTGTATCTTCCGCGCTGAAGACCGTTCAGATATAAAGCAATTCCGAAAGGCATAAGAAGGCTCATAAAATAATTGAACACGCCGTCTATGTGATAGTGCCTGTAAATAAACGGCCAAAGGAGCGAATCGCTTACCGTCCATGCGGAAATGACAAATACGCCGACGGCACCGTACAGCATCTCGATCCTCTCTTTGTACAGCATTCTCATCGCTATACCGGCTAAAACCGTGACAAAAGAAAACAGAAGAAGTATTTCCGAGAGAATAAGCGAACGGCTGAAATTTGTGATCAAAAATGAGATCAGACCAAGCCCGGTAGCGATATGGACGTCCCTGTAGACCACACCCTGCCTGGAGGTTCCGTGCATAACGATACGGATATCCTTGCCGGAATCCGCAGCATCAAGCGGAACCAGGAAATAGAACCTCTTTACGATACCGCCGGGAATGAGCATATCTCTTTTTTCATTAAAATCTTTCCTGAATTCGCCGTCTATATATACTTCCATTTCCCTGCTGATGGAACAGAACAGCCATGAATCATCGGAAATATTATCCGGAAGAAGCGAATCCATCAGATAGGTGTCATCGCCTGCATCACTTATCTGATATGTACTTCCGCCAGCATGCACACCACCTTCCGGGTCTGTGACAGTCCAGCTTTCAATCGTATCGTATCCGTCAAGCACAAGCGGAACATTTGTATCGATGTGCATATAAACGTACAGACCGGCGATGGCTGCCACAAGATAAACGAATAAGAATATCTTGCCGAAACCGATCACGCGATCGGACAAAGATATCCTCTTTTCTGAAGAAAACGAATTATTTCTGGGATTCATGATATATCTCTTTCAGGAAATTTATTGAAAGGATCAGTAAACAACCCTGTTACGGCCTCTTTCCTTGCCCATATAGAGTTTGCTGTCCGCTTCCTTGACGGTGTTCTGAACATCGCCGCTGAAATCATATTCCGCAAGTCCGAAGGTCATGGTAACACTGATCTCATTGTCTCCTACGATAATGGGATGCTCCATGATATGGACCCTGAGATTTTCAATGATACCGAGCGTCTCGTCTCCGTTCTTGGCGCCAAAGATCATAAGGAATTCCTCTCCGCCCCATCTGATCAGAAACGCGTCCTTACCGCAGGTATCCTGCATGGTCTTCGCAATGGATTTAAGAACCTCATCACCCGCGTCGTGACCGTAGGTGTCATTTACCTTTTTGAAATAGTCTATATCTCCCATAACAAGAGAAACGGACCCAAGGAACGATGAATCCTTGATCTCCTCGATGAATTCCATTCCCCTTCTGCGGTTGTACAGGCCGGTGAGCTGATCGGTATTGGCTTCCTTAACAAGCCTGTCATTATATTTCATCAGCTTGCTCTCCGCTTCGTTTTCACGGTGGCTGAAGATAAAGCTTATTATGATAACGGAAATGAATACCGACGAATTATTCGTGATTTGGATCAGCTTATTTCCGAGATCGTCGATAGGAAGATCCGATGCCAGGCCGGCGTAACTCATCATTACAAGCAGACGCGCCGCAAAAACCACTCCCGCAAGCGCAAACTTAAATCCCGTGCTTCCGAAATTAGCGAAAAAGCAGAGCATAAGTATTACAACGTAATAATCCTGTATTCCCGCATTCCATCCCAGTATCGGTATGAGCCAGGGAACAAGCAGAAAGGTGAAAACAATATAGGCGATCATCGCCGGTTCCGTTTTCATCCAATAGGTGAGCAGAAACAGGATCACGATCGCTGCAAGTGTTCCGAGAGTGAAAAATTTATATTCCGATAAAACATGAAGTCCTGCGAAAAAGACATCCAGCACAACAACGACTGCCTGGATGATATAGAGTAAGCGAAGTGTTACGACTCCCTGACGGGTTTCATTTTCAAATGCGACATCCTTGTTGATAAGCCTGAAAAGACCCATTTATATGTCCCTAACCTCTGAAAAAATCCATTTTCCGTCATGACCTGAAACGCTTAAATATAATATCATTTTCCCGCAAGATAGGAAATACCCGTCACTGCGTTGTCATATCTTTCGGTGTTCTTAAGGATTCCGAACGCAGCCTCATTTTCATGGCCCTGGAACTCCTCTGTCTTCTTAAGATGATCATAGATACCGGAATCCCCGGCTCTTGTTCCCTCACACGCAAAAAAACCCACGGGAACCGGATCCTTCATGGTAGAAGGATCATGATGATCTATGACGTATTCTGCCTGCTTTTCGTAAACATTCATCTCGCTCGACTGATAATCCGCAAAGGTTGCGGCATCGGTGTAATAGATGAGCCCTTCCATTCCGGAAAGTTCTTCTTCGGTATATATATCCCTGAGATCGAAAAAACAGTCATTCTGCGCATACTGCTCAAAAACAGTCATATCCGCGATCATGATATCCATGGATCTCGAAGTAAGAAGTGCCGTAAGCTTCTGCGCGGATGCATAATCGGACTGGGTGCTTGCGGCGTTCCCCCCGAACTGAAGCGAAGAATCTATGTGAACCTCGTAATCATCCTTATCGAATCCGATGATATCCGCAAGATCCGCAGACCAGCCCTCAATAGTTCCGCCGGCAAGATCATATGAATCGACGACGGCAATAAACAGTGCATAATCCTTGGATATGACAAAGGAACGGATCATCATGGTGATGAAGATCACCGCTACAATCGCAACAATCGTATGCACTTTATAATATTCCCAGAAATATGAAAGCTTTTCCTTGAAGGGACGCTCCTTCATCTTGTCCCATTCAGCCTTTGTATCTTCACGAAGTGTAGCCATACAAATACTCCATAATGATCGGTATGATTTCTTTTCACTCAGATAATTATATGCAAAAAAAGAATTTAGAAAATTATATTTTTCTGAAAAAAGCCCGAAAACATGCTGAAAAACCCATATTTTAATCTGAATTCGTAAATTATTTAATGTTTTTCGATAAATAATTGTTGACAAACATATTTTGACTTGGTATATTGTGTTTAACGATAAACATTAAATATTTAATGACATCCACTCGGGTCCAAACCGAAAACCAAAAA
>JAILOC010000204.1 GCA_024691045.1 Lachnospiraceae bacterium | reverse complement strand
CCGCTTTCGATAGCAGCGCAAGCCTTCTGCTGAGACTTAAGAGCGAACTCATCGAGCTCTTCTCTTGTAAGGTTCCACTCTCTTGCAACATTATCAGCGGTGGTGATCATATGGTAATCATTGAATGCATCCCAGAGAGCATCCTTGACCATGGTGTCAACAAGTCCGCCCTGGCTCTGGCTGGGCCACATCATACGATAGCCGTATCTTCCGTTAGGGATTGCGAAGGGAGCCATTGACATATTCTCCATACCGCCAGCGATAACGACATCGGCATCGCCTGCAAGGATCATCTGAGCTGCCTGGTTTACGCAGTTAAGACCGGATCCGCAAACAACGTTCATGGTAACAGCGGGAACTTCGATGGGAAGACCTGCCTTGATGGATGCCTGACGGGCTACGTTCTGTCCGAGACCTGCCTGAATAACGCATCCCATATAAACCTGATCAACATCCTCGGGCTTGATACCTGCACGGTTTACAGCCTCCTTGATAACGATAGCACCGAGCTCTGCAGCGGGAGTGGTTGAAAGAGAACCACCCATAGTACCGATTGCTGTACGGCAAGCGCCTGCGATTACAACCTTCTTTGCCATTTGATTACCTCCGAATTGAATTGTTTCATTAAATAATGAATCCCGGGTCCGAGATTGTTATTTTTTTGTCAGACCATTTACGATTTTATCATAAGACCCGCATTATTACAACGAATTCCGTGTTAAATAACAAACATTATCTTCGCGCTAGTTGTACCTGTAAAAACTAAGTACTACATATAGTTACGGGAGAACGGAAGGGATGTGTTTCAACGCGGACGCGCCTCTCGGCTGATTACAGGATGTAATCAGACCTGTCCGCAAGTACATGGATGTACTTGCAGGTCGTGGGTTCAGCCTCGTAGCGGTACTAAGTTCGAACTGCGCACAGCTTGTTCTCACTAAGTACCGACGGCCTTCACAGGGTCCGCTTATGAAACACATCCCTCCCGTTCTCCCTGTAAATGTGTATGATGCCTTTTTCATACAACAGGATGAGGGGAGGATTTGTTATTTACGCGATTTAAGAGCGAGCTTAGCTGTTCTTGGGAATACATCTCAGTAAGCACATTTTTGCCCGGATGGCAAAAATAGCGAACATGAGCAAAGGATTGCGAATGTGAGCGGTGCGAAGTCATCGGAGTCCATGTATTCCCAAAGAACAGCTTAGCGAGCGGCAAATGAGCGGAAATAACAAATCCTCCCCTCATCCGTTAATAGAAAAAGTCCCTGACGAATAGGAAGGGACAAGAATTGGCCCTGACCGGATGGGAAGGGACAAGAATTGACCCTGACCGGATGGGAAGGGACAAGAAAAGGCCCTACCCTTCCGGGTAAGGCCTTTCAATCCGCCTGGTTTATACCTCGGGCTCGATGAGTCCGTAGGTGTCGCCCTTACGCTTGTAAACAACGTTGACCTGATCGGTCTCCGCATTGATGAAAACGTAGAAGCTGTGTCCGAGAAGATCCATCTGCATACATGCATCTTCGGGATACATGGGCTTGATCTCGAACTTCTTGTTCCTTACGATCTTGATGCCCTCTTCCTCTGTCTCTTCAACGGGGGCAAATTCGGAAATGTCGCCTGCTGCCTGATGTCTGTCGATTATCTTGTTGCGGTACTTCTTGAGCTGGCGTTCGATGATCTCTTCAACAAGATCGATCGATACGTACATATCGGAGCTGCTCTGCTCTGAACGGATGATGGTTCCCTTAACGGGGATCGTAACCTCAACCTTCTGCTCTTCCCTTACTACGGAAAGTGTTACGTGAGCGGTGGTATCCTCATCAAAATATTTTGACAGCTTTCCGATCTTATCTTCGACCGAAGCCTTAAGTCCGGGTGTTACGGTAGTATTCTTGCCGATGATGACAAATTTCATATGCATCCCTCGCCTTCATAATATGTTTTCGCCACAGGCGCCGCTCAGATCATTGTCCTTGTCCGATCGTTGCCAGATACGCTTTCGGCGTATCCTAATGATACCATAACGGAAAACGTTTTTCAATCAGAGCTTTTCCGTATTCCTTTACTCAAAATATCCCGCAAATATACTGCGGATGCCCTTTTCAAAGGTTTCAAAGCCTTCAGGAAAAGAACCGGCGCCTTCGGCCCAGATGATATTGCCCTCTCCGTCTTCAAGCTCCAGGGTGAACCCTGCGACTTCGGACACGTTCATCTCACTGAAGCCGTCCCAGGATACGACATCGCATTCTCCCGCAAGCTTCTTCACTTCATCCCACTCGTTCTTCGATATTCCGACCTCGATTATGGGATCTCCCATGGAATCGTACCAGACCATCTCAGGGCCGTCTTCCCCTTCGTTCAGAAAAACGGAATACGTGTCATTTTCATTTTCACTGATGTTCTCAAATCTGAGTGATAAGAAATCAAATGAAGCCATAATCCCACCTTTTTCGGAATATGCGTTATCAGAATTCCATCTCTTTTTCTACGGTCTCGTAAGTCTTAAGCTTTGTAAGGTCGATCAGTTTGCTCTCATCGATATCCACGTTTGTAAGGCTGTCGTATTCATCCGCATCTATCTCGACAGCACCCATATCCTTGATCGCCTGTATGAATCTTTCTTCTTCCGTCTTGACTGCCTTGTTGTCGCTGTAGCCGGATACCGTAAATCTTACATCGTTATCACCGAAATACAGCACTTTCATTTCGAGACCCGAATCATAGGTAAGCGTGGGACGGAGCTCATAATCCATATCGGGATCGAGTGTCCATGTGATATCTCCGCACCAGCTGGAATACAGATGCGAGCTCTTGAACAATGTCCGGAGCGATGAATCGGGAAGAACACAGTGGCAGTTGAAATCCTGTGCGCCTGCACCGTTGCTTCCTCCGGTAAGAACATATCCGTCATAGTAAAGATCGAAGAAGCTTCTGTATCCAAACTCCTTACAGTATCTCATGTTGAGTCCGTCGGTATCGTAAGCGATGAAGCCGATCCAGCTGTAAAAAGAAGGATCGTGGTTCTCAAGATAAAGAACGAATACATCATCACCCTCTTCACCGAGATCGGGTGTGAACATAGTGTACTTCACATCATACTCTCCGGGATATTCGCCGAGTATCGCATCGATCAGTTCATCATATGAATAAGTTCCCTTTGCGGGGATCATGTACTGAGCATACGGATCGTTCGGATCTTCCCATACGGTCACATCCATCTCACCGGCAAGAAACATCTCGTAAGCATCGGACCTTGGCATGTCGAGTTCTTTGTTCTCATCGTCTGCGGGCTCTTCGACTGTGTCCGCAGGCTTTTCGTCAGCAGGTTTTTCGTCAGCAGGCTTTTCGTCTTCTTCATCTTCGTCGGAAGTCTTTGCGTCTTCCTTTTCGTCTTCATCCTCCTGCACTCCGGCTGCGGGCTGCACGTTATTTCCGCATCCCGCCATCATGGCAAAAGAAAGAAGCCCGGCCATAAGCAGCATAAGAATTTTTCTTTTCAAAACAATTCTCCTTTTTAATGCATCACTGATCGTCAGTACATGTGTAGACGATCTTTTTTGCATTGCTCCTATCTATTCCTGCTCTTCCAAACAGTTCGGTCAGTGTTACGAATTCATATCCTCTGTTTTTGAGTTCCGGGATAATGATATCAAGTGCATCTACGGTGTTGTCGTTTCCTTCACTGTCATGAAGAAGAACAAGCATGTTATCACGTGCACCGTCCAGAACCTTCCTTGCCCTTTCCTCTGCAGTCACTTCGGGAACCCAGTCATCACATGCAAGTCCGCAGATGAAGATATAGGGAATGTTCTCGAACATCGTATCATTGTACAAAATAAACGGGGGCCTGAAAAATTCAGGCTCCTTTCCCGTGATCGCCGTGATCCTGCGGGAAGTCTCTTCTATCTCCGCACGGATCGTTTCCGCATCCAGCTTGGTCATGTCCGAATGGGTCAGCGAATGGTTCTCTATATCGCATCCGTAAGCAAGCTCTTCCTTTACAATATATTCTCTTTCGGGAGTAATATTCTGCCCGATAAGAAAGAAGCTTCCGGGGATGCCGTATTGTTTCAGCTTGGACAGAACCTTCATCGATGTGGTATCGGAAGGTCCGTCGTCAAACGTAAGTGCGATTATCTTTTTATCACTCATACGCGTATTATATCACTTTCACTTTACTGCATTAAGAGGTCTATGATCTCAATGACTCTGTCTGTTTTGATGGGAGACGCTTCGGTCGTAAGCGAATATCCGAAGCCGTCCTCATCGGTCCATACGGCGCAGTTTGTAAGGCCTTCCTTATAGCCCTTAAGTTCAGCTCCCCATGTAGCCGTATCAACACATACTGAGACGGAATACTCATTATAATCGCCGCTGACATCTCTTTCGGTTCCCTTGCGGATGCGGTAGATCTCCTCACCTCTGTCATAATATATGACCTCGATGAGTATTCCTTTCAGAGCACGGTATTCAGCCTGCAGATCAGGCTCGAGATCTTCGGGAACGTCAAACTCAAATCCGGCAATTCTTTCAGCTTCCTCAAGTGTATCGCAATCTATAAAAGGATTGATCATATCCACCTCCGCATCCGAAAGCGTGGGACCTACATAGTTAACGGAAGACTGTTCATCTTTTTCGTCAACCTTCTCTGACATAGCATCGCCGGCCGATTCAGCGGCAGACATATCGAATGACCCATTAGGCTCATAATCTGCCTCTTCCGCTGCCGAAGCTTCATACATAGCCTGCGGAGCATTGTCGGCATGCGAAGTGTCTGCGGTGTTGCCGCTGGTCGAGGCCGCACCGAATCCCGAGAACACACCGGACTTGACGCAAGCCACCACTATCAGAAGGGCTGCGGCTGCCGGAAGATAATACTTCATATATTTGATGACGGGTCTTTGGTTAATAGGCACCTTCACCACATTCTGTCTTCCCTTCGCATCCTCCGAAAGGATCTCCGTTATGTACTTGTCATCGATATCGCCGATGGCTCTGAGTAATCTGTTCTTATCCGTGATCATACCGTAACACCTTCTTCCTCAAGACATTTCCTGAGTCTTTCCCTGGAGCGTGCGAGGGTCATCTTGACCTTGCTCTCTCCAAGTCCGTAAACTTGCGCGATCTCCTTCACCTCACTGCCGAAGAAATATCTCCTTACGAAGATCTTCCTTGCCTCGGGCTTTTCGCCTTCCAGGAATGCATTAAGGATCTCACGAAGCTCCATTCCTTCGCCGGGGACCGGAATACGGTTATCGGCAATGCATTCTTCAAGCTCATCGAGCAGTGCGGGGATCTCGCCGGCACCTCTTTTCTCCGCATGCTCTTTGTCAAGCATATCAAGAGAAATGTTTCTCGTGATCTTGGTAAGGAAAGCCGAAAAAACATTCGGCCTGGTGGGAGGTATGGAATTCCATGTTTTCATATAAGTGTCACTGACGGCTTCCTCTGCGTCCTCCATATTACGGAGTATGCGGAGCGCAACAGACTTAAGCATCCTTCCGTACTTGGACGCCGTCTCTTTAATGGCTTCTTCGCTCCTGGCAAAAAAGAGCTCTATTATCGCAGAATCTTCCACGTCAGTTCCTCCTTCACTTATATGGACGGAAAAAGAAGATTTCCGGTCACTGTCTTTTCAAAAGATTTTACTGTTTATAGCTTGCAGTCATTGCATCGACAAGATCCTTAAGGATAACATTTCCCGATGCCCTGTCGATAAATCCGTAGGTTTCGGCCACGGCTCCGTTTGTGTTGTTGAACTCGTTATTGTCCCAGGCGATGATGGGGATCGAGTAAAGCGCGGAGCATTCGCCCATGAATCTGTAATACTCGAGCCTGTCGGCATCGTTACACTTATCTATGCATCCGTATTCGCCGATGATGACGGGAATTCCGTTTGCGATGAATCTGTCGTAAAGGGATGAGAAGACCTGTTTGTTATCCTTTTTCGCAGCTTCGCCGAATTCTGTCTTTCCGGGAACCTCTCCCGCGAAATCATAAGGCCTGTAGGAATGAACACTCACTATGATCCTGTTCTTCGCACTGTCGGTGGGCAGTGAGAAATTGGCCGAGGTTGTGGCAGAAGGCATCTGACAGTAGCCGCATACCACGAGGAATCTGTCGGCGTTATTTCCTCCCGACGCTCTTACGGTGTCGACGAAGAGCTGGTTTGCCTGCATGAGAGCATTGTAAGCATCAAGCACGGTATCGTTCTCCGACGAAAACCACCACTCAAGATCGGTGTCCCTGAGCCTCGGCTCATTAATGCATTCGAAGATCAGTTTATTGCTGCGGTCCCTGAAATGCTCGGAAAGCTGTGACCAGATGGCCTCCGTGTATTTGAGCGTCTTATCGAGATGTGCCGAATCGGGATAGAAGTGATTCTTATCCGTATCATGATGGATGTTGATTATGACATACATGTCTTTTCCCAGACAGTAGTCTACGATGTCGGTAACCCTCGCAAGCCATTCCTGGCTTATGTTGTAATTTGCATCAACGTGGTTGTGCCATGAAACGGGAATACGGATCACGTTGAAGCCTTCGTTACAAAGGGAATCGATATAGGCATAGGAGGTCCTGGCGCCGCACCATGCGCTCTCGTAATCAAGCTCATTTGCTACCCAGTTGCAGTCGGATGCATCGAATGCATTTCCGAGATTGATGCCGCCGTGCATTCCGAGTACGAATTCGAAAGCATCGTTATCGGGGACGGGCTTTACGGTATAACCGTTTATGGTCGTGGTTCCCATATCCTCGATAAATGTAAGAGGCTCTTCTATGGCCGGTTCAGGTTCGGTTTCCGGCTCGGGAACTGATACGGATTCTTCGGGAACAATCTCATCCTCTGCAGGTGTCACAGTCTCCGAATCGTCCTGCACCTGCTGCACTTCCGGCTCCGGAGAGGATACGGGATCTGCATCCGCATTCTTTCCGCAGGCACCGAGAACAAGAGTCATAGCCAGTATCAAGGCTGATTTTTTAAGCTTCATATAATACCTCAATTCTGATATTCCGCAGACTTTTGCTGCCGCTTCCAAAGTCTGCTTTTTCAAATCATTCGTCCCAAACATGCAGACCTATAGATTCTAACACAATAAAGGGCCTTCACCGGACGATTTAGTATGTTTTAATTTTTTGACAATTTAATGAATTGTTTTTCTTCAGCTATACCCTCAAAGGGGTGTCTGAATATTAAAATTCGCTAAAATTTGCTGTTTTTCTGTATTATTTGCCAAAACATACATTCGATGGTTTCCATAAAAAAATTGGGTAATGAGTGTTTTTTTTCGGTGGATAATGTGAGTAACTCCGTGTATAAACCCGAAAATTAAGCTTTTCTTAATATTTTTTGGTGGAAAACCGTCCGGGTAGAAAAATACAAGTTTATAGTCCGGTAATGCTCTATTGTCATTTTTTCACAAAAAATATGGCAATAAACAATTCATTCGTATTTATGTCATCTTGACATGAAGCTCTCGGCGCGTTCCAAACTGTCATAACCGTAGAGTTTAGCGGTATTTTGCATGGTTTCGTATGCAAGATTTAAATTGTGTGAAGATAAGCCGACGATGAACCTTGCATACAGCTCCAGCATCTTGTCGGAATAGGTTCCCAGTTCTCCTCTAAGATACGTCTCATATGATGTATCAAACGCACTGTCCTGCGAGGTCCTGATCCTGCGTGCACGCTCACCCATGGCAGGGTACTTCGCCGCAAACTCCTCCATCCAGTCAACCTGGATCCTGACGATCTGTTCGATGATTGCTTTCTTTTCATCGGAAAGCTCGGGGAAATTGCCACAGATCTCGCGGTATCTTTCGGGCGCTGTGGATTCCATCATGCGTCCGTACTTTTCGGTTATGAGATTATGACCAAGGCTCATCTCCCTTTCGAAATCATACAGATATTGAAGGAGCATGGTTTTATCCCAGGTCAGATACTGGCTCCTTCGCATGATGCCGAATGTGCGCCAGTCATCCTGACAGGATGCCCTTCCTCCCTCATTCGATACCTTGTCAAAGGCTTCAAATTCGAGCTTTGCAATCTTCATTGCAAGCTCTTCCGTATCCTCGGCAGACCAGAGTGATTTCTTCAAAAGCTCCTCCGTCTGATGATCAAGATAAGGATCGATGTCACTGATATAATCCCTTCTGTATAGTTCCATCGCAAGGTATGCTCCGAGTTCCTCGAAGTCTCCGGTCTTCTCCGCCTTCAAAAGAAGCCCTTCAAATGCCTCGCCGTCTTCCAAACTCTTAAGCCCCTTCCTCAGCCATTTGTCATGAGGGAAGAACCTGTTATCGGCCAGGTACTTAAGCTTCATCGCATCACGGATCGCATCGTAGGCAAGCATCCTCGACGTCATATCATCCCCGCGCTCCATGACCCTGGGGACGTTGTACTGTCCTTCACGCGAAAAGAGTGCGCAGTACTGCGCAAGATTCAGGAACAGTATCTCATCGGGATAACCCTTCGAAAGCTTTTCCCTGAATGCGGTAACCGTTCCTTCATCATCCCTCCACACTTCGCCGTTTACCGCGGCGGCAAGCTTGGTGCTTTCCGTATTTCTCCAGTCGATCTCTTCATAGGTACGAGCGCCTGTTAGTCTTTCGAAATAATCGGGGATGACCTGAATTCCGCGCCTGCTCTTTCCCCGCACATACGGAGCTCTACTGATTCCGTCGATCTCTCCCGGAAGGTTTTCGTATGCATCGCGGAGCTTATCCCCTATCTCGGCATCGGTCTCCGGGCTGATCCACAGAACAACCGAGGGCCCCCAGTCGTGATCTCTTGAAAGCTCATCATCAAAACCGAATGCATCCGAACCTTCACCGGAAAGCCCTGCGGCAATTCGCGAAGCATACCCCGGGAATTTCTCTTCGATCATCGGACGCACAAATGTCTCATAATACTTTCTGCAGATGTCCAGACCCTTAGCGGAGTTTCCGACCGAAGTGCCGCCCGTTTCCGCGGCCGGATCTTTTTCTCCGGAGTTTTCTGCTGCGCATAAGTTAACGCCTGCTGCGTTTTCTTTGGCGGAAGCACCCCCTGCCTTTATGCATGCCTCGTAATTTGCACGGAGTCTTTCGTAGTATCCGTTCCTTCCGAGGATGCTCTCCATTATGTCCATGCCCTGCTTAAAGCAGACTGAAGCCGCATCGAACTTACCCTTGATGTAGTAATAGCTTCCCATCGCGGAAAATGCCGCACACAGATGCTGATCACGTACTCCGAGATTTTCAAAAAGTGCAACCGATGCCTCGGCGGTCTTAAGAGCCTCTTCCGTCTCTCCGGTCTGTATCATGGTCGCAGCAATGTTTGCAAGAGATACGGCTTCTTCGTATTCTTTTCCGTTCGCTCTGTCGATGTCGAGTGCCTTGACCAGAAGCGCCTTAGCCTTTCCGAATTCGCCCCGTTCCTGATAAAGGAGTGCTTCATTGTTGAACAGGCTTGCATAGAGCATATCATCCGCCTTAAGGACCTCGGCATAGATCAGCTCGACCCTCCTGTACATTTCGAACGATGTATCAAGCTTCCCCGCAGCCCTGTACATGGATGCTGCATTGAGAAGCGTCGTAGCATAAGGAACCGAACATTCGGGGAACAGCTTTCCCGCGATCATTACCGCCCTGTCCGATATCTCGAATGCCTTGTCCCACTCACCCGTCTCACGATAATGGCCTATCAGTTCGTTCAGTATCTGGAGAAGAAATGCATCCTCGCCCTCGTCCGCAGCTACAGCCGCAACCTCGAGCATGAGTCTTTCCGCTTCGGAGGCTCTTCCCTCCTCATATAATTTGTCTATCGTATTACGTAATGTTTCAATATCCATTTTTCCACCTTCGTAACTTATAAAAAAGCCGCACCTCATTAAGGCGCGGCTTTTGCTTTATCTGTGGTCAATCCTTGCCGTAGAACAGATCCCTGAACCATCTGAGGGCATCGGTATATGCATCATATACCGCGGAGTCTTCGGCATTTTTCAGGATAAGCTGTCTGGAAACCTCTGACCAGTTGGCATTTTCATATGCATTTATGAAATCGAGCACAGGCGCATATTTTCCGGTTCCGTCAAGAAGCGCTCCGGAAATATCCTTGGAAACCTTGACCAGATCAAGCGCTTCCTTCATGGGCTTATCGAGCATCGCATCAATAACGGAGAAAAGTCCCATCAGGAAAAGCTCCGATGAGCTGGTGTTAAGCCCGAATACGGGTGCGAGCATCTCGGCAAATCTTGCCCTGATAAGTGATATCCTCGTGATCTCGCCGGGCTTATCCGCACAGAGCTCCTTGGTTACAGCCGTATTGATCCAGCGCTTTAATTCCTTCTGACCGAGCATTGCCGCTGCATGCCCTACGGTCGAGATGCCGGAATTAACAGTCATACGGTTGACCATTGCAAGTAGTGAGATAACGAGTGCGGTATCGTGCTCGATAACCGCAGCAGCCTTATCGAGATCGAAATCGGGGTCGTTGACTATATTGAGAAGTTCAATATATGTAGCCTTCATGGGGCTGACATCCTTGTCCGTATTGACAACGGGAAGTCTGAAGAACTTGCCCTCGTAAAGGTTATATCCGCCACCCGTGGTGAGCGTATCGTAATCCTCCTGGGTATTTACATTAACCGCAACGAGCGAAACATTTGGATAAACCTTCTCGAAATAGATCTTCGCCTTGGAAATATCTATCTTCTTGTGATCGAGGAATACATAATCGACAAGGCTTAAAACAGGCTTATATTCTTCGAACTGCTTTACGGCAAGCTTTCTTATAGCTAACTTATAGCCTGATGCCTTCAGTTCCTTCAGTCTGTTCACATAAAGATCCTCGGGAACAACATTGTAATCAAAAAGAAGAACGAGCTTGTCATGAGGCTCGGTAAACTGTTCATCAATATCTGAAAAGAGGGAAACATTCGAAACTTCGACAAAGACAGCCTTGTCATCGGTAAGGGTACGCATTCCCATGCTTTCGACAAGTTCAATTCCAAGTACGGATCCGGCTCCGTCAAGCATTCCGGTTCCGAGCATACTGGGATTGAGCCAGGAATTATACTTCTGTGCAAATACGGAATACGCTTTGACCTGTGTCGCACCGTCAAAAAGCGGTATCAGAGTTCCTAACATAGGCTTACTCCTTCAAGGGTACGATTTACCGTTATGAAGACAATCGCATAACTGATAATATTGTACGATAAGCAGGGGTAAAAAACAATATTTAAGCAGTTTTTAGCACAATATGGGGTTAATTGTCAGAAATCAGGTCCAGCCGCCGTCAAGAGTGATTATCTGGCCTGTCATATAGGGCGGGGTTTTAAGAAGCTGAACCATAAGTGAAGCCACTTCCTCGGGGCTTCCGATACGGTCTGCGGGTATCTCTTTTTTCAAAGACTCCATATCCTCTTCGGAAAAGACCGCATTCATGTCCGTATCTATCACACCGCAGGCTATCGCATTTACGGAGATCCCGCTGGGAGCAAGCTCCTTCGAAAGAGCCTTGGTGAACGCATTGAGTCCGCCCTTGGATGCGGAATATGCCGTCTCCATGGAAGCACCGACATTTCCCCAGACAGAAGAGATATTGAAGATCCTTCCGGAATGATTTCTGAGCATTATGGGGATCGCACACCTGCAGGTGTAAAATGCTGAGCTGAGGTTTGTTCCTATCACGTCATCCCACGCATCATCCGTCATATCCTGAAGCAGTCCCACATATGAGATTCCGGCATTATTGACAAGAACGTCCAGATCGGTGATCCCTTCGAAGAGCTCACGCACATCGGCGGAAACAGACATATCGACACGCTCGGCACATACGCTCACGGAATATTTCTCCTCAAGGTATGCGGCAAATGTCTCCAGTTCACCAATTGAATTCTTGCAGGTGAGTATGAGATCATAACCGTCTGCAGCAAGTGCTTCGGCAATGGCTCTTCCTATTCCCCTCGATGCTCCCGTAACAAGAGCATTGGGCTTTTCCGAATCAACCAAAAATCTAGCGGGCATTTTTCCCTCCCAATCACAGATCAGATGCATCTATATCAAGGACAATTCGTGCGGTAAAATCGGGATACGCTTCCGCGATATCTCCTACAATGTGTTTATACAGTGCCTCCCTGTCGGCAGCCTCAAAATCGATTATGATGTCGGCGAGGATCAGTCTGTTATCAAAATCGACCCTGAAGCCGTGCATCTGAAGAACCTTGTCGTGTGAAAAAACAATCTCTGAAACCTTCTCTCTCATGGCGGATGTTTCCGGATGGGTATCATCCCTCGAATATACACCCACCGCTTCTATGATCACTCCGTATTCCGCATATATGGTATGGGTGATCTTTCTTGAAAGAAAATCTATCTCATCCGCACTCTTGGATGAATCTATCTCTACATGGACCGAACCCATATATCTTTCCGGACCGTAATTGTGGAGGATCAGGTCGTAAGCTCCGTACACTCCGTCAAACTTGCAGATGGCATCCTTGATCTTCCCGGTCAGTTCGGCATCGGGTCTTCTTCCGATGATATCGCCGAGCGTTTCAGTAAGCATATCGAGACCCGCCTTGATGATAAAGAAACCGATCAGGATACCGACGAAGCCCTCTATCGAAATATGGGCAAATATATATACGAAAGCCGCTACTATGGTGGCTGATGATGTAAGCACATCACCGAGAGCATCCTTGCCGGAATTGACAAGCGCATCGGAGTCCACCTTTTTTCCGACAGCGGTGACATAAAAGCCTAATGCGATCTTCACTCCGACGGCCAGTATAAGAATGATCATCTGTACCGCATCGTACGATATCTCACCGGGATTGTTTATCTTCTTGACGGATTCGATGATCGCGGTAACGCCGGCGTAAAGAACCAGAACGGAAATAACGGCAGCGCTGATATACTCAGCCCTGCCGTGTCCAAGCGGATGTTCCTTGTCAGGGCGTTTTACGGCAACCTTAGCTCCGATGATAGTGATAACGGAACTCATCACATCGGTAAGGTTGTTGACCGCATCGGTCACGATAGCTATCGAACCGCTTGCAAATCCTATCACCGCTTTTAGTATCGAAAGGATCACATTTGCGATGATGCCTATGAAACTAGTCCTGACTATTGTTTTTTCTCTGTTCATTTTCTCAGATGTTTTTACATCTGATCTGCCATGTTCCTTACTCTCTCGATAGCCTTCTTTACGGGAGGGAGAATGATCACGATAACAGTGAGGATCATCTCGGGGATCAGATATGCAAAGTTGTAAAGTATGGGATATACGGCAGGTGCGAAGAAATCCTCAGGCATGTAATCCATCCAGAAGAGATATCCGCCGAGTGCATGGAACGCACCCCTGCAAATTACCGCAATTATATAACCGATGATAAGTCCGTTCTTCTTTCCCTTGAAAAAGCCGCTTACACCAAGTGCGGTAAATGCAAGGAAATAGTCACACATTACCTGGAGCGGGGAAAGCATATAAGAGCCGCCGCCACCCTGGATGAACTGAAGGATGCTGTAAACAAATGCTGCGGCGAATCCGACGCCGGGGCCGTACAGATATCCTACAAACACTACGAAAAACATGGAAAGAAGTGTGACCGATCCTCCCCAGGGAAGATGATAGAGTTTAACGAACGATAGAACAAACGCAAGTGCTATCGATGCACCCGCAAAAGTGACGGTCTTAACGGAGAACTTGCTCTTGGCATCCTTCTTTCTTCCCCTGAGAACTCCGATGAGTATCAGGGCGATGATCAGCGCGAGCGCAAGAGCTGCGTATCCGCCGCCACCCATTACATAGTAACCGTCTTCTGCATTCCAAAACATAACATTTCCTCCTTACGCCGGCATTACCCGGATCAAGTTACAGGAACCTGTCGGTTCCATTGGGTTTCGGGACTTTTCCCGATCTCAGCTAAATTAAGCACCCCATGTATTTGATTGTATGTCGGATACGTTTCCCGGTCCGACCCGAACATAATAACACTTTTATCCGCAAAAAAACAGTAATTTATTGACCACTTTTGGCTTTTATGAGTGCAAGTTCTGCTATCGTCAGTTTTCTGTATTCTCCTTCCTTAAGCGCAGGGTCAAGGGCAAGCTCACCCATCTTCAGCCTCTTAAGATAAGTCACTTTATTATCCACGGCTTCGAGCATTCTTTTTACCTGATGGAAACGGCCCTCGGTGATAGTCAGATGGAGTCCGTCATCCATCACCTCCGCCTTTGCCGGAAGTGTCGGCTTATCATCCCCTATATCCACGCCTGCTTCCAGTTTCTTCAGATCATCTTCGGAAACGGGCTTTTCGGTAATGACGAGGTATTCTTTTCCGACATGCTTCTTCGGTGAGATCAGGTTATGAAGAAGCTCTCCGTCATCGGTCAGGATAAGCAGTCCCTCGGTATCCTTATCCAGCCTTCCCACGGGTGAAAGATTCTTAATGCCTTCCTCAGCAAGCAGCTCGACCACGGTCACCGATGCACCTTCCTTTGTGGACGATACGGTGCCCGCGGGCTTATTTAGCATATAATAGTGGAACTTCTCATACTCAAGTGTGTGTCCGTCAAAGGAGATCTCATCCGCAGCAGGATCTATATGCATGCCCGGATCGTTTACGGCCATTCCGTTTGCAAGAACCCTTCCGGCTTTTATGAATGCCTTGATCTCTTTTCTCGTTCCTATTGAATTGTCGGCAAGATACTTATCTATCCTCATATAAGAGCAAAGGGAATCGTTCCCAAACCTCCCCTGCAACTTGCTCAGAATATATACTCAGCGATATCGCCTGCCATAAGCGCGTGTTCACATTTTGCACCGGCAGCCCTGTCTCCCGCGAGCGCATGGATCCTGACTCCGTATGATGCGGCGGTATGGGCATCAAGCCCCTGTGCTAGAAGTCCGGTTATGATCCCCGCAAGAACGTCCCCGCTTCCTGCGGTCGCCATTCCCGAATTCCCGCAGTCATCATTGCAGACTATATCCTCATCCGGTGTGATCGTATATGTTACATCACCCTTTGCGACGACGGTGCATCCGAAGTACTCGGATACAGCCATCCCGAGGCTGAGCCTGTCTCCGTCCGCGGGAGCATCCGGAACGATCTTAAGAAACCTGTGAAGTTCACCCTCATGGGGCGTAAGTATGATCTGTCTTCCTTCGGCGGACATGCGTCTCAGGTCATCCGACAGATACCTTCCCTGATCCGACGAGATCACAGTCAGTGCATCGGCATCGAGCACGAGCGGCTTTGATCCGCTTCCGTTTATCAGGGCATCCAGCTGCGATATGGCCTCTGCATCCGTCCCTATGCCGGGTCCCGCAAGATACACATTGCTCCATTTATCAAGCAGATGCATCCTTCCCGCAAAAGCTCCCGTATCGTAAAGTGCTTCAGGCAGTGCGGTCTGGATTATGATGCGGTTATATTCGGGTGAGGATATCTTCACCATGCCGGCACCGCTTCTGTATGCGGCACGTCCCGCAAGGACCGCACATCCCGCGCTTCCGTAGCTTCCCGAATAGATGAATGCTTTTCCGAAGGTTCCCTTATGTCCGGAAGGATCTCTTTTCGGAAGGCACTCACTTATGGAATATGACAGTCGTATCATTTTTCTTTTTTTCATATCATTCTCCAAGCGTCAGCTCAGTTCAGTTCAATATATCCGGTTGAAAAATCAAAGGTAGGATCCTCAGGGCAGGAAAAGGATATATTTACCTTTACATTCTTACCCCCTATGGTCTCTATATCATATACATCATCGTAGCTGTATGTCTCTCCCGAAATCAGCGCATAGCCGGCAGGTATATATGATCTGTAAAACCCGTAAGCCCGGACCTGTTTACCGTCGATCGTCATTGAATCGATACCGGTCTCATATGCCCTGTCCGATCTGTTTTCGACGAAGAACCTGTAGCCCTCTTTGTACTGCTCTTTAGACAGGCAGGAATAAATATCGACATCGTCATTTGTATAGATCAGATGATAATCCGACAGGTCGTATTCGGGACGGGCAACTTCAGCGGTTGTCGTTATGATCACGGGATCCGGGATCTCTTTCATAAGTTCATTATCCAGGCTGTAGATCTCGATCTCATCTATCACCATTTCGGATATTTCCGTTCCGGGCAGTCGGTATATCTCACCGTACACGTTGACGGTCCTGTTCTTTTTGAAATTGCTCAGCATGGTGAAATACCCGTATGACGACGAAATACCGTTTATCGCCCTGCATGAAACCCTTATTCTCACATTCTCACCGGAATTATTCTCTATGACCAGTCCGATCTTGGCCCTTCCGGATTCGATGCCGTCGCTTTCAAGGCTTCTTCCGGGGATGTGATAAATATTCGATATCCTGATCTTCAGACCGTCCTCGTCGTATATGACACCGTCCCCATTTATTCTGTAATCCGCGGGCTCATAAAAAACATATTCGGAATCATTGAGTTCCATATCCTTCTGATATTTCGGAACGGAAACATAGATTCCCACCCCTACGATCAAAAACATAAAAAGGATGTGTATCACCGCAAAGAATTTTATCTTCGTTCCGATGGACTCAAGGATTTTTTTGCTTTCCCTCTCGGCCTTTTTCTCACGCTTTTCGATGACTATTTGTGTCGCATCATCTATAAAGGATTTCTTTACATCATATCTGGACTTCCATTCCGGATCGTTATCATATGCTCCTCCGCAATTGGGACACGTGCTGTCCTTACGGGTATCGATCTTATGTCCGCAATAATCGCAGGTTATGACAGGATCCATGGCCTTAAGCTTTCCGACCTGCTCCCTGGCAGCCTCCCTTACCTCTTTTTCGCTGAACGCGTTGGCCTTGACCTTGTAATAACGAAATATCTCGGCAAAGGTCGCAATCCAAAGTCCTATATAAACAATTATCAAAATAGCCATATATTAATTCCTTTTTTCCGGGCAAGCCCACAGGCATAACCCTTTTCGCACATTACTATCTTATAACAAAGAAAGGTAACAAAAAAGCAAAATATCCCTGTGCCGAGAGAAGGTTCAGCTGCAGGAATATTTTGCCTTTACCAGGTACATATATATATAATCCACCCTATCATAAGATACGGTCGTCTGCAGGGATTATCCGATATACTCCGCAAAATGAAAACAGGCATTGCAGAAAACGGCATTTAAAAGCAGAAAACGGCAAAAAAATGCCCGGAGACATCGCATCTCCGGGCACCTTATTCTTATTCATCACCAATCGGAATCCCAGCTGGAGTAGTCCGAATCCCAGGAATCGTATGAATCCCATGAGCTGTCAGAATCCCAGTCGTAGTCATAGCTGTAATCGCTGCTGTCATAACTTGAACTGCTTCCGGAGTCGTACCATGAGGTATCCTCGAAATCCATTCCGCTGTGATCGTAAACGCGGTAATCGTCCGCAGTATCATCGTAGATGATATCGTCGAGAAAATCACTGTCGGACATGTAGTCCCAGGTATCATATCCGGAATCGTATGAATACCAGGATCCGCTCTGATAATAATAGTCATTTCCGTTATAGCGGTAATATCCCCTTGAAGGAGAATTGTCCAGCATCGCCATAACAAACAGTATCAGAAATACCAGCAAAGTAAGTCCGAAACGTGTGAAAAGAAAGAATCCGAGGATCTTCCCGATCAGGGAATGGGAATTTTTGGACTTCTTTCTTGCGGGCTGTGAAGGCCTCTTATCAGCCGCATGGCTTTTCTGATCCGCGATCTCTGCTCTGAGTCTCTGGTATAATTCATTGACCGCATAGCCTTCGTCAGAGCCCTGATATCTGACCGCTCTCTCTCCGTTTGCCTTGTTCTTATATACGACAAAGTCGCCGGTCTCACTCTTGTAAATACCGAAAGCCTTGGGCTCCTTGATATCTTTGCCGATGAAGAATCTGGTTATGTTCTCGGGAGGGAGCTTATGCGCCGTATACCAGGCCTTGAGCTCCTCTATGGTCTTAGGCTGGTCGGAAGCGGTACGATTCGCAGTAGGCATCGATCCGCCGCAATAGGGACAGTAATTAAGATTATCTTCGATCAGCTGATCGCAGTAATTACATTTAACCTTCATTATCTGCCTCCTTTCCGGCTATATCGCTTTTATGGAGCAGATCCGTGACGTTTATCTCGAATCCGTCACCTTCCTTTATATCCGTGATGCCCCATACGATCTCGGCATCCTGCTTTCGGGAATTAAAGAAAATAGTGACCGCAATCACAGTCATGATCAGGACATAAACGGCAAACACTATCAGAACTGATACTCTCTGCGTCTTTATGCACATCTCGTATATTCCGTGGATCACCGTGGGAACTATAACGGCTTCGGCCAGATATATCTTCCTGTTTTGATCTTCCTTTTTGCTGTCAGCGACCTTGGCAAGTCCGTAGTAATATCCCATGAATACGGATATTATGACCTGGGCAAAGACGGGAAGGATAAGTGCAAGAGGTCTTATTGCCGATCCGTACTTTATGATATAAACGATGTTCTCAGTGATAAGGAAACCGACGGAAAGGGCCACGCTGTAAACTATGGCGTCAAAGGTATAATTGAATTCCTTGTTCTTCCATGTCAGGAGCTTAAGCGCCAGAAATCTTCCGCCCTCCTCGATGAGCGCCGTAAAGATAAAAGCATCGAGAAATGTGTAGAGCAGGATCGAAGTGCCGCTGTAAGCAGCTTCGAGGAGCCTGAGTCCCAGCGTACGAAGAAGTATGTCGATGATCATCACCGCCACTCCCGCTCCGAAAAGTTTCAAGAGCAGAACGGGGGATTCGTTCTCGACCGTGTCAAATTTCCATACCGCGAAAAGCAGAACCAGTCCCGGTATAAACGCAAGTGCGAGCATATGTCCTCCTTATCTGTTTACTTGCGAAACGAGGGGACGAATCCCCTCGTTTCAACCCAAACATTCCTATACTTACAGGTGAAGTACTCTTTCCTTGATCTCCTGGGTCCTGCCCTGATTCCAGAACTGGGTTCCGATGTATCCGCATGTCCTGCGGGCTACGTTCATCTTGTTCTGATCGCGGTTTCCGCAGTTGGGGCATTCCCAGATGAG
>JAILOC010000152.1 GCA_024691045.1 Lachnospiraceae bacterium | reverse complement strand
TTTAGAATATTCAGGGCAGAGTCCGCTCTGCCCTGAATTATTATCACCGGATCTATACTATGGATATAATGATAACGGACAGGGACGGTTATACAATCAATGTGAGGAAATGAATACAAGGACAAAGCCATTGATTACATTAATGAATTTTACAGCGAAACTATACAGATGTATGGGATATAAATCTGAATCAGTATGGAAAACATCAGCGCATTGATCTGCAGATGCGGATTGGGAACAATTGAAGGAGAGATGATCCCGGTATCAGGAGGATTCATGCACAGGATGTTCAAAGTGCGGACATCCTCCGGTACCTATGCGGTAAAAGCCTTAAATCCGGAGGTTATGAGCCGCCCGGATGCATTAGAAAACTATGCCGAAGCAGAAAGGCTTGAGCGTATCCTGGAGGATAACGGACTTCCCGTTGTGGCTGCATTATCATTTGGCGGCAGGAAGATGACAGAGGAAAGCGGAAGGTTTTATTGTATCTTTCCCTGGCAGGAAGGCAGCATCACGGATTATAATGAGATATCTTCAGAGCAGTGCCATACCGCAGGTTCGCTTCTTGCAAGGATACACCGCATTGATGCACAGAATACGGAAGCCGGAGAACCGGAGCTCAGCGAGGTGGATTTTGCTTCACTGCTTGACGCAGCCGTGAAAAAGGAAAGCGTGATAGCACCGGTCCTTAAAGAAAACCTCGCACTTTTGGAGAAAGCGCAGAAGTACCTTAACGAAGCCCGCAGGTTGCTTCCTTCCATGAGAGCGATCTGTGACGATGACATGGATCCGAAGAATATAATGTGGCATGACGGCAAAGCATACATTATCGATCTCGAATGCCTTGAATACGGAAACCCCATGGCATCGGTCTTAAATCTTGCATTGCAGTGGTCGGGAACCGTGACGGAAAATTTCAGCGGGGAAAATCTGAAGGCATTTTTCGAAGGATATCTGGATTCTTACGACAACGGATTCAGATCTTACGATGAACTGTTCGGGATAGCATATACATGGATCGAGTGGCTTGAATACAACATAAGAAGGGCGCTTGGCATGATAAGCTCCGATACGGGAGAGATCGGACTCGGAGAGAGTGAAACCATAAGCACTGTTAACAGGATAAGATATCTTGCATCGATACAGGATGAGATATGCTCTGTTTTAAACGATCTCCCCGCACCGGATCCCGCAAGTTATGATACTCATGATGACCGACTTTGTTACATCGATCTTCTTTTTGAAGGAGACCTGAATAATATACCCGAGTATGAACTGCCTGCAGGATACCGTTTTGTTAATTACAGTGACGGCGATAAAGAAGCATGGATCGATATAGAGATTTCCGCGAAAGAGGTCCTGAGCAGGGAGCACGGCGAGGAGTGCTGGCAGAGATACTACGGTAATGCCGCATCCGAGCTTCCGAAGAGAATGTTTTTCATAGAAGATGAAACGGGAAAAAAACTAGCTACCGCAACGGCTTTCTATGATATTCACGGAAAAGGTAAGCCGGGTGAAGGACAGCTCCACTGGGTTGCGATAAAAAACGAAGCGCAGGGCAAGGGTCTTTCAAAGCCGCTCATCACCTATGTTCTCGGAGTGATGAAGGAGCTCGGATATACAAGCGTTAAGATCCATACACAGACCAACACATGGCTTGCGTGCAAAGTGTATTTCGATCTTGGATTCCGTCCCGAAGCAGAAAGTTTATCGAAAACAAAAGCGGGATGGAAAATGGTCGGGATGCTTACCGGAAGAAAGATGCTTGCAGACTAAAAGGAAAACCGAAATGGCAGAAAAATGGGATGTATATACGATCGACAGGAAACCGACCGGAAAGACATGCCTTCGCGGAGAGCAGGGAAATCTTTCCGATGATGAGTTTCATCTGTGGGTTATGGTATGGATCAAAAATCCCGTAACGGGAAAGTATCTTGTCTCACAACGAGTCGCGGATAAGGAGGTCGATCCTCTTAAATGGGAAACCGTTGCGGGACATTCCGTATCGGGAGAAACCTCGGTCGAAGCTGCGGTGAGAGAAGCGTATGAAGAGGTCGGGATACGCTTTGCGCCTGAGGATGCAAAGCTTTTGGTAACAAAGGTGGCTACCGCATATGACGGACGCCGCTACAACTATATACGCGATTCATTTTATTTCGAAACAACCGAAGAACCCGATCTGAATAAAGCAACAACCAGAGAAGTTGCTCAGACA
>JAILOC010000074.1 GCA_024691045.1 Lachnospiraceae bacterium | reverse complement strand
CCGTCGTCGTCCATCTCCACGAAGAAATTGAGCACCGCCGTTCCGTCGTCATCCCCGAAATCGGGAAGGATGTCGACGAACATCTGCTCCTTGTCGAGGGGTGAAAGAGGAACCTTGTCCTCGATCTGTGCTCCCTCAAGTCCTATGTCATACAGATCGCTGATAATGATATCTTCCGCATCCGTATTTGTTTTGATCCTGAATCTGACCCACTTCATTTTAATATTCTTCCGATCCTCAGTTCTCAGGGCAGTTGCAATTATCATGAAAGCTTACCCTGCCGCCCGGTTCAACGGAGGATGTGATGAAGGTGTTGGAGCCTATTATCGCATCGTGTCCGATGACTGTCTCGCCGCCGAGTATCGAAGCTCCGGCATAGATGGTAACCCTGTCCTCGATGGTGGGATGACGCTTCTTGCCCTTCAGGCTCTGGCCGCCGCGGGTGGAAAGAGCGCCGATGGTAACACCCTGATAGATCTTAACGTAATCGCCTATTATGGTCGTCTCACCGACAACGATACCTGTTCCGTGGTCGATAAAGAAATACTTTCCGATGGTCGCACCGGGATGGATATCGATTCCGGTACGTGAATGTGCGTGCTCGGTCATCATCCTGGGGATGAGGGGAACACCGAGAGTAAAAAGCTCATGTGCGATCCTTGCAGTCACTATCGCCCTGAGTCCCGGGTAGCAGAGGATTATCTCACTGTGATTGTACGCTGCGGGGTCTCCTTCAAAGAAAGCCTGCACATCGGTCTCAACATACTCTCTGATAACGGGGATCCTGAGCATGAACTTATTGGTCAGCTCTCCCGCAACTTCCGCCCTCATCTCATAGGGAGCACCGGCAAATTCCGGTTTCTGGATAAGGGAGATCGCGATCTGCTTCTTGAGGTTATAGATTATATCCTCCGTGAGAACCGTAAGACGGCTGCTGAGGTTATAGAATTTGTAATTCTTTTCACGGATATAGCCGGGGAATATCATCTTGATGATCTTGCCGAGAATATCATTGACCGCATCCCTGTCGGGCTGGTCGGATACATCGGTCCTGTTGATGATCCTGTCATCCTTATAATCCGCAAGTATGGCGGACACTATACTATCAAGTTCCCTCTTATTGTCTTCTCTGTTCATACACACCTCCGAAAATCGGAAAATCTGTTTCCTATGATAGCTTAAAAGCTCAGTGTTTACAAGATTTCTTACTTTACAAAACCGGCGCCCGCGAATACAGTATAAGTATGCTTACAGAAGACGAAAAATACATGAAAAAGGCGCTGAAACTGGCCGAAAAAGCCTTCGAAGCCGGTGAAGTGCCCATAGGCTGCATCATAGTTCACGAAGGGAAGATCATAGGACGCGGTTACAACAGGCGAAATACCGATCATTCCACGCTTTCGCATGCCGAGATGATCGCCATCAAAAAGGCCTGTGCAAAGCTCTGCGACTGGAGACTCGAGGACTGCACGATGTATGTTACGCTGGAGCCCTGCCAGATGTGTGCGGGTGCATGTGTCCAGGCCCGGATCCCCAAGGTTGTCATCGGAACCACAAGTCCCAAATCGGGAAGCTGCGGTACCGTGACCAACATCCTTAACAACGAGGCTTTCACACACAAATGCGAGACCGTGACGGGAGTGCTCGCCGAACAGTGCAGCGCGCTGCTTACCGAATTTTTCGTCAGGATGAGAGCCGAGACCAAAGCGGCCAAAATGGCGGCAAAGCGTGAGGCCGAAGCCCTCACAGAAGAATCATCACAGCCGGAAGATACGCAGTACAGCTGATCTCCGCAGCGGTGCGGCAAGTCCCGGACGGATCCAAAACAATTCTTAGGAGGAACATCATGACCGTAATGACCAGACCGGAAGTAAAGACCGTTTCAGGAGGAAAATACTGGGAGCAGACCTACGATAATTTCTATCTCAAGGCCTATCTTCCCGATAACGATATCGATTCACAGATCAATAATTATACATTCAGGGCGCCCTATATGCTTGTCTTCGAAGAGGAGAGAATGAGCATCGAGAGCGCTGTTTCTTTTGCAAAGGAAACCGGACTTGCGGATATAGCTGCCGCAGTAGATTCGATGGTCCTTTTCGTATATCCCACCTGCGATGGAGGATGGGACAGTGCCGACATCGAGCTCTATAAGGAGATCATCTCTCACGGCAGGATGCATCCCGAGTACAATGACGGCCTCGTAGAACTCAACGATTTCTTCACCCATGAGTTCAAGGGCTACTACATAAGGGGCGCGATCTTCAGGGCGGACATCTACAGCTACGGAAAGTCCGCAGACTATGTTGCAAGAAATCTCCTTAAGACGGTCGAGGGCCGGTATCTCTGGGGACCCGGTGAGATCACTCCCGCAATGTGCTCCATGGAAAGACTCAGCTTCGTTCCCACCGTTGAAAGGAAGGACATCGCGATCTTAAGCGTAGGCAACAGCGCCGAGGTCAACAAGGCATTTGAGGGATGCGAGAACCTCCTGGTAAAGGAAACCGCAGACTACAAGGCTGACTTTAAGAACTTCGTCAGAAAGTTCAAGATGTGGTGCGGCCATATCGAGATCGAGCCCGACTTCGAAGAGCTGGGCATGACCGAGGAGCCCGGCTGCACAGAGGTCAAGACCTCCCCTGACAACAAGTGGAAGTACAAGGATGTTCCCTCCCACAAGGTCGGCTACTTCGCATATTACAATAACGGCATAATGGATAAGGGACCCGTTCCCCTTGTAATGGGCTTCCACGGCGGCGGAGACACTTCCATGTATCTTACCTTCGTAGCCGGATGGTGGGAGATCTGCCATAAGTACGGTTTCCTTTTCGTATCGATCGACGATCACCTCTCCGTTACCGCAACCGAGGTAATGGATGTCATCGCTGATCTGAAAAAGAAATACAATATCGATGAAAAGAGGATCTACGCAACAGGCTTCTCCATGGGAAGCGGCAAGACCTGGGATCTGTATCAGGAGTACCCCGAAAGCTTCGCCGGATTCATGCCCTGCAGCGCTCTCTTCCCCATCAAGGAAAATCCCTGGGGACTTTCACTCGGCGATGAGAGGCTCAATATGACCGTCGCAAAGCCCGTCTTCTACTCGGGCGGTGAGGATTCACCCCTTCCCGAACTCCCGAATCAGGCCGAGACCTGTCTCGACAGGGTACAATACGTTGCGGGAGTAAACAGGCTGAAGGTAAAATTCGATGTGGACTTCGAAAAGAAGGATTCCTGGGAAGATAAATTCTACGGTATCCCCGCCGAAAAGACAGAGAAGGTCTACAACGAATCAAGAGACAGCTACCTTACAGAGCGTTTCTACGAATCCGAGGACGGTGTATGCAGGACCGTATTCGCATCCGTCAGCGGCCAGCAGCACGAGTGCAGACAGCACAGCTGCGAGAACGCATGGAAGTTCGTATCTCAGTTCTCCCTCTAAACAGGGGGACGGCTCCTCCGTTCACCATAACGAAAAAAAAAGCGGAGCACCTTTACGGGTGCTCCGCTTTATAATGCTTTTTTCTTATCACATATCGGGAAGCTTGTCGGGTTCGGGATAGTCCACTCCGAAGGTTTCAACGGTAACGGTCTTCATTACCTGGGGAGTGAGGGGCTTGTCCCTGAAATCGGTGGGAGTCTGTGCGATCTTGTCAACGATCTCAAGTCCCTCGATGACCTTGCCGAATGCGGCATAATCACCGTCAAGATGGGGTGAAGTCTTGTGCATAAGGAAGAACTGGCTTCCCGCGGAATCCGGGAACATGGAACGTGCCATGGAAAGAACTCCCTCGGTGTGCTTAAGGTTGTTCTCAAAGCCGTTGCTTGCAAACTCGCCCTTGATGCTGTATCCGGGACCGCCTGTTCCGATACCGTCGGGATCGCCGCCCTGGATCATGAATCCGGGGATGACACGGTGGAAGGTAAGTCCGTTGTAGAATCCTTTTGATATAAGGCTGATAAAATTGTAAACTGACTGTGGAGCGATATCGGGATAAAGCTCAGCCTTCATCACCGAGCCGTCCTCCATGGTAAATGTTACAAGGGGATTTTTATTCTCTGACATAATAATTCCTTTCTAAATGCATTTTAAAAAGACTTCTGTATTATAACATGAAACAGCGCATTCATTATCTCATAAAAATATCCGTACTTAAATGCAGCGAAGATCCCTCTGCCGCCGATGACTTTCCGTGTGCAGGCAGTCTTGCCGGCATCAAAGATCTCCCGGATGCCGCAGACGGAACACTCTTCATTGCCACACCGGAAACAGATCTTAAGGCACTTGCAAAGTCCGGGATCCCTTTTGTCATATATGTCGACACTCTGACATACAGCGGCAGCGCTTTCTTTGACGGAGCGAAATACATACTGGAGGGCGAAGGAAAATTCGATCCCGAAAATTTCGATCCCGAAGAACTGGAGAAGATCTACAGAAGACTTAAGAAGATCCCCTGGGATATATTAGAAACCGACAGGTGTGTCATAAAGGAAACATCC
>JAILOC010000061.1 GCA_024691045.1 Lachnospiraceae bacterium | reverse complement strand
GGTAAAGAAGGAAATGATAGCCATGCTTTTGGCAGGCGGACAGGGATCCAGACTGGGAGTGCTTACATCCAAGGTAGCCAAGCCCGCTGTTTCCTTTGGGGGAAAATACAGGATCATAGATTTCCCGTTATCCAACTGTATTAACTCGGGTGTTGATACGGTCGGTGTTCTTACACAGTATCAGCCTCTCAGGCTCAATTCCCATATCGGGATAGGTATTCCCTGGGATCTCGACAGAAACATAGGTGGCGTAAGCGTGCTCCCTCCCTACGAAAGCGTACAGGGCAGTGAGTGGTATTCGGGTACCGCAAATGCGATCTACCAGAATATGGAATACATCGAGAACTATAATCCCGATTATGTTCTTATCCTTTCCGGTGACCATATCTACAAGATGGATTATGAGGTCATGCTCGACTTCCATAAGGCAAAGGGAGCGGATCTTACCATAGCCGTTATGCCCGTTCCCACAGAGGAAGCGAGCCGTTTCGGAATCATGATCACCGATGACGACAGAAGGATTGTGGATTTCGAGGAAAAGCCCAAGAATCCCAGATCGAACCTCGCATCCATGGGAATATACATCTTCAACTGGAAGACCCTGAGGGACGGTATGATCGCACTCAAGGACCAGCCCAATCTGGATTTCGGAAAGCATATCATTCCCTACTGCCGCGACAAAGGCGCGGGACTCTACGCATACGAATTCAATTCATACTGGAAGGATGTGGGAACGCTTCATTCCTACTGGCAGGCCAATATGGAGCTCATCGATATAGTTCCCGAGTTCAATCTCTATGAAGAGTATTGGAAGATCTATACCAAGAGCGATATACAGCCGCCCCAGTATTTCTCCCCTGAATCGGAGGTGTCGAAATGCATCATCGGTGTCGGAAGTGAGATCTACGGAAAGGTTTATAATTCCGTAATCGGCTGCGGTGTCAGGATAGGAAAGGGAACGGTCGTCAGGGATTCGATAATCATGAATGAATCCGTGATTGGAGAAGACTGTGAACTGACCAAAGCAATAGTTGCCGAAAAGGTTACGGTCGGAAATAACGTCATCATGGGAACCGGCGAAGAAGTTCCCAATGACACGGCACCCCAGATATACACCGACGGACTGGTCACCATCGGTGAAAAGAGTGAGATCCCGGACGGTGTCAGGATCGGCAAGAATTCCGTTGTATACGGTGTGACAACTCCGACAGATTACCCCGATAATTGCCTTCCTTCAGGCAGGTCACTTATAACTGCGGAAGAGTAAGGAGGAGAGTATGAGAGCAATCGGAATAATATTAGCCGGCGGTAACAATCACAGAATGAACGAGCTTTCCCAGAGAAGGGCGGTATGTGCGATGCCCATTGCGGGAAGCTACAGGAGTATCGATTTTACCCTGAGTAACATGTCCAATTCCCATATCCAGAAGGTTGCGGTATTTACGCAGTACAATGCGGGAAGCCTCAACAGGCATATGAACTCATCTAAGTGGTGGGACTTCGGACGTAAGCAGGGCGGACTCTTTGTCCTCACTCCCGCGATGACATCCGACAACAGCAGCTGGTACAGGGGCACTGCGGATGCCATATACCAGAATCTCGGATTCCTCAAGGAAAGCCATGAGCCTTATGTCATAATTGCTCCCGGAGATTGCGTCTACAAGATGGATTTCAATACCCTTCTTGAATTCCATGTCGATAAGAAAGCCGATATCACGGTCGTCTGCAAGGATATGCCCGAAGGAACCGATATGTCCCGCTTCGGAACGATCATGATGAACGAGGATATGAGAGTCGTGGGATTCGAGGAGAAGCCTCTCCAGCCCAAGACACGCACGATCTCCTGCGGCATCTATATCATACGCAGAAGGCTTCTCATCGATATGATCGAGAAGTGTGCGGAAGAAGACAGATACGATTTCGTACGCGATGTCATCATCAGATACCGCGACGTAAAGAGGATCTTCGGATACAAGATCGGAACCTACTGGAAGAACATCGCATCCGTTGAAGACTACTTCGATACCAATATGGACTTCTTAAAGCCTGAGGTAAGGGACTATTTCTTCAAGGAGTATCCGAATATCTATTCCAAGGTTGACGATCTTCCTCCCGCAAAATACAACCCCGGAGCACAGATGAGAAATGCTCTCGTATCCAGCGGATGCATAGTTAACGGAGTCGTGGAAAATTCCATGCTCTTTAAATCGAGCTACATCGGAAACAACACGATCATCAGAAATTCCATAATCCTGAATGACGTATACATCGGCGACAATGCCGTTATAGAAAACTGTATCGTCGAAAGCCACTCAACCGTAAACGGCGGAGAAGTCCACCGTGGTGAGGACGGAAGGATCAAGGTTGTTGTGGAGCAGCGTGAGCGCTTCGTGATGTAAGCCGGCGTATGCGGTCGGAAAGCACAATCTCTTTATCCGGCATTTGAATGATTCCCTTGAGCAGACAGTGGAAATATCCCGAATCTGCTCAAGGGAATTTTTATTGAAAAAAACATTTGACGTATCAGGCTTCTAATCATTATAGTCTTTATATGAATACGGACAGGGAAAGTTCTCTGTCCGCATATCGCTATGTGATCATGCAGGTTGATCCGGCGCCGGGACAGTGCCCCGGTACTTTTGCAAAGACGCCGTAAGGATAAAAAGGAGCAGCTATGAAGATGATAGTAGGCCTGGGTAATCCGGGCAGGGAATATGAACACACACGCCATAATGTGGGCTTTGATGTAATGAGCGTTCTTGCGGAAAAGCTCGGTGTTACTCCCGGAATGTGGAAGGCGGAGCACCGTGCACACACCGCACGTACGATGATAGGAAGCGAGAAGGTCATCCTCGTTAAGCCCCAGACCTTCATGAACCTTTCGGGAGAAGCCGTAAGGGCACTGAACGATTATTACAAGCTCGAGGGCTTATCCGATCTTATAGTAATATCCGATGACGTGGCGATCCCCACGGGTCACATCAGGATAAGGGTGAAGGGAAGTGCCGGAGGCCATAACGGTCTCAAGAATATAATCGCTCATATGGGCGGAGAGGACTTTATCAGGGTAAGGGTCGGTGTCGGAGGCCCGGGCGATGATATGGTAGACCACGTTCTCGGACATTTCGGATCCGCTGATGCGAAGATCATGAAGGATGCATTTGTTAAGGCGGCCGATGCTGTAGAGTGCATTGTTGCCGAAGGCCCCGAAAGCGCAATGAATAAGTTTAACACGAGGAAAGATGAAGCATAACCCGGCGCTGCTGGATCCTCTGAAGGATCTTGCAGACATCGACAATTTAAGAACGATAGTAAAGGGCGGAAGCACAAGACTTCCCAAGGGAACCGTGTCCGTAACGGGCTGCGGCGACTCCCAAAAGCTTCATATGATAGCCGGCATATCACCTGATGTGAAATGCCGGATCATTTTGACGTATGACGATATAAGGGCAAGAGCCATTGCGGATGAGTTCAGGCTCTATGATGAGAATACTTATCTGTTTCCCGCCAAGGACCTGATCTTCTTCCAGTCGGACATAAACAGTAACGATCTTATAAGGGACCGCGTCCGTGCCTACAGGGCGCTACTTGAAAAGGAGTCCCTGACCATAGTCACGACCTTTGCGGCACTGATGACAAAGCAGATCCCGGTTAATAATGACAGCGCTGTCATAAAATTAAAGGAAGGCGGAAGCGTAGATACTTCAGAGATCGCATCAAAACTCACCTTCCTCGGATACGAAAGAAGCGCCGGAGCCGAGACGCCGGGACAGTTTGCGATACGCGGAGATATAATAGACATCTTTGATCTTACGGAGGACAATCCCTACCGTATCGAGACGTGGGGAGATGACATTGAATCCATCAGAATCTATGATCCGTATTCGCAGAGATCCATCGCTCCCTTAAAGAGCGTCAGTATCTATCCCGCATCCGAGATGCTGATCGATGAAGAGAGAATGAATTCCGGGCTTAAGAGGATACTTGCGGATGCGGAAAAGCAGTCCGAAAAGCTCAGAAAGTCCTTCAGGACAGAGGAAGCCGCAAGGATCGTAAGGAGCGCCGAGACCTTAAAGGAAGATCTTACAGAGATCGGAAGAAAGCTCAATCTCGAAAGCTATCTTGAATATTTCTATCCGGACGAGACTCTTTCCTTTCCGGAGTGGATAAAGAGCCTTTTTGGGAAGGACGTAAGATACTTTGCGGACGAGCCCGTAAGATGCATAGGACAGGGCAGGGCCGTGGAAGCGGAGTTTCGGGAGAGCCAGACACTCCGTCTCGAAAAAGGATATGCGCTTCCGAAACAGGCGGATGTTCTCTGCAGCGCGGATTCCGTGATAGCCGGTATGGAAGGCGCGGGCTTTATAGGTCTGTCGGTATTTGATTCCGCAAGGGATGATTTTTCCCCGAAGTACAGATATGACATCGGCGGCAGGAACGTACAGTCATACAACGGGAATTCCGAGCTTCTCGAAAAGGATCTTCTTTCTTTTAAGAAGAGGGGCTACAAGACGCTCATCTTTTCGCAGTCAAGGACCAGAGCGGCCCGCATGCAGAGCGAGCTAGAAAAGGACGGCATCGCATGCTCGTACAAGGAGGATCTCGGCGAACTCCTTGAAGACGGAACCGTAACGATAATGCACGGATATATCGAAAGAGGCTTCGAGTATCCGATGCTCAAGCTTGTCGTCATTGCCGAGAATGATATCTTCGGCGGACGTATCAAAAAGAAGAAAAAGAAAAAAGCATCGACCTTTACCGGAACAAGGATCTCCGTTCTCGAAGACCTGCATCCCGGAGATTACGTCGTGCATGAAACATACGGACTCGGCGTTTACAAGAGCATCGAGAAAATCGCATCCGGAGATTCGGTCAAGGATTACATCAAGCTTGAATACGCAGGCGGCGGTGTCCTTTACGTGCTTGCGACCGAACTGGATATGGTACAGAAGTATGCTTCCGCGGACATTGATAAAAAGCCGAAGATAAACAGGCTCGGCACCAAGGAGTGGGAGAGGACCAAATCAAAAGCAAGAGCTTCGGCGGAGGGTATCGCAAGGGACCTGGTCGAGCTCTATGCCAGAAGACAGTCCGTTCCCGGATTTGTCTACGGTCCCGATACCATATGGCAGAGAGAGTTCGAGGAGACATTCCCCTTCGAGGAAACCGAGGACCAGCTTTCCGCGATAAGGGATACCAAGGCCGATATGGAAAGCGGCAAGGTAATGGACAGACTTATCTGCGGCGATGTCGGCTTCGGAAAAACGGAGATTGCGATACGTGCTGCGTTCAAAGCGGTGCAGGAAGGAAAGCAGGTCGCGTGCCTTGTCCCCACCACCATCCTTGCACAGCAGCATTTTGCGACATTCACGCAGAGGATGAAGGACTTCCCCGTATCGATCGGTCTTTTGTCCAGATTCAGGACAACGAAGGAAATAAAGAAGACCATAGACGAACTCCGCAAGGGGCTCGTTGATATAGTTATCGGAACGCACAGGCTTTTATCGGATGATGTCGGATTCAAGGATCTTGGACTTCTGATAATCGATGAGGAACAGCGCTTCGGAGTAACACATAAGGAGAAGATAAAAAAGCTCCGTGAGAATGTCGATGTCCTCACTCTTTCCGCGACTCCCATTCCGAGAACTCTCGAGATGAGTCTTGCCGGGATCAGGGATATGAGCCTTCTCGAAGAGCCTCCCACGGACAGACAGCCAATACAGACCTTCGTATGCGAATATAATGATGAGATCGTAAGGGAAGCGATGAGCAGGGAGCTTGCCCGCGGAGGACAGGTCTACTATCTGTACAACAATGTAAGGACTATCCCGGAGCATACCGATATGCTAAGGCAGGCGCTTCCGAATGCCCGCATCGAATATGCACACGGACAGATGAAGGAAAAAGAGCTCGAGGATGTCATGTACGATTTCGTTAACGGCGATATCGACATCCTTGTCAGCACGACCATCATCGAGACCGGAATGGATATACCCAATGTTAATACCCTGATCATATACGATGCGGACAGGTTTGGACTTTCGCAGCTCTATCAGTTAAGGGGCCGTGTCGGAAGATCGTCCAGGGTTGCTTTTGCATTCCTTATGTACCGCAAGAACAAGGTTCTTTCCGAGGTCGCCGAAAAGAGACTCGGTGCGGTACGTGAATTTACAGACCTCGGAAGCGGATACAGGATCGCACTCAGGGATCTTGAGATAAGAGGCGCGGGAAATCTTCTCGGAAAGACACAGCACGGTCATATGGAAGCCGTAGGATACGACCTGTACTGCAAGATGCTCGGAGAAGCGGTCGGAAGGCTCAAGGGCGATGATATGCCTGAAGAGTTCACTACTGTCGTTAATCTCGACATAGATGCGTTCATCCCCAGGGAGTATATCTTCAATGAAGAGCAGAAGCTCGATATGTAT
>JAILOC010000059.1 GCA_024691045.1 Lachnospiraceae bacterium | reverse complement strand
ACGAAATCAAGTGTTTTTGTTTTGCTCATTTTATTCTCCTTCAATCCTTCCTTAAGCAGTTTTGATTATGTGAGACATGATTATTTCCTGACTTGCTTCGCTGCCCTTAAGTTCGGCAACCATCTTTCCTTCGTTCATGACATAGATCCTGTCACACATACCGAGTATCTCGGGCATTTCGGAGGAGATCATGATTACTGATTTGCCTGCCGCAACAAGATCGTTCATAATGCAGTAGATCTCGTACTTTGCTCCTACATCAATACCTCTTGTCGGCTCATCCAGGATCAGGATATCGGGATCTGTGTACATCCACTTGGCAAGAAGGACTTTCTGCTGATTACCGCCGGAAAGATTACCTACATTCTGTTCTACGGTCGGACACTTGATACCCAGCTTTTCCCTGTATTCGGAAGCAACATTGTACTCTTCGTCTTTGTCGATTATTCCGTTCCTGCTGACACCGTTAAGATTTGCAAGTGTGGTATTTATCTTGATGGGATTTGAAAGGATAAGTCCGTTACCCTTTCTGTCCTCGGTGACATATGCAAGCCCGTGTGCTATGGCATCATTTACTGAATTAAGCTTCACCTCTTTGCCGTCTATGTAAAGCTCGCCGGAGATGTTCTCTCCATAGCTCTTTCCGAAAAGGCTCATTGCAAGTTCTGTTCTGCCCGCACCCATGAGACCGGAGATTCCTACGATCTCACCCTTCCTGACATTGAAGTTGACGGAATCTACAACCTTTCTCTCAGAATAGAGAGGATGATATGCGGTCCAGTTTTTAACTTCCAGCTTGATGTCAGAGATATGGGGCTCACGCTTCGGGAATCTGTCGGACATTTCACGTCCTACCATTCCCTTGATGATCCTGCTCTCCGAGAAATCATCAACCTGCTTGTCAAGGGTTTCGATCGAGCAGCCGTCTCTTATGACTGTGATCTTGTCCGCAACATATGATACTTCGTTAAGCTTATGGGAAATGATTATCGAGGTCATTCCGTCCTTCTTGAATTTCAGGAGAAGTTCTAGAAGTGCTCTGGAATCCTCTTCGTTAAGTGATGATGTAGGCTCATCGAGAATAAGAAGCTTTGCGTTCTTGGCAAGCGCCTTAGCTATCTCAACCAGCTGCTGCTTACCTACGCCTATATCTTTGATAAGAGTCTGCGGTGATTCCTTGAGTCCTACAATATCAAGGTATTTCTTCGCAAGCTCGTAAGTTTCATTCCAATTGATAACGCCGCCGTTAGCGCGTTCGTTGCCGAGGAACATGTTCTCGGCGATGGTCATATACGGAACGAGGGCAAGTTCCTGATGGATTATTACAATTCCGCAGCCCTCACTGTCTTTAATGGTATGGAAATTACATACTTCGTTGTTATATACGATATCTCCCTCATATGATCCGAACGGATATATTCCGCTGAGAACATTCATGAGAGTTGATTTTCCCGCGCCGTTTTCTCCGACAAGAGCGTGAATCTCGCCCCTTTCAACCTGAAGCTGAACATTGTCGAGGGCCTTGACTCCGGGGAATGTTTTGGTTATATTCCGCATTTCGAGTATATAGTCAGCCAATTTTATTCCTCCTTCGCATACACGCTGCTGTACCTACCCCATAACACAGGCGGGGGTTAACCCGCCTGTGCCAAAAATATGAACTAATGATTACTTAAGCTGATCCTCGGTGTAGTAACCTGAATCGATGAGGAGCTCTTTGTAGTTGTTGATGTCAGCAAATACGGGCTCGCAGAGGTATGAAGGGATAATGCCGGTTCCGTTGTCATAAGTTTCCTTATCGTTAACGGGAGCCTCGCCGCCCTTAAGGATTGCGTCAACCATCTCAACAGTCTTAGCTGCAAGTGTACGGGTATCCTTGAAGATGGACATTGACTGCTTGCCTGCGATCATGTTCTGTACGCTTACGATATCGCAGTCCTGGCCGGTGATGATGGGCCAAGCGCCGGTGTAGTTGTTCTCAAGAGAGGTGGTAACACCCTGTGCGGTAGAATCGTTGGAAGCCATAACAGCGTCAAGGGTAGTTCCGTCTGAATAGTAAGCAGAGATGATAGCATCAAATCTGTTCTGTGCATTCTCGGTTGCCCAGTTAGCGGTTGCGCAGGTCTCGAAATCGGTCTGGCCGGATCTTACTACAAGCTGGCCGTTGTCGATGTAGGGCTGAAGAACTTCCATAGCGCCGCCCCAGAAGAATCTTGCGTTGTTGTCTCCGGGATCACCGGTGATGAGCTCAATGTTGAAGGGGCCTGCGCCGCTTGCAAGGTTGAGCTGCTGCTCGATGTACTGTCCCTGCTTGATTCCTACGAGCTTGTTGTCGAAGGTAGCATAGTAGGTAACTGCATCGGAGTTCATGATGAGACGGTCATAAGCGATAACGGGAATGTTATTCTCTTTTGCCTGCTCAAGAACGGTTCCGAGTGAATCGCCTTCGATGGAAGCGATAACAAGTACCTTGCATCCTGAGTTGATCATGTTCTCGATCTGAGAAACCTGAGTGGGAACGTCGTTTGATGCATACTGAAGATCTACTTCGTATCCAGCTGCCTCGAGCTGTTCCTTCATGTTAGAGCCGTCCTGGTTCCATCTCTGGAGATCCTTGGTAGGCATTGCAACACCGACTTTGATTGCGCCGTCAGCTGAAGGTGCGGGAGTGGTAACATCGTCTCCGCCGTCATCAACTACCTGCTGCTGATCATTGCCTGTCTGGCCGCCTGTAGTATCATTGCCGCTCTGTCCGCATCCTGCAAGGACTGCGGTAAGCATTGATGCTGCAAGCAACAAACTTAAAAGTTTCCTTTTCATAATTTTTGTTCTCCCTTTCTTTTAGGAAAAATTTTTGTTGCACGTATAAAGTAACACGGACCAAGTGGAATTAATTTTTATGGGTCTTGAAATTTTTTTGATGATTATGGCATCAAAAAAGCCGTACCGGATAATTTTTGTCATCCGATACGGCTTATGGCAATTATTTACCCTTTATCTGGCATACAGATATACGTCTTCTTTAAGGTGGAATCCGCTGTTTATAATGACTTCGTCCATATTATCGCTCGTTACGGCGATAGGGTCGAGTCCTATATAGGGGATGTCAAAGCTGCCGTCATTTATTGTTGTTATATCGTCGCCGGTAAGTTTCTCACCTCTTGCAAGGGCGATCGCACATTCCGCAGCACGCTTTGCCAGCCTTTCAAAGGGCTTGTATACGGTCATTGTCTGCGTGCCTTCCACTATCCTCTGGCAGGCTTCGAGATCCGCATCCTGGCCGACCACGGGAATCTCGCCCGCAAGTCTCTGGACCGAAAGAGCCTGGATCACCTGACCTGCCAGGTTATCGTTTCCGCACATGATCGCATCGACATCCGCTACGGTCTCGGGATGACTGTAGATGTAATCCCCCGCTATCTCCGCTCTCCAGCCGTCGCAATGGATGGAATCGACTATATCCATATGATATTTCTCACATACATCCCTGAATCCGGCTTCGACAAGCGGTACATTATTGTCGGTAGGCGAACCGCCCAGCATAAGAACCTTTCCACCCTGAACTCCGGAGCGCAGGAACGCTTCCGCCATAAGCTGTCCTACCATATAGTTGTCGAAGGTTATATACAGATCCACATTTGAATCCGTTATAAGCCTGTCATAAGCGATTATCTTGATGCCGGCACTTCTTGCTTTCTCAACCTGCTCCCTGAGTGATTCGGAATCGATACAGACAATGACTATGACATCGACACCCTTGTTGATGAAATATTCGATCTGTTCCTTCTGCTTTTCGATGTCTCCGTTCGCATTCTGCACGTTTACGGTCGCTCCCAGTTCCTTGGCCGTAGATACGAATACGTCCCTGTCTCTCTGCCATCTTTCTATAACGAAAGAGTCGAAGCTCATTCCGATCTCAATCTGATCCTCGCTCTGAGAAGCATCGGATGTGGTCTCACCGGATGCTCCCGAACATGAAGACAAGAGCAGAAGTGCGGATAAAATAAACGCTGTGATGCCTTTCTTCATTTATTTACCCTCTCTGTATTCCGTAGGCGTTACACCCACATTCTTTTTAAATGTCTTGCTGAAGTAATTGGGATCCGAATATCCGGATTTCGCACAGATCTCCTTCATTGAATACTGTGTCGTGCTGAGCAGCTCCTTGGCCTTTTCTATCCTAAGCTTGGTCAGATAATCAATGAAATTCTCTCCCGTTCCCTCCTTGAAGATCCTGCTCAGATAATAAGAGCTGATATTAACTTCGCGGGATACATCCTCAAGCGTGATGTTGAGGGTGTAGTTCTTCTCTATATATTTCTTCGCCGCTTCTATCGCATCGTTGGAGCTTTCCTCACGCTTGGTCGAAATGTTCCTGCATGAGAAAATGAGCCTGTCGGAGAACCAGTTCCATAAACTCTCGGGATCGTCTATTCCCATAAGAGTGGGAAGATAATCCCTGCGGTCAGAAATGCTGTAAACCATTCCGCCGCTCCTGTATGATATGTGCTCTGCACGGAGTGCGAACTCAAGTATCTTGAGCCTGACATCCATGATATCTCCGCCCTTTATATATTCGAAGTATTCCTTTGCGGCGCTTATGGCGGCATCGGTTCTTCCCTTCTCGACTTCCTCGAAGATCTTCTTTTCGATATCAACGGGATAGTTTTCCGAATACTCACATCCGATGGGAAGGTCATCCGCATGCGCTACGGTATTGGTGGTAAGAAGGAGGGCATTGATAGCATCACGGTACGAGCTTTCCATATCCCTGATCTTCTCGACTCTTCCGACACCGATCCTGAATGCTATGTCGGTCTTCTCCCTGAGCTTATGCGCAAGATCCCTTGCCTTGGAGATTACATTTACTCTGTCGTTATAATCCATCGAAGGATCTGTAAAGGGAATGAGCACGGCGATCTTATTGCTCATTACCGAGCCTACTATTCCGCCGAAATAATCCTTGATGTAATTTCTTATGTCATGATAATGCTGCTGAAGCTTTACACCGGAGCCCACGGCGTTGGTCATGTGGTTTCCTTCCGCGGCATCACCGGAAACGATGACCATCATATAACCGAAGTCTTCGTTTATCTCCAGCATGGTTTTGTAGTTATCTATATCCTCGTCAAAATATTCGTGGAAAAGGATGTTATAGATAAGCCCGTTCTCAAGTATCGGAATAACAGTCTCTAACTTCTCCTTGACGACAAGATCGTTGGTACGTCGGTTCTTCTCCTCATCGACCATTGCCATCGCTTTCTTAATAGCGGAGATCATGAGGTTCTTGTCCATCGGCTTGGTGATGTATTCGATGGCGCCGAGTTTGATCGCTTCCTGTGCGTAATCGAACTTATCATATGCACTCATGATAATGAAGATGATATTGTCATTGCCCGAACGGATCTCCTTCATCGCATCGAGTCCGTTGATCCCGGGCATCTGGATATCCATTATCGCAATATCGGGATGATAGGTTTCGGCAAGCTCGATAACGGAGCGTCCGGTCTTCGCAGACTTGGTCTCACATTCCGATCCGAATTCTTTTTCAATTATGAACCTGAGCGAATCGATGACTATTCCTTCGTCGTCCGCAAGTAAGATCTTGTACATAATTAATTGTCTCCGCCTTTTTTAAGATAGATCGTAAATTTGGTGCCCTTACCCTCGCCCTCGCTCGAGATGTCGAATACGTCCTCGTTCTCGGAAAAGAGCTTGAGCCTCGCTATAACATTATCCATACCGATGCCGTTGGATTCCTTCTTGTCAGGATCGGGCTGCTGTCCGTTCATAAGCTTTTCGATGGTATCCTCACTCATTCCGATGCCGTTGTCCTCAATTCTGATGCAGGCATAATCATCCATCGGATAAACGCTGAGCTTGATCCTGCCCTCACCGAGCATATCCCTGATGCCGTGGTTGACGCAGTTTTCGACAAGGGGCTGCAGTATCATACTCGGCATCTTTACATTAAGAAGAGAACTGTTGACGTCTTTTTCAAAAATGATATCGCCGGAAAAACGCACGTTCAGAATGTAGATATAATTATCTACCAGTTCAAGTTCCTCGCCCACAGTAACTGTCTGGAAGCCCTTCTTAACATTGTATCTGAAAAACTCCGCCATGACGCGGACATATTCGCTGGTCCTGTCCGCACCCTCGAGCATTGCAAGCTGCGCGCCCGCATTGAGCGTGTTGAACAGAAAGTGCGGATTGATCTGTGACTGGAGATACTTAAGCTGTGCATCCTTGAGGTGTGCCTCCATCAGAAGCTCCTTTTCCTTCAGCTGTCTCTCCGTCTCGGCATTTTCCCTGACCTGTCTGATATAGTTCTGTATACTTACAACCATCTGGTTGAATGCGCGCGTAACGACACCGACCTCGTCTTCCGATTCAACCGTAAGAGGTGCGACATCGAAATTACCCTTACCTACTTCATCAGCCCTTCCGGCAAGAAGCTTAAGCGGTCTGATTAGATTGGCGGTAAGTCTGATGATCAGAAGAGCATTGACGATAATAACGGCAATGAGGATCATGTTTCCGCTCGTCTCGAATGTCTTGAACGCCGAAATCATTTCCCTGTAATTTTCGGAGTTTTCCTTGAACTGCTCATTATTGAGACTGTATATATATGTATTGATGTAGCTGTAAAGCTTGGTGGCCTCTTCATAATGATTTCTGTATTTTTCGACATTTCTTCCGCGCTTGGCTTCGATGGTCTCGCTGACCTCGGACAGATATTCCGAGCTAATGTTGCGGATCGCATATTCCATCCTGTCGGGAAGGCTTCCTGTTACTTCCGAGGACAGAGCTTCCGCCTGATCGGAATAAACCTGCGCAGAGCGGTAATATTCCTCAAGCGAATCACTCGTCTTCGCATTGAGGTATTCGGTCATCGCATCCTGAACATTGCCGAGTGAAACGGACAGTTCGTTCAGCCTCATATTCTCCTTATAGACATTGTCTATACGCCCGCTCATTATATTGATTCCGGCAAGGAGAACGATATTGATGACGAACACGAAGAGGTTCGCGATAAGCGATATGGCTGTCATTTTTATCTGCAGCGAAAGGTTTCTGAACCGTGCGATCACGGTGCACCTCCTTCCTGCAGATCTTCCCTGTCTTTGGTTATGATGGATATTCCCGCAGTCGAATACTGGTTGGTATATCCGTAATCGAAATACTCCGTGAGCGCATCTATGCTTGATGCTCCCATCTGTGAAGTATCGGCAGATATCGTAGCATATATAACTCCCCTGTCGATACCGTTAAGGATTACTTCGGAATCATAGTATCCGAGGATGTCAACAAGACCTACTTCATTGTAATCGACTACCATCTGATATACCGCGACAGTATCAAGTTCTCCGAGACATACGACAATCTCGGGAAGAGTGCTTCTTTCCCTCAAAAGAAGACCTTTGATGGATTCTTCCGCGGAATACTCATTAGTCGGATCTACAGTATATGTCGAGATCTCGATGGGAGGATGAAGGTATTTTGTCTCTTCGCTTTCCCCGTCAATGGCTTCCTGAACAGCGCTGAGGACGACATTCTGTCCCGTACTTACGGAACCCGCATCGACCAGTATAACTGCATCTATCGTATCTGTCGTGTACACTCTTTCCGTCGCAAGACGAAGGATAAGTTCACCGTAAAGCTTTCCGAGATCGTTATTACTGATACCGACAAAGCTTAGTCTGTCGGAGGATGTGTTGTCGGAATAAAGAGTAACGACGCCTATTCCCTTCGATGCCGCAGCATTGATAAGCTCGGTCATACGCTCGCTCTCATCGGCGGAAACTATTATTCCGTCCACACCGGATGCTATGGCGATCTCCATAAGCTCATATTTGGAATAATCCCTCGACAGATTCTCGGAGATCATTTCAACATAATCACCGTGTTCCTCGGCGGAAGTCCTTGCTGCCGCATATACGGACTGCCAGAAAGAAGAATCCGAATTAACGGTGATCATTGCATAGTAATGACCGTAGGACACTTTTGCCTCAGCCGATCCGAACCTGCGGCTGTACGAGATAAAGTTAACGACCAGTGCGCCGGTGAGAGCAATTATCACCGCCGTAGTGATCATGATCACTATTGAATTTAAGGCCTTGCTCTTTCTTTTCAAGCCGGTCCTCCGAATAAAAGATTCTCAAATAAAATAACACATTTTGCGTCCTAAAAACAATGTGCGGCACCGCTGTGCCGCACATCCTTTTCTCGGTTGATTATTCAGGGTTGATCAACAGTTACTGCTTTACCGTTTCCTTGACCAGCTCGGCTTGAATGCCCGCGCCTTTTAATACGGGGCTGATCTTCTTGTAAACAAGAAGAGTAAGGAGCGAATTGAGGCTTCCCTTAATGAGGTTTAAGGGTGCAACGCAGGCAAATACGAAGCTGTAGATATTGTTGCCCGCGAAAGGATTGACCTCGCTACCCATCGCAAAGATAACCTCAAGCGGTATTCCGTAAAGCTTGGCAAATGCGGGAAGCAGATATACCGCATTGAACACGGTTCCGAAGATAGTGATGCAGATCGTACCAACAAGGCATGAAAGAGTAGCGGTCTTTCTGTTCTTCCTTGCATAGTAGATGATCGATGCGGGAAGAATGAACGAAGCTCCGACACAGAAGTTTGCAACCTCACCGACAAATGCGGTGGATGTTCCCTTCATGAAAAGTTTGAGAACGATCTTGATGAACTCGATCATGATTCCTGCTGCGGGACCGAATGCATATGCTCCGATAAGAACGGGAAGCTCACTCATGTCCAGCTTATAGAATGTCGGAGCAAAGGGCATCGGGATCTCAAAAAGCATAAGGATCGCCGACAGAGCCGACAAAAGTCCGACACACGCCGCTCTTCTTGCAGCGGAAGTCTTATCGGTTATGCCGTTCTTTCTCTGGATCACCTTCTCGGCTATAACCGCAAAAACAAACAGCCCTGCAATGATAAGAACAAAGCTTACCACATACAGAGCATTCGACGCTACCTGATTAAACAGGTCTTTCATATTCTTTTCCTCCTTCTTTCATCCGGACTTGAGACCATACATACGGTCATTCACCGTTGGTACCGGAATTTCACCGGTTCGGCCCGTCTTTGCGGGTTCGCGGACTGTAAGAGGTGCGCTTGACCTTGCGCTGCTCCTTCACCGCCAGTAGGGAGTTGCACCCTGCCCTGAAGTCAACGAACAGATTATAGTACAAGTGCGCAGTTATTGCAATAGCCCGCAAATAATGATAAATTCTAAGTAAATACAGACTTTGCGGTGAGAAATGATGACAGTTGATTCGCCCTACAAAAATTACAATCCCGACAAGGGAAGACACGCTTTTGAAACGGCATCCCTTGTGATGAGCATCATATCAATGATCCTGCTCTGCACAGGGATTCTGGCGATACCTTTCGGAGCTCTCGGGATCTTATTTGCCCTGCTCAGCCGCAAGGATAAAGAGCCCCTCGGCAAAATGGCTCTTACAGGAGCGATTCTTTCCGTGATCTCAATGATTACGGGAGCGTTAATAACCGCTTATTCCGTATATACGCTTATGACCGACCCTTCTGTACTTGAAGAGGTAAGCCGCATGTATGCCCGCTATGGGATCGAAATGCCGGTTTATCCCGCATTCCCTTCGAAAGGAGGCTCATTATGAATCTATCCGTTAAATCGATAGCTGACAGAATACCCGGCTTCAGTGAGTCTCAGGTCAGAAGGATCGCAGGGCCAACAGTCTCTCCCATGGAGGAATCCGCGCTTAAGACGGGAAGACCGGGCAAGGTCAGCAAATCCGAATGCAAAACCTGTAAGGAAAGAAAATATAAAGACGGCTCCGATGAGAATGTCTCGTTCAAGACCGCACAGCATATGTCTCCAACCGAGGCGGGATCAAGGGTCCGTGCCCACGAGCAGGAGCACGTTTCCAACGCATACAGTAAGGCATCCAAAGACGGAGGCAAGGTGCTTCAGGCATCGGTATCGCTCCACACGGCTATTTGCCCGGAATGCGGATGCACATATATCTCGGGAGGCACGACCAAGACAAGGATTGCCTATCCTTCGGAAAAGAATCCTTATCAGCAGAATATGAAGAGCCTTCACAAACAGGCCACTGAGGGAATGAATTTTGACGCAGCAATCTGAATACCGTTCATCCGGTGAACTCAAAACCAAAGCGCTTTCTGTGATGGCGGGCAGATACGGGGGAGCAGCTATGATGACTCTCTCGTATTTTATATGGATATATCTCATTTCCTATGCCGGAAGCATTCTTGCGACCGTATTACTGAAGGTCCCTTATTTTTCATCGATCAATTCGGATAATACGGCTGATATGATCTATACTGCCCTCACCTCACTTATCGCAATGCTCCTGGGCGTGATAGCGGAAATGTTCAATTGCGGAATATGTCTGTATTACCTGAACATATCCACGGGCCGAGATGCGCAGACGGCGGATATCTTCAGGGGTTTTCGCGAAAGCCCGTCCGAAGTTTTCAAGGTATCGGCATTTCTCCTGCTTCCTTCGCTGGTAACATCGATACCTTTTAACATCGTATCGGAACTGTATATCCGCTCGTCCGATCCCAAATGGCTCTTTATTTCAATCGGTCTCCTTGCCGCAGCCGGCCTGGGTTCTGTTTATATCCACCTGACATATGGGATAGCATTCTTTGTCATGCTTGATTTTCCGAGCTATTCCGCAGGCAAAGTACTCAGGATAGCAAGGCAGAAAATGACCGGAAACAGGCTGAGGTTTTTGGCGCTGGATCTTCTGTTCATCCCGATGTACATTCTCGGAATCCTCTCACTCGGCATAGGCTTCACCTGGATCTATCCGATAATTAATGAGAGCAGAGCGCTTTTCTTCCTGAACCTTATGAATCCGGAGAACTGCTGAACGGTCTGCAAACATAATACATCTGCAAAATAATAACCCGGCCATATGGCCGGGTTGATTTTTTTGATCGGGTTTCCTCATCAGGTAAGTTCAACGATCTTAAGCTCCCTGCGCTTATTCAGATCGATGAATTCGTTTCCGCACTTTACGACGGGTCTTGAGTACTGGCCGGGATTCTGCATTATTATCGTCCCTGTTCTTCCGTCAGAAAGCCTGCAGGTATTCTGAATATAAGTATATGTAACGTTCTTGAGGAAGGTCATTATGATGTCGGGATCGTACTTTTCAAGTCCCTCCTCTTCGAATATCTCTACAACCCTGAAGGGACAGATTGGATCCCTGTAAACCCTCGCGCTGGTCATCGCATCATATACATCCGTGACCGCCGTAAGCCGTGCAAACCTGTCGGCCTTATCGCCATGTATCCTGAGAGGGTATCCGCTTCCGTCGAATCTTTCATGGTGCATGATCGCGGTTGTCTTGATATGCTCCGGAAGATTCTTATCCTTGAGCATCCTGTATCCGTGCTCGGCGTGATGCTTTACTTCTATGAGTTCGCTTTCGGTAAGAGGCTCCACCTTGTTGAGCACTTCCCTGGGAACTCTTATTTTACCGATATCAAAAAGGATTCCGCACATCATTGCCATTTCCTGATCCTGCTTGCTCCATCTGAGCCAGCCGGCAACGACAAAGTTGAGAAGTGAAACGTTCATGCAATGTGCAAAGGTCGAATCATCGAATCCTCTCATCGCATGGAGCATGTCTATAACGGAAACCCTCGAACCCGCTTTGGAGATCATCTCAAGCGGTTTCTCGAGAAGAAGAACGGGATCCACTTCGACGTTCTTGTCTACCATTTCGCTTACGTGGAACTCAAGCGATTTCCTGCCCTCTTCGTAATCTGCCTTGAACTCTTTGAAAAGCTGGGTATCCCTGATCTTCTCATAATTGGTCTGCTCATCTTCCGCTTCCGGCAGGACAGGGAAGATGTCGGAAGAAGTATCTTCCGGCTCGGGAACTGCACTTTCGGGCACTTCATCTTCAACATAAATACTGAGGATACCGTAAAGCTCAAGTCTCGTAATAAGAGTCTGTGACAGCTTGGTTCCTTTTGCAACGACCGTCTTGTTATCGTAGTTAAGAACATCGCTTCCGACAACCATTCCCGGTTTTAATTTGGAAGTAGCGATCTTATTCATATGCTCAGCCTCCCACCCAGATAAGGACAAAAAACGGATGCTTAAATCTCTTCGTCATCTCCACCGACTTCTGCGCCGCCGGTACTCTTCCACTTAAGATAACTTACAATGAACTGATCAAGTTTTCCGTCAAGAACTCCGAGTGCATCGGCAGTCTTGAATCCGGTACGCTTGTCGGTGACCATGGTATATGGCTGGAGGAAATAGCTTCGTATCTGATTGCCCCAGGCAATGTCCTTGATCTCGCCCGCGATGCCCTTGCTCTTTGCTTCCTCTTCTTCCATCTTCAGTTCGAAGAGTTTCGCACGGAGCATTTCCATAGCCTTATCCTTGTTCTGGAACTGGCTTCTCTCGTTCTGACAGGTGACCACGATTCCCGTGGGATTATGTGTGATACGGATGGCGGATGATGTCTTGTTGATATGCTGGCCGCCTGCACCGCTGCTTCGGTATGTATCGATCCTCAGATCCTTCTCTTCGATAACGATGTCGTTATTCTGGGGAAGGACAGGCATTACCATGCAGCTGACAAAAGAGGTCTGGCGCTTGGCCTGTGCGTTGAAGGGTGATATCCTTACAAGTCTGTGTACGCCCTTCTCACTCTTCAGATATCCGTATGCATTATCACCGCTGACCTGGAATGATACGGATTTGATACCTGCTTCATCTCCGTCGAGCTGATCGAGGACCTCGATCTTGAGTCCCTTTTTATCCGCCCACTTGGAATACATTCTGAACAGCATTCCGCACCAGTCACAGCTTTCGGTGCCGCCCGCACCGGCGTTAAGCTCGACTATGGCATCGGAATCGTCATATTCTCCGGAAAGCAGGGTCGAAAGCCTTAACTGTTCGAATCTGCTTACAAAGCTGTCAAGTTCTTCCCTTGCTTCGGGGATAAGGGATTCGTCCTCCTCCTCATTTCCCATATCGACAAGGGTAAGCACATCATCGATACCTGTTTCGAGACTCTTAACGAGATCCCTGGTATCCTTCATATTCTTGAGCTCTTTCATCTTGGCGTTAGCCTTGTCGGGATCATCCCAGAATCCGGGAGCTTCCATTTCCCTTTCGAGCTCTTCTATTTTTTTTGTTTTACTCTCAAGATCAAGAGATTCTTTTACTTCCGCAAGCGGAGCCCTGTACGAAAGAATATCCTGCTTTATCTGATCAAGTTCTACCATAGTATTACGCTCTCTTTCCAAACACTTTTACCGGTTATTCCATCTGTGTTCAGAGTACTCAGAGCTTCATTCCGGGTCTTCCGTGGCAGGCCTTGAACTTCTTGCCGCTTCCGCAGGGGCAGGGATCGTTGGGATAAACCTTCTGGGCTGCCCTGGTCTTGGGAGCTCTGGGGCCGGAATCATCCTTGTTGGTACCGGTAACCTGTGCGACCTGTTCGCGTTCTACCTTCTGTTCTACCTTGATATGCATAAGGAGCTTGACGGTATCTTCCTGAATATTCTGGATGAGCTCGTCAAACATCGCATAGCCCTGGTTTCTGTATTCGATAAGAGGATCCTTCTGACCGTAGGATGCAAGTCCCGCACCCTGTTCCATGATAGCCATATCATCGATATGACCCATCCACTTGCGGTCAATGGTACGAAGGAGAATGACTCTCTCAACTTCACGTATCGCTTCGGGATCGGGGAATTCAGCTTCCTTGGTCTCATAGAACTTGACAGCCTCTTCCTTGAGAGCCTGCTTGATGCTGTTCTTCTTGAGCTTGTTCATTCTCTCCTTGGTTATGGGTTCAAGGGGAATGATGGGAAGCAGGAGCTCGTTGAGCTCGGTGAAATCCCAGTTCTCTGAGGATACATCGTCATTGATGCAGATATCGACGCTTCTTTCGACGATGTCTGTGATCATCTTGTAGATGTAATCCCTCATGCTCTCGCCGTCGAGAACCTTGCGTCTCTCTTCATATATGATCTGTCTCTGCTCGCTCATGACCTTGTCATATTCGAGGAGGTTCTTACGGATACCGAAGTTGTTGGACTCGATCCTCTTCTGTGCGGTCTCGATCGCACCGGTAAGTGCCTTGTGCTCTATCTCCTGACCCTCGGGGATTCCGAGTGCGTTGAACATGGAGATAAGACGCTCCGAACCGAACAGTCTCATCAGATCGTCTTCAAGTGAAATATAGAATTTGGATTCACCGGGGTCTCCCTGACGTCCGGAACGTCCGCGGAGCTGGTTATCGATACGTCTGGATTCGTGACGCTCGGTTCCGATGATCTTGAGTCCGCCGGCGGCAAGTGCTTCTTCGTCAAGCTTGATATCGGTACCACGACCGGCCATATTGGTCGCGATGGTTACATTTCCGTGGATACCCGCCTGCGCTACGATCTCAGCTTCTCTTTCGTGGAACTTCGCATTGAGGACTTCATGCCTGATGCCTGCCTTGCTGAAGATCCTGCTGAGTTCCTCGGATGCATCGATATTGATGGTACCGATCAAAACGGGCTGACCCTTCTCGTGCGCTTCGATGGTTGCCTTAAGGATAGCGTTCAGCTTCTCCTTCTTGGTCTTATAAACCGCATCCTGAAGGTCCTTTCTGATAACGGGCTTATTGGTGGGGATGGTGACAACGGGCATTCCGTAGATCTCCCTGAACTCCGCTTCCTCGGTAAGAGCGGTACCGGTCATGCCGGATTTCTTTTCGAAGAGATTGAAGAAGTTCTGGAATGTAATGGTCGCAAGTGTCTTGGACTCACGCTTAACCTTGACATGCTCCTTGGCCTCGATAGCCTGGTGGAGACCGTCGGAGAATCTTCTGCCGGGCATTATACGTCCGGTGAATTCATCTACTATAAGGATCTGGTCATCCTTTACAACGTAATCCTGATCCTTGAACATCAGATTATGTGCCCTGAGTGCAAGGATGATATTATGATTGATCTCGGTATTCTCGGGATCGGAAAGGTTCTCGATATGGAAGAACTGCTCGACGCGTGCGGTACCCGCTTCAGTAAGGTTTACTATCTTGTCCTTCTCGTTGACAACGAAGTCTCCGGTCTCTTCCTGGGTGATGCCCATGATGGCATCCATCTTGGAAAGTTCCTTGATATCATCCCCGCGCTTCAGCTGTCTTGCGAGAAGATCACACATCTCATAAAGAGCAGTGGACTTGCCGCTCTGGCCGGAAATGATAAGGGGAGTTCTTGCTTCATCGATTAGAACGGAGTCGACCTCGTCGATGATACAGAAATTAAGATCCCTCAGAACAAGCTGCTTCTTGTAGATAGCCATGTTGTCCCTGAGATAATCAAATCCGAGTTCGTTATTGGTGACATAGGTGATGTCGCAATTGTACTGCTGCTGTCTCTCCTCGGAATTCATCGAGTTGAGCACGCAGCCTACGGTAAGTCCGAGGAATCTGTGGACTTCGCCCATCCATTCCGCGTCACGGTTTGCAAGGTAATCGTTAACGGTAACGATGTGTACGCCCTTGCCGGTGAGTGCATTGAGATAAGCGGGGCAGGTGGATACGAGCGTCTTACCTTCACCCGTTCTCATCTCGGCTATATTGCCCTGATGAAGAACGATGCCGCCTATGAGCTGTACCCTGAAGTGCTCAAGTCCTATGCTTCTTTTGGCAGCTTCCCTTACGACGGCGAATGCCTCGGGAAGGATATCGTCAAGAGTTTCACCCTTTTCCAGACGCTCCTTGAACCAGGGAGTCTTCTTCCTGAGCTCCTCATCGGAAAGAGCCTGCATCTCGGGTCTTAAGCTTTCAATCTTATCTACGATCGGATAGATCTTTTTGAGTTCTCTATCGGAATAAGTTCCGAATATTTTTTCAACAAGTTTCATAATATGTCTTTTACCTCACATCCGACTATTTTATCAGAAATGAGAGGTTCTTTCAATTAAAAGGATTTTTGCGGATCCCCGGGTTATCGTCAGAATCCGAGGGAGTCATTTACCAGTATCACGTGAATCCTTCCCTCATGTCTGGAGTATCTGGTGATGAGGATCTGGCAGCATATGGTATCGGGGGATTTGCAGTTCATGCACGAGCCTGTCTCGGAGCAGGGAGTCTTAAGTCCGAATCTCTGAGCATTTATGGGAGCTGCGACATTTCTGGCTCTCTTCATGGCCGAATCAACGTCTTTACATACCTTGTTCATTCCGACGATGAAGACCACCTTCTTAGGTCCCTGTGCTATCATGGAAACCCTGTTCGAATTTCCGTCAATATTGACTAAAACACCGTCCTCCGTCATCGCATTGGTGCTTGCAAGAAAAACATCGGCATCGTAAGAATCCATCATTGCGGATCTCTTGTCCGCTACGGCATCCCTGTCGATGAACCTGTAATTTCCGCTCTTTACGGCATCGACCAGTCCGATCTCGTGGGCGCTCATCGCTCCGCCCATGGCAACGGTCGCACCTTCGGGGATGAGCTCGAGAGCCTTCTTAAGTGCTTCTTCCTTATCTGCGGCATAGTAACCTGTCATATTGCGGGATTTAAGCCCCCCTATGACCTTCTGTGCGAGCAGTTCGTTTCTTTTGGTGATGTTCTCGTTCATAATGTTCTCCTTTCGCCGGACGGACTTACCTTTAATGATATACAAATTCCGAAAGCATGTCGAATTAATTAGTTATTAACTTAAAATTAAGTTCTTGAAAATACCTGTTATTTTATTTATAATGTAAACGCTTTCACCATAAGAGAGCATAAATACTATACATTTCTATATATACGGAGGAAGACGTGAAAGAAAGCAACCTCACAATATATGATATTTCCGAAAAGGCCGGCGTATCCATTGCCACAGTGTCAAGAGTCCTCAACAATTCGGGCTCCGTCAGCGAAAAGACCAGGAAGAAGGTAATGGATGCCATTAACGATACCGGCTTCACTCCCAATGCATTTGCAAGGGGGCTCGGACTCAATTCGGACAAAAAGCCGGTAAAGGAATTCATGGACGACGAATTCCTGCTCAACAGTTCCACGGCATCAAAACTCTACCACGACTATGCTGAAAAAATGCCGATCCTCGATTATCACTGCCATATCTCTCCCAAAGAGATCGCTGAGGACAGAAGGTTTGACAATATCGCACAGGTCTGGCTCGGCGGCGACCATTACAAGTGGCGCTTCATGAGAAGCTGCGGAGTCGAGGAAAAATTCATAACCGGCAAGGCATCCGACCACGATAAATTCATCCAGTGGGCTGCATGCCTCGGAAAAGCTATCGGAAACCCTCTCTATCACTGGAGTCATCTCGAGCTTCAGAGGTATTTCGATTTCCACGGACATCTGTGTGAGGACAATGCCGAGGAGGTATGGGAGCTCTGCAATAAAAAGCTTGCCGAGCCCGGCATGAGCGCAAGAGGACTTATCAAAAAGAGCGGAGTCACTCTCCTGTGCACCACCGACGATCCCATCGACGATCTTCACTGGCATAAGCAGATACGGGAGGATTCCTCTTTTGACGTAAAGGTCCTTCCCGCGTGGCGTCCCGACAGGGCTATGAACATCGAAAAGCACGACTACAAGGATTATCTCAAAAAGCTTGCTTCGGCCGCAGGTGTCGCCAAGATCAAGACATGGGAAGACTTAAAGACCGCTCTCAGAAGAAGGATGGAATTCTTCAGGGAGCAGGGCTGCGTGGTATCAGACCACGGACTTGAATTCCTTATGTATTATCCCGCAAATGACGAAGATATCGAAGCGATCTTCGCAAAGAGACTCTATAACATGCCCGTCTCAAAGGAAGACGAGTATATGTTCAAGACCGCATTCATGACATTCATGGCATGCGAATACGTCAAGGCTGACTGGACAATGCAGCTCCACTACGGATGCAAGAGGGATAACAATACGGCGATGTTCAAGTCGGTCGGTCCCGACACCGGTTTCGACTGCATCAATAACCACACCCCTTCCGACCAGTGTGCTAACTTCCTCGATTCACTTGAAAGATTCGGAAATCTTCCGAGAACGATACTCTACTCACTCAATCCGATCGACAACGCATACATAGGAACGATAATCGGATGCTTCCAGGATTCCACCGCGGTCGGCAAGATCCAGCAGGGAAGCGCATGGTGGTTCAACGATCATATTGGCGGAATGACAGATCAGATAAAGTCTCTTGCTGCTCTCGGCAATCTCTCGGGATTTGTCGGAATGCTGACGGACTCAAGGTCATTCCTAAGCTACACAAGACACGAGTATTTCAGAAGGATACTCTGTAATATCATAGGTGACTGGGTCGAGAAGGGAATGTTTCCCGAAGACTACAAGATACTCGGCAAAATAGTCGAAGACATCTCATACAATAACGCGGTAAGGTACTTCAAGTTCCCGCTTGAAGAAAAAATGCAGTGACCGGAATTTCAGACACATAAAAGGCAGGTCGCAAGACCTGCCTTTTCATTAACAATCAGGACGTATTAAAGTGTTTCTCTTCCGAGAAGTTCTTCGTAAGGAATGAAAACCTCAATGTACCCTACCGGTAAATATCCGATATCACCGGGCTCATAACAGTAATAGATCCCGTCCCCGGCAAACCGTATAAACCCGTCCATGGAAACATACCGGCGGGCTTCATCGGATATTTCATATCCTTCCCATGAATAGTACGGACTCGAATCCTCATCATAGCTCAGAAAATCATCTACAGTCTTCCGGACCACAAGATCGGTGAATTCTTTTTCGGTTCCGGTATAGAAATCCGTTATCGACAGATCATCACCGGTTTCAAGGTCAAGCAAGAACTGCTTTCCGGGATAATAACCGGCCGCTCCTCCTCCGTACCAGAATCCGCTCATATCTACAGTAAGATACCTGTCGTCTATCACACTGACTGAATCGATCTCAAAGGAGGTCGTCACCTGATAGGATGTGGGACGCTCTAAATGATCCGAACATGAGCTCTCATGATAATCCACCTCCCAAGAGACGGTTTCTGCCGCTTCCTGTTCAAGGAAAGCATTTATCTCAGCTGCATTATCCGAATATTTATCATCCAGGATAAAGTACTCGCTGTATTTCATGATAAGATCCGTTCCGCAATCCGGGCATACATATGTCTCAGATTTATAGGAAACCGTTCCGAGGTCAAAGACAGGGTTATGTGAAAGAATGATCCCCGTCTTTTCGGGAACGGATGCATCGCTTATTTTTCTCCGCAACCAGGTGATATTTCCTTCATCAAATCCCAGATAATACAGATAATCTCCCGCAAGGGTAAAGCTTTCCGTGCCGGGCACTA
>JAILOC010000047.1 GCA_024691045.1 Lachnospiraceae bacterium | reverse complement strand
TGCAGGCAAGGTTACAGTCATGTGCGATGTGAAGACAGAGAGCCTTTACATAGTGCTTGCCCTCTTTGAACTTATCGATATAAGGCTCATAGACATCCTTGGAAAAGAGTTTGCCGGCCTTGGCAAGCTCCATGATCTCCTCTACCGCCTCGTCGACCTCTTCCTCTGTGGCCGTCATATCGCCTGCGACATTTACGGCCGCCTTCATGGTATCGACATCCGTAACACCGCCTTCATAGATAGCCTCAACGGTCTTTACAAGGTCATAGACAAGATCGTCGACAACGTGTACGGACCCGCTGTTGACATCAAGGATAATATTGTAGCCTTCACTTTTAAACTGGTGGATCATAAAAACTCCTTCATGTGCCGTTCCACAAAATAAAGCAGTGTCATTTTCAGACACTGCTTTTTATCCGGCTCAGGCCGGCATCATTTCAAGATACATTACTTCTTAAGCTGCTCGCAGGACTGGTTGCCTACGGTGCAGGAAGTCTTACAAGCAGACTGGCAGGAGGTCTGGCACTCGCCGCATCCGCCCTTTACTGCTGATTCCTTAAGATCTCTGGTCTGGAGAGTCTTGATATGCTTCATGATATCCTCCTTGGATAAAAAGTCTTATTTCGAAAAACCTTATGAATCATAGCATAAGAGCCCATATAAGGCAAGGGAATTATTTACCTCCATCAAGCACTTTTTAGCCATGAAAAATAAGGAATATCGTTTGTTATTTATCGTTTGCCGCCTCTTCGTCCTTTGCCTCGTCATCATCCTGCTTTTCCTCGGATTCTGACTTTTTGGCAATTTCCTCAAGAACCTCGGGTGGAAGGGTTATCTCAACCTCTACGATACGGTTCTGATCCATTCCGATGACCTTAAGGACCGTTCCGTCCTCCAGAGTGACTTCATCTCCGTCCTCAGGCAGATGATCGAGGCGTTCGATTATGATACCGCCCATCGAATCATATTCTTCACTGGAAAGCGATGTTCCGACGGCTTCGTTAAAGTCATCGATGCTGAGCGCACCTTCAACAAGGTATTTACCGTCTTCAAGCTTCTGTATGAGTTCTTTTTCATCCTCATCGAATTCGTCCCTGATCTCGCCTACAAGCTCCTCAAGAAGGTCCTCGAGGGTGATCATTCCTTCTACCGTACCGTACTCACTGAGGACGAAAACGATATTGAAGGTCTCCTTACGCATCTGCGCAAGCAGATCCTGGGTCTTTTTGAACTCGTGGGTAAAATAGGCCTCACGCATTATATTTCGCACGCTGAAGCCCTTACGATCAAGTCCGATGAACTCCTTCATGTTGATGACACCGATGATATGCTCTTTCTCGCCTTCGTAAACGGGAAGCCTGGTGTACATATACTCCTTGAATACGGCAAGAACTTCTTCATAGGAGCTCTCGACATCTATGCTGACCATACGTACCTTGGGTATCATGATATCCTTGGCAACATGATCGGTGAAATCGAAGAGGTTATAGATCATATCACGCTCTTCCGGCTCTATCTCGCCGTCCTCGTGGCTTACATCGACATAGGTCTTGATCGCATCTTCGGTGATCGCATCCGGTCTGCCGTCCGCATCTATACGCATGACGAAAAGTATGGCCTTGGCCACGCCGTTAACAATGAAAATGAACGGTGTAAAAATCACCATCAGCATCTCGATGATGCCGCTGTAAGCAAGAGCCATCTTGTCAGCCGAAACCGTCGCCCAGGTCTTGGGAACGACTTCGCCCACGATGAGAATGACAAAGGTAAGTATACCCGTCATGATACCTACGGGAATACCAAAATACTCCGTCGCCAGCATTGTCGAAATAGCCGACGCGGTAAGATTAACTATATTATTGCCTATCAGCACTGTGCTGAGCAGTTTTGAACTTTTTTCGAGGATGCGAAGGACTCTGGCGGCCTTTTTATTGCCGTCGTCAGCAAGGCTCCTTATCCGTGCTTTGTTGCACGATACAAAAGCCGTCTCCGCAGAGGAGAAAAAACCTGATAAGAATATAAGAATTATAAGTGTAACAATTTCTATGGGGCCCGGACTGTCCATATAAAGTAAAAAATAACCCTCCTATTACCGGTCACAGATTATACGGATGGCTTATATTCGCAAAAAAGCCGTTTTTTCCGTATTTAGTTATTGATATTACAGAAAGAGCCTGTTTTTGTCAAATCAGGGTGGGTGAAACAGGGGGACGGCTTACGCTGTTTTCCAACAAAGCGTTGTAGTATACTTGGCATATGGAAAAGGAAAAACTCAGAGAATTCTATCAAAACAACATCTACGGAAAATGGAGAAGCGGCGAGGATATCTCCTATGAGCTTTTGGGTCCGGACCCGGATACGGGTGAAAAGCCCGAAGGCTTTGCGGCCTTTCTTAAAGTGACCGGAGGCGAGCTCGTAAGGATCAGCGTTTCAAAGGACGGCCGTTCGTCCTCCTTTGTCATACATGCTTATCTTCCGGATGAAAAGAATAAACCATCCGAAGGCCCCGCTCCCTTCATTATATGCATGCATCCCATTCCGGCTGCTGACCTTGCTCTCAAAAAGGGCTATGCCCTCCTGGTGATGACCGCCTCCGAGATTGCAACCGATGACACGGCACGAAATGGGGCCTTCTATGATCTCTATCCATACGGGAATGATCCGGAGGAGCAGACCGGGGTACTCATAGCCTGGGCCTGGGGTGCGTCCAAGATCCTGGATGCCGTATATGAGGGACTGGGAAAAGATCTGAACCTGGATCCGGAACTCTCACTGGTCACAGGTGTATCAAGATGGGGAAAAGCAACCGCAGTATGCGGTGCATTTGACGAAAGGTTCAAAATGACGATCCCTGCCTGCTCGGGTGCGGGCGGACTGGCACTGTTTGGTTTTGTATCCGATGGCAAAACCTATGATCTGTCGTCCATAGGCGGCCCTGCGGATTACACCTACGGAAAGAACGAACCTCTCGACTGCCTTCAGTCAGATGCGGAAAGAGGCTGGTTTAACGATTACTTCCTGAAATACAAAAATCCGGAGGACATACCGGTCAGTCAGTCCGGCCTTCCGGTACTCGGAGTATCCGAAACGCGCTACTATTTCATCATCGCAGCATTCATGGGTGAGGACTGGGTAAATGCACCCGCAATGTGGGAATGCTACAAGGAAGCAGACAGGCTGCTGAAGGATGCAGGTCTCGATTCCCATCTCGCTGTCCATTTCCATAAAGAAGGACATGCCGTTATCGATGAGGACATGGAACTCATCACTGACCTGTTCAACAATATAGCCTTCGGAAAACCGCTCCATGTACCGTTTGAATCGCTGAAGACAACAGTCTTTGAATAACAAAAGAACGCAGGGACGATCCCTGCGTTCTCTTTTACCTGAACAGTTATGAATTACTTACCGCGATGAACTTCTCAAGTGTCTCCATTGCCTTGCCCGAATCGATGATCTCAGCCGCAAGATTTACACCGTCTTCAAAGGTTTCAGCTTTTCCGTCAATGTAGAGTGCAGCACCTGCATTTAAAAGAACGGCGTTTCTCTTGGGTCCCTTTGCTCCGGAGAGAAGATCCCTGGTGATCTGTGCATTCTCAGCAGGTGTTCCGCCCTTGAGTTCATCCTTGGAGCAGGTCTCGAATCCGAAATCTTCGGGAGTGATGGTTCTGGTCTTGTACCATCCGTCCTTGATCTCACAGATCTTGGTAGGTGCGGAAAGTGAGATCTCATCAAGCTTATCCATTCCGTAGACGACCATGCCGCGCTTTACTCCGAGGCTTACGAGAACCTGTGCGAGGGGCTCTACAAGATAATCGTCATATACACCGAGAAGCTGCTCTGTGGGTGATGCGGGGTTGGTAAGAGGTCCGAGTATATTGAACACGGTCCTGAAACCGAGTTCCTTTCTGATGGGTCCTACATACTTCATCGAGGTGTGATACTTCTGTGCGAAGAAAAAACACATTCCGACTTCATTAAGAAGCTTTACGCACATCTCGGGGCTCTGGTCGATATTAACTCCGAGTGCTTCGAGACAGTCAGCGGTTCCGCAAAGTGAAGATGCTGCACGGTTTCCGTGCTTTGCAACCTTTACACCGCCTGCAGCCGCAACAAGTGCAGATGTGGTAGAAATATTGAAGCTTCCCGCATTGTCTCCGCCGGTTCCTACGATCTCAAGAACATCCATTCCGGTATCAACCTTTGTGGCATGGTCTCTCATAGCAGCAGCACATCCTGCGATCTCATCGGTGGTTTCCGCCTTGGCGCTCTTGGTGGAAAGTGCGGAAAGAAATGCCGCATTCTGGGTGGGTGTGGTCTCACCGCTCATTATCTCGTTCATTACGGCGTAAGCCTCATCATAACTGAGGTCTTCCTTGTTTACGATCTTTACGATTGCTTCCTTGATCATCTTTTTGTTCTCCTTTTCCTAAGGAATGCTTCTGACGGGAATAAAAAAAGCCCCCGACAGAAAATTAATGGTTTTCTGTCAAGGGCGAATATACTATCCGCGGTGCCACCTTGATTCACGGATTGCTCCGTGCACTTGCGAGATACCTTCATATCTCCGACAATTAACGTATGCCTCACGTCACGAATACTCGAGCAGGCTCTTTCCTCATGCCCTCAGCGGCCCATATAAGGATCTCTCCACGCATTCCTCATATCATCCGGCTTACACCGTCCCGGACTCGCTTGGATCACTCCGACGATAAAATGCTTTTTCTTCCGCTTCACAGGTTTTAAATTATCTGGATTT
>JAILOC010000030.1 GCA_024691045.1 Lachnospiraceae bacterium | reverse complement strand
ACCACTTTCTCTCAATGGCAGCCGCACTGGGCATATAAGTTTTCATTTTATTCCTCCAAACAGTACATAAAAGAAAATCAAAATATCATGCTGCAGACTTAAGCGTTTGGGAGACGCATACATCACGGGTACTACCCCCTTTGCATATATGTGGAAGGATCGACATTATGCGGATGTCCGGGCCGCATAAAACCCGCCACGGATTAACATTTTACAACACGGGTACGGCTAAGTCAACGAAAAATCGCGATTTTTTGGGACTTTTTAAAAGGGTCCGTCCTCATATTCATACCCTATAAGGGTCAGGCCGCACGCAGGGAGCGTGGGACCCGCTTTTCTGCGGTCTAAGGAGCCTATTATTTCGGGAATATCGTCCGCTTTTTTCCTGCCCAGCCCCACTTCATAGAGGGTTCCGGCTATTATCCGGACCATATTATAGAGGAATCCGCTGCCCGTAACGCTTATAACAGCCTCATTTCCGTCCTTTTTTACGCTGCAGGCATAAATCGTCCTTGTAAAGGTTGTTGCCTGGCTTCCTGCGGCACAGAAGGCCGTAAAATCATGTTCTCCGGTGAAATACGCGGCTGCCCTGTCCATTTCCCCTATATCGAGTTCGCTGTACGTATAATGGGCATACAGGCGTTTTAAGGGCATACGTACCGGCGAGGTATATATACGGTACTCATAGGTCTTGCGGCAATCCTGTTTCCTGGGGTGCCAATCCGGTGATACCTCATCGGAACGGACCACACTTATGTCATCCGGCAGGAGCTTATTGAGCACCATTGACATCTTATCTGCGGGTATCGGTGTATCGGCATCAAAAACCGCTACATTTCCGAGGGCATGAACCCCCGCATCGGTCCGGCTTGCCCCGATCACTTCGACCGTGCTACCCACAGCCTCACTTACGGCTTCAGTGAGCACTCCCTCAACTGTGACCATTCCGTCCTGGATCTGCCAGCCGTGATACGCCGTTCCGTCGTATGAGATTTTCAGCCTGATCCTTTTTTCCATGGAACGTCACTTAAGGATGAAACGGATATAGAGTGAATTGAAGATATCGGTAATGGCCTGCCATCTGCCGACCCATACGCTGATTATCACAAAAGAAAACAATATGATATATGCCACGGCATCTCTCTTTTTATAGATAAGCGGCTTCATCTTGGTCCTGCCGTCACCTCCGCGATAGCATCTGGCTTCCATCGCCATCGCAAGGTCTCCGGCCCTTCTGAACGCGGAAACAAAAAGAGGAACGAGCACAGGAACAAGTGCTTTGGCTTTCTTTACTATATTGCCGCTCTCAAAATCGGCTCCTCTTGCAAGCTGTGCCTTCATGATCCTGTCAGTCTCCTCCATCAGGATGGGGATGAACCTGAGCGCTATGGACATCATCATTGCGACGTCCCCGACTGGAACACGGAAAAGCTTAAGGAATCCGAGTCCCTTCTCAAGGCCGTCGGTAAGGTTATTTGGTGTTGTGGTAAGTGTGACTATACCGGAGCCCATGATGAGCATGGTAAGCCTGAAGAGCATGGTCAGTGCAACGCCGACTCCCTCATAGGTGATGGTGAACTTCCAGAAGCTGACCAAAGCGGTTCCGGGTGTAAGGAACAGGTTGATTATAACGGTAAGGAGAAGCACGATCATTATCCCCTTAAGTCCCTTGGTTATGAACTTGACCGGAACACGGGACATCTTTATGACCGCCAGAAGAAAACATGCGCCCAGCACATATCCCGCAGGATTCTTATACAGAAACAGCGTGATTATGAAAAGAAGGGTCCCCAAAAGCTTGACCCTGGGGTCAAGTCTGTGGACCGGACTGTCCGTCTGATAATATTGTCCTATCGTGATATCGCGGATCATTTATTTCTTCCCGTTACGGCGGCATAGATCGAATCAGCTGCCTCACTGACCGTGAGCACATCAGGATCTGCATCCAATCCCCTGCTTTTCAGCATACGGGTTATACGTGCGGATTCAGGGATGCCGAGTCCCATATCTTCCAGTTCCTTTTCATGTGAAAAGACTTCCCTGGGCGTGTCATCATATGCAACTTTGCCACCGTCCATAACGATGACTCTTTCCACATATCTGGCAACATCCTCCATCGAATGCGATACTAGGATGATCGTCATTCCGCTCTCCTTGTGAAGTGCGGAAACCATATCGAGTATTTCATATCTTCCGACGGGATCGAGTCCCGCGGTGGGCTCGTCAAGCACAAGGAAATCCGGCTTCATCGCAAGCACTCCGGCAATGGCAGCCCTTCTTTTCTGACCTCCCGAAAGTTCGAAAACGGAAGCATAGTAAAGCTCCGTGGGGAAATCAACCTTCCTGAGTGCATCAAATGTCGCAAGTTCGGCTTCTTTTTTGGACAGGCCCATATTCTTGGGGCCGAAGCATACATCAGCAAACACATCGGTCTCGAACAGCTGATGCTCCGGATACTGGAAGACCAGTCCCACATGCTTCCTGAGTTCCTTTTTATTGAAATCCTTATCGGATATATCCCTGCCGTTATAATATACATTTCCGGATGTAGGCATCATCAGTCCGTTCAGGTGCTGAACGAGAGTGGACTTGCCCGAACCGGTATGTCCTATAATTCCGATGAACTGTCCTTCGGGCAGCACAAGAGAAACATCGTCCAGAGCTCTGACCGGTGTTTCCGTATCGGCATTATATATTTGACTTACATGATCGAGTATCAGCGGCATTTTTCTATTTCTTTTACAAGTTCTTCCGCGGTAAGTATTCCGTTTGGAAGAGGCAGGCCTTTCTTCTTCAGTTCCCAGGCTATACGAGTGGGGCCGGGAACATCAAGTCTGAGCTTCTCAAGTGCGGGCACATCGGAAAATACCTCTTTGGGTGTTCCCTGCATTACGACCTTACCCTTATCCATCACAAATACGCGGTCCGCATGAACAACCTCATCCATATAATGGGTGATGAGGATGACCGTCATCTTCTCGACATCGTTAAGACCCCTGATCGCTCTGATGACTTCTTTTCTTCCCGAAGGATCGAGCATTGCGGTAGGCTCGTCAAGCACTATGCACTTCGGATGCATTGCCAGAACGCCTGCGATGGAAACTCTCTGCTTTTGTCCTCCGGAAAGCTTATTTGGAGATTTCTTTCTGTACTCCAGCATTCCGACAGCCCTGAGGCTTTCTTCAACCCTTTCCCATATCTCCTTGGTTGGAACACCGAGATTCTCCGGGCCGAATCCGACATCCTCCTCGACAACCTGTCCGATGATCTGGTTATCGGGATTCTGGAATACCATTCCGGCACAGCTTCTCACATCCCAAAGTTTGTCATCATCCCTGGTATTCATACCACCGACCCATACGGTTCCCTCCGAAGGATAAAGAATGGCATTGAGATGCTTGGCAAAAGTAGACTTGCCCGAACCGTTGTGTCCGAGTATGCCTATAAACTCTCCCTGCTTCACATCAATGTTGACATGATCGAGAGCAGTCGTGACATCGGTGGGATTTCCTTCCTCGTCACGCCTGATATATTCAAATACCAGATTTTCTGCCTTAACAATATCCATAGAAAATTATTTTACCCTAATAGGAATAAAGAAACAAGGGGATGGATGAGGGGTGCGTTGAAACAAAGGGACGGCTTACTCTGTTTCACTCCGCTTTTCAAAAGTCTGAAAGGGTGGTATTCTTTTACGGATGAAAGAATTATTCGGAAATGAAAAATTCAGACGTATGGTATTCTTTATTATGGTGGGCATACTCCTCATAGGGCTCATCACGGCCATATCCAAGTCCAACAGCGAGACCCTTACCGATTATGCCGAGAAGAATCCCGATATCGCCTACGCCGAAACCGGCAGCAGCTGGAAGGATGCGTACACCACCGATGTGAGTGGTGACGGTCAATAAACGGTCGGCGAGACCACTTTGACCTTGCAGATAATGGCATACAAAAAGTCCGGTGCATTAGCACCGGACTTTTTAATCTTAAGAATTATACGAGCTCGATGATAACCTGCATTGCAGCATCGCCCTTTCTCTGGCCGAGCTTTACGATACGGGTATATCCGCCGTTTCTGTTAGCATACTTGGGAGCGATCTCATCGAAGAGCTTGTTGGCAAGATCAACTTCCTTAACAGACTTCTTTCTGCCCTTATTCTCAGCAGATACTTCGGTAACGGGATAGAGAACCTTGAGCATCTGGCGTCTTGCATGAAGTCTTGAAGGCTTATCCTTCTTGATCTCCTTTTCCACCTCATCATAAACGGTAACGGTTACACCGTTCTCCATCTTGACGAGCTTGCCGTCCTTGTCTCTGGTGCTCTCGGAAAGAACCTTTCCGGTCTCCTTGTCGACGATCTGCTTTACTCTCTTACCGTCCTTGTCCTTGCGGGCAACCTTAGCGGTAACCTTAACGGTCTCGAAATTATCCTTCTCCTTAACTGCAAGAGCGATAAGTCTCTCTGCAATTCTCTGGATCTCCTCAGCCTTAGCTTCGGTGGTGGTAATACGGCCGTTCTCGATAAGAGCGGTAACCTGATTTCTTAAAAGGGCTTTTCTCTGGGAAGAAGTTCTTCCGAGTTTTCTGTAATGTACTGCCATTTTATTATTCCTTTCTGTGATACGGTACATCAGGAACGTGCCCTGTGGTCTTACCATTCCCATGCATTGATCCGTTCTACAACGCTTCGGGCGAACTCATCGGTTTTACCGCCCACGCGCTTACCTGTTAGTTATCTGAAGCCTTGAAGCCGTAGCCGAGCTCTTCAAGCTTGAGCTGGACCTCATCAAGAGATTTCTTTCCAAGGTTTCTTACCTTCATCATATCCTCTGCAGTCTTCTCGCAAAGTTCTGCAACGGTATTGATTCCGGCACGCTTGAGACAGTTGAAGCTTCTTACGGAGAGTTCGAGATCTTCGATGCTCATTCCGTCAACGGTCTTGCTTGAATTCTCTTCTCTGGGTCCTCCGATGAACTCGATCCTCTGTCCCTTTTCGGAAAGATTGATAAAGAGTCCGAGGTGATCGGAAAGAACCTTAGCGGAAAGGCTTACTGCCTCTTCGGGAGTCATGGTTCCGTTGGTGTAGACATCAAGGGTAAGCTTATCGTAATCGGTGCTCTGTCCTACACGGGTGTCCTCAACGGTAGCGTTTACTCTCTCAATGGGAGTGTAGATAGCATCAACAGCGATGGTTCCGATGCTGTGATCTCCGGGACGGAGTCTGTCTGCTCCTACATATCCTCTTCCTTCAGTTACAACAAGCTCCATATAGAGCTTTGCATTCTTGCCGCAAAGAGTTGCAATTACCTGGTCAGGATTTGCAATCTCAATGTCGGGATCGTGGTGAATATCAGAAGCCTTTACAACGCCTTCGCCCTCTGCCTCGATGTACATGGTCTTGGGCTCGCCGCTCTCATCTGAATTGCTGATGGCAAGGCTCTTGATATTAAGGATGATCTCAGTCATATCCTCCTTGACACCGGGGATCGTGCTGAGTTCGTGCTGTACTCCGTCAACTTTGACCTCACTTACCGCAAATCCGGGAAGTGATGAGAGCATGATCCTGCGGAGTGAATTGCCGAGTGTGATACCATATCCTCTCTCAAGGGGCATGATAACAAAGCGGCCATATCTTTTATCATCGGACTTTTCAATCTTGATTGAAGGTCTTTCGAAATCTGTCACTAATATACCCTCCTGTATTTTCCAAATACATTTTATCGGTTACTGTCCGTTTTTATTACTTGGAATAAAGCTCGACGATAAGCATCTCGTCTACGGGAACATCGATCATCTCTCTGGTAGGAAGATTCTTTACGGTTCCCTTGAAGTTCTCAAGATCTCCGTCAAGCCACTCGGGAACAAGTCTTCCGCCGGTAACTTCAGCGATCTCCTTGTATCTGTTAAGTGACTTAGCCTTCTCGGTAAGTTCGATAACATCTCCTGCCTTTACAAGGTATGAAGGAATGTTGATCTTCTTGCCGTTGACCATAACATGCTTATGGCCTACAACCTGTCTTGCCTCACGACGGGTTCTTGCAAGTCCGAGACGGAAAACAACATTGTCAAGACGGCTCTCAAGCATGGTCATGAGGTTCTCACCGGTCATTCCCTTCATGCGGTCAGCCTTCTCATAATAGTTACGGAAAGGCTTCTCGAGAACGCCGTAGATGAACTTAGCCTTCTGCTTCTCACGAAGCTGGGTGCCGTATTCACTTACTTTCTT
>JAILOC010000138.1 GCA_024691045.1 Lachnospiraceae bacterium | reverse complement strand
TACTCCGGTCATGGGTGCCGCAGCCTGCGGGATTCCGGATACAATGATCAGTGACAGCTCCGAAAGCGTATTTAATATTGCCCAAACGGCAGCACCGCTGACTCCTGCTATCTTAAGTATCAGGGCATTGATAATGAGCAGCCTTACCGCATCATAGAAATTGCCGAGTGCGGTCGGACTTCCGAAACGGATAATGGATCCCGTACCTTTGACACCTATCATTTTGAAAGAGAACCTGTAATCCGATCCATTCCTGTTAAGACATGCAAACCCGTAAATACATGCGATCAGTGTGGAAGCAACGCTTGCGATCGCTGCACCGGTTATTCCCATCGGATAAATGAAAAGAAGAACCGCATCAAGTATGGTATCCAGGCTCACCATGATAAATGTCATCATGGTTATCTCCTTGCGTTTTCCGGCAAGCTGGAGATAGAAAACCGGAGAATAAAGCATCATAAAAGAGAGCGAGCCCAAAAGGGATACGAATATATACTGATAGATATATTCGTTCAACACACTTCCCTGTGCAAGCAGATCTGAAAGCGGTCTGCAGAAAAATGCAAATGCGGAAAAAAGCACTCCGCATATAAAGGTAAGCGTCAGAGAACTGTGATAATACTCAACTGCCGACTTGATATTCTCCTTGCCGGCTTCACGTGCGGAAAGCAGGCTTCCGCCCGAAGCAATGAGAGCACCGAGACTGCACAGTACGAGGTATACGGGCATCGACAGGGTGACTGCACTGAGTCCGTCCTTTCCGAGTACAAGAGAGATAAAGACACTGTCGATCAGAGCGTTGATCGTTCCTCCCAATATAGAGAACATGATCGGGAAAAGATTGATCAGATATTGTCTGCGTAAAAAACTGTCGTCGTAGTTCATAGTAAAGTCGAGAACTTGGCCTTCTTTCCTTTAAATACTTCATCAAGCATCTTTTTGGTATCGGAACCGAAAAGAGGTCCGCAGGTAACCTGCATGTCATTGATACCGCAAAGGGTGAAATTGACTTCAACAAGTACGGCTTCACCGTTCTCATCGATCGCAACATCCCATCCCACCAGTCTGAAATGGCCTATCGAAGGATGTGCTTTCTTGGCAAGCTCATATGCTTTGTCGATATAAACAAGCCTCTTATCGCCGAAGCTGTATCCGAGTTCGGGATGGGTCTTACTCTGACGTCCGTCATGGAATACTCCGGTCTCGGTCAGCCGGCCGTTTTCACCTATCCCGCAGATGACTCCGCCGTGTGAGCTGTTATCGACACGGTCTCCGCCGACGCCTATCCTTGACATCGCCCTAAGCACTTTGACCTCGGTTCCGTCGATCCATGTCATGATTCGGATGGTGTTTACCGATGAAGGATTAAGCGCGGCCATATCGGCGTGCTGCTTTATGGGCTCCTGGATTATCACATCGGTACTTATGCCGCGGAGCACCTTTCTGAATTCATCAAATTTGTTATCACCCGAGATGAAGTGAACACCGAATCCGCCCTCGGATAACACCGCCTGTTTAAGCACTATCTCATCTTCCGCCATGATGCGCTTTTTGACTTCCGCGGGGGTAAGGAGCGTTCCCTTTTCATCAAGCCAGTTTTTCCCGACACGCATCACAATTGTCCGAGGCTGTCTGGTATCGGGGAAAAGCTTGTGATAGTAGCACTTATTATCCATGTAGCAGGATTCATGCCTGTCATTGTAGAACCTGTCTACATACATAAAATAAAAATCTTCCGGAATATATTCCGGATAGAATTTTCCGCCCGAGCGGTAAGTATACAGGCGATGGTATTTTCCGTCCATATGACGCACATACGGACGGTAGAATTCCTCCACGGCTTTCTTCTGCTCGGGAGTAAGCTCCGGAATACCCTTGAACGAAGGCAGGGTAATGGACCTTGAAAGACGCATTACAGCCGCATTGTTAAGAAGATCAAGGCTGGTGCTGCCTTCATGATACTTTCCGGTGATCATCGTATAGAGATTGTCTTTAAAGACCTGAAAGCCTGAGGGTAAAGTATTCATAAAAACCGGATTACTCCTCAATATTCAGAATATCGATGAAACCGGTGACCTCGAAGATCTCCATAACTTCTTCATTGGCATTCCTGATAGTCATGCTTCCCTGCTTGTTCATGATCTTCTGAGCGGAAAGAAGCACACGGAGACCGGCGGATGAAACATACGCAAGATTCTTAAGATCGAAGATAAGCTCCTTGATGCCCTCGATATTGTTCTTGACCTCTTCCTCAAGCTGGGGCGCTGTCATGGTATCAAGTCTTCCTTCAAGAGAGATCTCAAGTTTGGTGCCTTCAAGAGTTTTGTCGATAGTCATGTTGTTCTCCTTTTTTATATGATCACCGGGCGTTAGGATCCTCTCCCCGTGACAATTTAATTGCTACTTTATTCTCATACATGCGGTCGTCCGCAAGTTTAAGAAGTTCCTTCAGATCGAATTCGTCCTTGCCGTAAGCAAGACCGCATGCGATAACACACTCGACTTCTTCCTTGTTCTCATTGAGTCTGGCAAGGGCATCTTCCCAGTCCTTCTTAAGCTTCTGTGCTTCCGTCTCGGTCATGTTCCAGCCAAGGAGCATAAACTCGTCTCCGCCCATACGGAAGCCGTAGACATTCTCCCTCTCAACAGCCTGAAGACTTCTGGCTGCCTTGACCAAAAGTGCATCTCCCGCTTCATGTCCGAGATTGTCGTTGGTCCTCTTGAGATAGTTGACGTCCATATTGTAAATGGCAACCTGGCTTTGCTTGGGCATGAAATCTGAAAGCATCGACATATACTTGCCCTTGTTGTAAAGACCGGTAAGTTTGTCGTGCTCGCTTTCGTAAGTGATCTGTTCACGCAGCAATCCGTTTTCAATGAACAGCTTTATAACGTTGTAATGCATGCTGAAGCTGTCATCATCCTCAAGACCTTCGGCATACAGGTAAAGTGAATAATCGGTACCGTGAATGGCACTGTCACAGATGTAACAAAGATAATCCTTGTCACCGAGACCCGGAAGCTTTCTGAACTCACCCTTGGTGGCGTCGAAAACATCCTCTCTTTCGATGCGTGCGCTCTGTATAGATTTGGTCTCTTTATCAAGAAGATGTCTCTCCATCTTCCTGCCGCGGCCTATATACATAACGACACTTGAAACTTTGAAATATTTAAGAACAACCGGCAGACAGGATTCGTAGTTACCCGAAAGCTTCTCCAGCATTGCCGTCTGGAAAGCACTCAGTTCTCTCCAATCCTTAAGATAGCCCGAAACGTCACGCAGAAGTGTTGCGTACTGACTGGTATTATAGACATGATGCAATATCACCTCGTTTCCGTCCTGAGTAACGGGAAGGGAACGGGCTGTGTAATAATTGCCACCGGCTCTGTCTGAAATCTCCCAGTCTTCTTCGTGATCGATCGTCTCCGTATCAATATTGAACGCAGACCACGCCGACCACTGTTCATCGGAGAAATTCTCTACTCTGTTTCGATAGAGTATCTTTCCCTGTCTGTCGGTAATGATGAATTCTCCGGCGCGATTTTTTACAAAATCGCTGATGATCTTCTCATAATCCATAAATACCCCCCGATATGATGAATCACTTCATAATTATACACGATACAAGGCTCGTTGACACCTTATTTCTTAAGTAAAACCAAATAATTTGGTATTTACTTTCGCAAGATAAAGTATTAAAATTTTATCTCGTGAAAGCATTAATGAAAACGCCCGCTAACAGGCACCGCAATAAAGGAGAATCCTTAAAAATGAACGATAAATTAAGATCCGAATCAGTTGATCAGCTGTTCAAGGGAATCCTGGAGCTCAGGACCGTGGAGGAATGCTATTCCTTTTTCGAGGACCTCTGCACCATCGGTGAGCTTGTAAGTATGTCCCAGAGATTCGAGGTAGCCAAGATGCTCAAGGAGGGCCAGACATATCTCGCCATATCGGCCAAGACCGGTGCTTCCACCGCAACCATAAGCCGCGTAAACAGAAGCCTCACCTACGGAAATGACGGATACGATATCGTTCTTGCCAGAATGAAGGACGAGGACAAGCAGTAAGAAACAGGGGGACGGTTCCGGTATTTCATATCACCGCAATATAAAGGACGGTTGCATATGCAACCGTCCTTTTAATATGTCGTCTGTTTAATTCTCGGAATCAGCCTCAACGATATTTTCTTCAACAGGCTCGGGCTCATTCTCGCTGGCATCTTCGAGTGCATCCCTTACCTCGGATGCCGCACTCTTTTGATCCTTTCTTTCCTTTGCCTTGTAGGAAAGCTTATACCTGTCCCTCTCGGGTACGCCGTTTTCACTCATGATGATCTTGCCCTGGAAAAGAGCATTCTCATCAATGATGATATTTCCGGTATGGATGTCTCCGATGATCCTGGAGGTGGAAGACAGCTCCGCTCTTTCGGGAGCAATAATGTTACCTTCAATATCGCCGCCGACAATTATGCCGCTGCATTTTACATTGCCCTTTATCACGCCGCTGGTACCTATTACAAGAGTACCTTCAACATTAACGTTTCCGGTGATCTTGCCGTCGATACGTGCAGAACCAGGAGCGGCAAAATCACCGTTCACAACGGATCCCTTGCCAAGAAGCGTGCTAATATTCAGTTTCTGATTTTTCATTACCTTTACTCCCTTTTGATAGGTGCGGCAGAGATCAGCCGCTTATTATCATGACCTCATCGGGATCGATGTATTCTCCGTTGCGGATCATCTCGTATCCCAATGCGGTATTTCCCGTTTTGAGATTGTAAAGTGTATTTCCTACAGAAACAGTATCACCCTCGGACACAACAGGATCACCGTCATTCATATACACGGTCATATATCCGTTGCCGTGATCGATGGTGATGACGTTATAGAAACCGAGGTCTTTGACTTCTTTATCACTGCCGTCGGTGCTCTCGCCCGCGACATAGTATTCGGCTATCGAGCCGCTATCATTTCTTTTTGAATTTGTCCTGATCTCGACGACTGTTCCGCAGGCAGTTGCCCTTACGAAGTCGCCTTCCGATCCGGTTAAGATGATCACAGGGATTTCGCCGTCTTCGGCAGTACGCATCGAGGCGGATCCGCTCAAGGGAAAATCGGTGGGAATATACATATTCTCAATCTGGGCATTCAGCATGCCAAGCTCTTCACTCTTGGTATTTACCGTCTGGCTCAGAACCTGTATTTCCGTATCCCTGGAAGCTATGGTTGCATTAAGACTGTTGATCTGCGATTCCAGCTCGGATATCCTGGCATTCCTGATATTTATACTCTCGTTATATCCGTTTATGATACCTGCTTCATTTGCAAAATATCCTATGGATATACCGATAAAGATGGCTAAGAAGATCACGCCGAACCAGATGAGTCCCTTATGAACGACAACGGGTCTGATCCTTTCGTTAACATCGCTTGATGCAACGATCATCTGGCGATTGATTTTTTTTCTGTGCCTGGAATCTTTAAGCACATACACAAAGCGTGAATCCATTAAACCTCCATAATCTGAACGCTTTCCGATAATGGGTAATTATATCCGTTAAAAAATCGGAATGCAAACAATTTGCAATAATATCGTAATATTTATGAAATTTTAACTATATCTGACCAAAAAAGAATGATTTTTGGCAAAAAAAGAGCTCCGGGAGTACCCGGAGCCCATATTTTTACAATTACGAGCATAGCTTTATGATCTCATCCATCTCGAGTTTTCCTCCGTAGATATCGAGTGCAGAACCGACAGTGATGTCAACTTTTCCGTCACACATATCACGAATGGAAAGTATGTCATCATAAGATGCAATGCCGCCGGCATATGTAACGGGTCTGAGCGTGAAGCCTTTCAGCATCTCAAGCACTCCTTTTTCCGGACCATTCGCCTTGCCCTCGGAATCTACCGCATGGATAAGGAATTCGTCGCAGTAACCGGACAGCCCTGAAAGAAGCTTTGCATCCACCACCGCCTGTGTTTCCTTCTGCCATCTGTCCGTCATGACTATGTACGAATCACCTGTCTTCTTACAGCTCAGGTCGAGTACGAGCTTTTTCGGAGTAACTGCGCTGCTTATCTTCTCAAGATTATCGTAGTTGATCCTGCCGTTCGAGAAGACATACGAAGTGACTATGACGTGGGATGCGCCAGCATCCAGAAACTCTTTCGCATTCTCCGGAAGAATCCCTCCGCCGACCTGCAGTCCTCCGGGATAAGCCTTAAGTGCTTTCAGGCACGCTTCATATGAAGCTTCATATTCTGGAGTACCCTTCTTATTAAGGATGATGGCATGTCCGCCTTTAAGTCCGCGCTCTTTGAACATTTCCGCATAGTAAACCGAATCGTACGCGGATACGAAATTCTCGGATGCAGATGAGCCTTCATCCTTAAGGGACGAACCGACGATCTGCTTTACCGTTCCGTTGTGAATATCTATACAGGGACGAAATCTCATAATCTATCCTTGAAGCTGTGAAACAGGGGGACGG
>JAILOC010000170.1 GCA_024691045.1 Lachnospiraceae bacterium | reverse complement strand
TTCAAGACAATAGCGAAGTTCCCTGTCCGCTGACATAACCTTTGCACCGGGCTCAAAAGCATGGCTTATCTCATTACGAAAATCGGCCGCAACTTTCTCTCTGTTATCAGTCATAACAACCTCCGATCACGAATCAGAATTTTATGAACAAACTCTATGGGGATACATATACTATACCCTTACAAAGCTCTTTTAACAACGTAAGAATCGGATCTTACAGTTCAAATATCATTTATTCCGATACGGTCTGTTCAAATATATGCCTTACCACATACATCCTTTCACCGGCCGTAACTATACCATATACATTCTTCGCATACGAAACAACCGGCGGAATAAAAATAAGATCCTTTATCCCGTATTTCCCGTACGTAACGGGAATATCCGCCCTGGTCAGATTTGTGATACTTATGTCACGAACCTTGGTCCCATAACCTAAAAGCTGTGCCAGATATGACGAGACTTTCCCGGAGAAGCAACCGGCATGTTCCAGATTCAGTGCATCCTTCAGAGCAGGATCCAGTGCACCCATAAAATTCAGCACAAAATACTTATACCTGTCATCGGACAGCTTCCTTTTCATCAATGCGTGTACTGCCTTGGCATTATCTTCAAACGACTTGTCAGGCACATATCTGCATTCAACGGAAATACCTGTTGCCTGGTTTCCCATGGATCTGTTTCCGTCCGTCCTTCCGTCCACGGCAAGTCCGATGTCTTTTTTGCCTTGCGAATCCCTGATCATGTCCGTGATCAGAAGGGCTGTCACGGACACACCGATCCTCCTTGCGGACTCAAGCAGCTTGTTCCACTCATCCTTTTCATATCTTGTGATCGTGATCTTTGTTTTCCTGGCCTTCCAATACTCCGTATATGCGGCATCCATATCTGCGAAGGTAAAAATTCGCTTTTCCCTGCTCCACTTTCTGTTCCAGTGTTTTGTCAGTATTTTATAGACACAGGGCAGACCGCCGTCATACGGAAGACTATTTGGATCAAGCGATCTGAACGACATAAATTCGCATACTTCTCCGTTTAAGCATTTCATAAAGGTTTCCGTGAAATACAGAAGTGATTTCCCGTCTCCGCCCAGATGATGCATCATAAGCACGATTCCGGAAGGTGATGAAAATCCCCTGATAAATTCGCCGTCCTCTATCCTGAACCTGCGTCTTTCATTTTCATAAATCAGTTCTTCAAGGGATAGATCTGTCTGTGAGAAAGTGTTGCCACCAGTCCCTTTTTCCGCGTTCTCATAATATGCTTCCCCGTCGGGTTCGATCACTATTTTCGAACCAAGCACCTCATGATACGTACAGGCTTTATCAAAGGCATTTTTGAGCATATCGAAAGGAACGTCCCCGGCAAGTTTCAGGCACATGGTGATAACAATGCTTACATCAAAGAGGTCGGCCCTCTCGGTTTCTATTTTGTATCTCATACGTATTTTCCTATTATTGCCACCCACAGATCCATGATGATCCTCGTGGGAGTGACCTTCGAATATATTCTGAAATACTTGGAAAAAAGCCCCGGAACCGACATATCCTTTCCTTTTGCACTGTCCTTAAGAGCTTTGTCTGCCACCCTTTCGGGCTTTATCATTCCGACGAAGTTGATCTTCCTTCCATTAATCCCCTTGGGGAGCATCCCGGTATCCACCCATCCCGGACATACGCTTGTGACCGTGATTCCACGGGACTTAAGCTCTTTGTTGACTGCCCTGGACAAATTCTTCAAAAATACCTTGCTCGCGCTGTACATGGCAAGATACGGATTCGGCTGGAAAGAAGATGCGGAAGAAATGTTGATCACTCTTGCCCCCTCGTTCATATACGGAAGAACCTCTGACATTATCAGCGCAGGTGCTGTGCAGTTGATATTACATACCCGGAGGATATGTTCCGCAGGCATTTTGTCGAATGCCTCCATATATCCGACTCCGGCATTGTTGATAAGGATCCTGACGTCCGGAGAATTACTTTTCAGCATGTTCGATAAAGGTTCGCACTTTCCGTCCGAAAGATCTGCGGACACGGGCACGACCTTGGGATAAACAGATCTGAGAGCTTCCAGTTTTTCGGAATTCCTGCCCACTGCCCATATCTCATCTATATTCTCCATAGCGGAGATCCTGTCTGTAAAAGCTCTTCCGATCCCGCCGGAAGCACCCGTAACTATAGCGATCTTTGCCATATCACACCTCCAGCAGATGACACAGAGTTGCTTTATCGATCATCCGAAACTCTTTGATGAACAGTTTCTTAAGAGCATAGAGATATACCGTTCCCCAGTACAGATCCGCAAGCATCAGAGGATCACCTTTGCGTACCTTTCCTTCTTTCTGACCCTTTTTAATGATCCCGGCAAGAGCTTCATACATATCGCTTTTATACAGGCCGCTGTCCTGTTCGAGAAGAAGCTGGGTATAGATGGTGATCTTGACCGCGTACTCTTCGTCATCAAGGCATTTGATGACTTCTTCGGAAATCTTCTCTATCTTGGATGCGGCAGAAACGGGAAGCTTTGCAAGTGCCCTGATCTTCTTCACCTCGATTGAGTTGTCGGCGTTTTTACGGATCTCTTCGAAGAGTTCCTCCTTGGACTTGAAGTAAAGATATATCGTGCCCTGACCTATTCCTATATGCTTTGCCAGATCACCGATCTTCGTATCGCCGAATCCGTTCTTGGCAAAGTAAAGCGATGATTCTCTGAGAATCCTGGATCTCATATCATCACGCATCTGTCTGAACTGTTCTTCCGTTTTGGGCATATGTGATCTCCTTTTATGACTGAATGAATATTCACTCATAAATATTATCATACATTTTTCTTTTGTCAATCTTTACGTTCCGACGCGATAAAGTGCGCATAAAATACACGGATCATACCGCTTGGGATATGCTTATGTACCGCTTGGTAGCGGGGCTATTGAAGTCAGTGAAAACAGCAGATACTATGTAGCCACAAAGCAAAAACCAAGGAGGTAAAAACCATGACTACATTAACACTTAACAAATCTAATCTCAGAAAAAATGTGCAGGATTTTTCCCGCACGAAGAATATGGAATCCGAAATGACGGAGCAGTCGTCCTGCCGCATCAGCGAATATACGGAAGGTCTGAATGCTCTCCGGAAAGACGCAGCGGTGAAGCAGAGAAGGGGACTTCCTTTTATGATGGCATCGGTCGTTCTCTGGACAGGCATAATGCTTTCAAGGATCTTCATGAAGGATATCCATTCGATGAATCTCTTCGTATTCATGACTTCAGCCTTCCTGATGCCTGTGGCCACGATATTCGGTAAGATCATAAAAGCGGACATCTACAAAAAGACTTCCAATCCGGTGAACAAGCTGGGATTTTTATGCAATATCAACCAGTTCCTGTATCTTCCCATCGCCATGTGGGCATTCAGCGCACACCCTGACTCAATGCTGCTTATCTACGCGATCATATTCGCTGCTCACCTGCTTCCCTTCTCATGGGTATATGACAGTAAGATATATTTTTACGGTTCGATCATCGAATCCATCGGAGTGATCTTTGTGGCTTACGCCTTCGGTTATCCCGTAGCCACCGCATTCATCGTGATCATGCAGATTATCGTATGTATCGGACTTATCAGGGATATTCGAAGAAACGATATTTAATCATTCCTTTTTCCTGATATTGGATTCGAAGGTCTCTTTATCGATATACACGCCTGCTTCGGGATGATCGGTGACATTGATGACACAGTCAAAGGTTTCGATCATCCCCTCAATAGGCTGTATCATACCGTCCCATCCTTCGGATTCCGGGAATCTCTCACGCAGTCTCTTCCAGTCGGTGTATAGGTTTACCGCAGGCCTTTCTCCCTTTCCCGCCTGGGTGGCAAAGGAGATCGTCGTTCCCTGCTTTAACGTTACATTTCCGGATTCGTCGGGTTTTCCGATGTCACCTTTGAGCTTCATGGGGACAAGGAATCTTGCATTTCCGAGTTCACGGAACAGGTGCGTGTAAAGGATCGAGAGCACGTTTTTCTCTTCATCATTTGCGGGAGGATTCAGCTGCCCGATCATAAGAAGCCATTTTTCCAGATCCGGATTGGTCACGGGGATCTGCACCTCAGGAACATCCTTGTATTCGGGCTTCGGAACAAACATGGCCGCATCTATGACCAGTCTCTCATAGATGATCCCCACTCCGCATGCACCGTTAAGATAGAAAGCACTTCCCAGGAAATTATAGATCCCATTTCCGCCCGGTCCGTTTTCAACCTTCAGAAAATCGTATTTCGAAGGATCGTAATTCTTTTTCCATATACCCGAATAAGCCTGCGTTACGATGAGCAGGTTCGGAGGAGTTGTGACATAGCTGCCGTTCTCCGCTTTATAGGTATATGACATCATCGCAGGCTCACCGGTCCTTTTGCTCATCAGTACATATATCTCTTTGGATGAGAGCACCTTGCTGCAGACCTGCTTTGCAAAGGTATTGGAGATCTCGCTTCTGCGGGATACGAGTTCATCGGAAGAATCGTTTTCGTTAGTCTTGCAGTAATTAAGATAAAGCTGGAATAATTCCACGATATCCGTCACGGACATCCTGTCATATTCAGCCTGTCCCAGTTCCAGTTTTCTGAAGGATATATAGCCGTCACCGAGCGCATTGACGTAAGCATCATGAACACCCTTAAGGCTTGCTTCCCTTGAATGGATCACCGTGCCGGTCCTTAGCAGGCATTTGCTTCCGTTCTCGATAACTATGGAGACATTGGTATTCTCGGCGGTCTCCACGGAAGTTTTATAGACCATAAGTTCTGAAGCGACACCGATAGCCACTTCCGCATTGTCTTCTCCGGGATTGGATATATAGATCGCATCACCTTTATTGATTCGTCCGAACACATATCCTACAACAACCCTGTCTGCGGAATTATTCAGATTAAAAACATCCGCAACGGCAAAACAGAATCCGGCCCCGGAATTACCCTGCGCCGCTCCTCCGGCGTTTTGAGCTGATGCGGTTTCGGTGTTCTTTTTTCCGAAGAGCTTATCTTTCAGTCCCATATTTTCTTCTCCTTTAGTGAGAGCGGTGTTCACCTCACATTGTATCTTATACGGGATGATCCCTCAACC
>JAILOC010000165.1 GCA_024691045.1 Lachnospiraceae bacterium | reverse complement strand
CTTACCTGGTTTGCGAGCATCATGAGGATATCGCCGTAGAACATTCCGAACAGGCCACGTATAGCGGTATCGAGATTAATCTTAAGGGATATATCGTCACGAACGTGACGTACATTGATCGTCATAACACGGACATCGTCCAGACCCGCTTTTTTCAGGGTCCTTGTCATAAGCCCTATATAACATGCGCCCCTGCAGGCATCACCCGCAGTCGGCATAAGGATGAATGTCTTCTTCAGATCGTACTTTCCTGTTCTCAGTGCCCTGACAACCTGTCCCGCCATCAGTATGAACGGATAACAGATATCGTGGTTGGCATACTTCATGCCTTCCTGTCTGATCGTAAACTCATCCTTTTCATCGAGCGGGATACATCTGAAGCCCTTACTCCAGAACATATATTTAAGCAGAGGAAAGTGGCTGTCCAGTGTTGCAGGCAGCAGAATAGTATTTTCCTCGTTCTCGCTCAGTATCTTATACATGGATCATTTAACCTTGAGTGACCTCAGGTATTCCTTGTGTTCGGGAGTTATCCGATTGCTCTCAATGGATTTCTGTATCGCCTTGTTGTGATTCCATGCGGAAAGCTTTTTCTTTTCGATATAGGGAATGACCGCATCGTACTGCTTGGCAAGCGCTGTAGCAAAGTACCACGCAACCATCATGTTGATGTAGTACTCTTCAGATTTTACTCCCGCCACCATCTTCGGATATGCCTTGTCGAAATCGTCATCGAGAAAATGCTCCATCAGCATTCCGATCCCGAATCTTACGGTGTAGGTATCATCCGATGCGATCCATACCTTCACCTTTTCGAGAAGTTCGCCCTTGTGCTTTTTGAAAACCTTGGGTGACATCTGGTCGCAGGTTGCCCAGTTATCAACGTAGGGAAGGAATATCTCGAGTCTGTCCATGCACTCATCATAATCCTTCATTCCTGAAAGAATGAATGCGTGGAGCTGGTCTTCGTCAAAATACTTATGTGGCAGATCATCGAGAAAAAGACTGCAGTCGTAAGTTTTCAGAAGTTCCTTCGCAAGATCCCTGAGCAGCGGAGTCCTTGTTCCGATGATGCGTTTCGGATCAACGGTCGGGATCAGCTTTGCCTGGAAGCCCCGGTATTCCTCATCCTGCAGTGCAAGGAGCTTTTCCCTTATCGCTTTTACTTTTATCTTTTCCATAAATATTTACGCAAAGATGCTGTTCAGATTTTCGATGCGGTTCTTCTTTTCGGAAACGATGATGACCTTGTCTCCGGGATTGATGCTTGTGCTTCCATCAGGGATTATCACCTCACCGTCGCGGATTATCGAAGCTATTATGATATTCTTCTTGAGCTTAAAGGATGCTTCCTTAAACTGCACGCCGCTCTTTGCAAAGCCTTCGTTTGCGGTAAACTGAAGAACCTCCGCCTTATTCTCCGCAACCGATGCATACTTCTCGATATCGTTGGGGGCATCACCCGCTTCCTGGTTGTGCACAAAACGGATAAGCTTGTTTACGGAAATCTCGGAAGGAGAAAGAGTTATATCAAGATTGATACGGTGGAGCAGAGTGAGATGTCCGGGTGCTTCGATCCTTGTAAGAACGGAAGGAATATTTCTGGACCATGCATACATGCTAGTGACAAGGTTGGTCTCATCGTTATCGGTCAGTGAAACAAGTGCATCCATCGAACCTATGCCTTCGTCCTCGAGTATCTCACCGGTCTCACCCTTCCAGAACGATACCTTTATATCCGTATAACGCTCCATCAGATCGGAGCATCTGTCGAGATCCGCCTCGATGACGGTGATGTCCTTCTTCTCCTTGAGAAGCATTTCAATAAGGTACTCGGCGGTGATTCCTCCGCCCACGATCATGACCTTCTTAGCGGCACGCTTAACGATACCGATCTTCTGAAGGATCTTCATCATCCGGTCCTTCCTCGCCGCAATACCAATACTGTCTCCGGATTCTATGATGAACTGTCCGTCGGGAACATAGAGCTTGCCTCCCCTGAGAACTGTCGCGATAAGGATCTCATCATCGAGCTTCTTTCTTATCTCATACAGTGACATTCCGTTCAGAGGTGAATCATCCAGCATCTTTACGGTCGCCATCTGCATCATATCGCCAAACAGTCCCTCGGGCTTTACGATGCCGGGAAGTCCGATGCTGAGGTCGGATGCCTCAGCCATGTCGTATTTGGGATTGAATATATAATCTATGTTCTGTTCTTTTTCGAGAGTCTTGCGTTCGGCGGCAAAATCCGGCTGGAACACTCTTGCAACGGTACGAAGGGTTCCCACGGCCTTGGCCTGTACGCAGCTGAGCAGGTTGATCTCATCGACGGGAGTGAGTGCGATAAGGATGTCCGCGGTATCCGCACCCGCCTTGTAAAGAGTTTCCTTTGAAGCGCCGCTTCCGACAACTCCGCTTACATTGTATTTATCGGTAACTTCATCAACGAGACTCTTTTGCTTGTCGATGATGGTGATGTCATAATTCTTTTTTGCGAGAGCTCCTATGAGTGAACAACCGGTACGTCCCGCACCTACTATGATGATCTTCATATAAATATCCTTTCCGAAAACGATGGCCTGCGATCTTACGAATTCCTGTCAGCGGTCATTCTCTTCGTTTTGTGTTTTTCAAGAGCAAAGTAAACATTCTTTACAGTAAGTCCCTGAACAAGGACAGTGAAGAATATCGTTATGTATGTAACGTTTATGAATATGTCGTAAACATCCGGAGGAAGGAATTCCTTGGTTCCGAATGCAAGCGCCAGTGAAAGACCGCCCTTCAGGGCAGACCAGGTCATCAGCATCACGTATTCACCGATGCTGTAGTTGCCGGGGATATTTCTTTTTCCGGTAAGGAGACTGCTGATAGATACTCCCATTCCTCTTGCGAGTACATTTATCAGGATCGCCGCAGGTGCAATGATCAGGATATACTTACTGACATCGATATTCAGGACAAGAAGTCCAATCATGATAAAGAGAATGGAATTGAGAAGGCTTTCGACTATTTCCCAGAAATCCTTGTAGAGCTCTCTTCTGTCGATGACCATTGCCCTTCTTTCTATCTTCGTATAAGCACCCGAGAAATACATTCCGCAGACTACGGATGCGATGACACCGGAGAATCCGAGATGTTCGCAGATTATATAAACAAGGGAAACATCGAGAAGTGATATCAGGATATATTTGATGGGATCCCTTGTGATCTCCATGAGCTTGAACAGAACAAAGGAAACGATAAGCGCGACGGCAACGGCACCTACGATCTCCTTTAGCATCAGTACGACGAAATTGCTGTCACCGCTGTGGATGACAAGGCTTCTTACAAATATGAAAAGCGTGACGCCGGTTCCGTCATTAAAGAGTGATTCGTTCTCGATGACGGAGCAGACATTCTTGGAAAGACCTATCTTATTGAGTATTCCGGTAGCCGCAATGGGGTCCGTGGGAGATACAACGCATCCGAGAAGGATGCAGGTGAGGATATCCATTCCGAGACCGAAGATAAATGACACGGCATAGAACAGGCATCCGTAGATGACTGACGAAAGCATTGTCGTAAGAAGTGCAAGAAGGCTTATGGCTCTGACGTTCTGCCTGAACTTGCGCATATTGACCTTGCTCGCACCGGAAAAGAGCATAAAGCACAGAACGCCGTCCATAAGATATTCTTCAAAACCGAAATCGCCGAGTTCCGTCACGAATTCATTAACGGAATCGATACCGAGCAGCTTTCCGATCGCCAGCAGTATCAGTGACAGTATCAGCGAAAACATGATCAGCGCGATATCACTCTGGATATGGAAATACTTCTCATTCAATATTCCGATCATCACTATCATCATCAGAATGATGATCAGAAAATACAATATGCTCATGCGGATCCTTTCGGGTTCTTTCAGGAAGCTTTATCTGTCAGAACCGTATATTTTATCCCTTATATTTTAAAGAATTCGGCATATTCCGTCAAATTTCCACTATCCTCAAGACCGCCCAACCCATAGTTTATATATATTTGACGCAAAAAAGGGTATAATATCGTAAAATGCCCTGTTTTAGCGGTGCCCGAGCATAAAAACCGCTCTTATGATAAAACCGTAAACAGGAAAGATCGGCTTTTGTATAAAGAGGTAAGTTATGATTGATAAATTACGTGCACAGATAAATGATTATTTCGTCGGAAAAGAAGACGTTACGGAAAATGTCCTCATATGTCTCCTTGCGGGCGGACATGTTCTTATAGAAGATGTTCCCGGTGTCGGAAAGACAACCCTCGCCAGGGTTCTGGCAGGTTCTGTCGACATGTCGTTCGGACGCATCCAGTTTACACCCGATACTCTTCCGGGCGATGTCACAGGTATATCCGTATATAATATGAAGAACGGCGAATTCGAATACAGGGAAGGTGCGATAATGTGCAGCATACTTCTTGCCGATGAGATCAACAGAACTTCACCCAAGACCCAGTCCGCACTCCTCGAAGCAATGGCCGAGGGAAGCGTTACCGTCGACGGGGTAAAATACGATCTTCCCGATCCATTCATGGTGATCGCAACCCAGAATCCTGCCGAATTCATCGGAACCTATCCCCTTCCGGAAGCGTCAGTCGACAGATTCATGATGAGACTAAGCATCGGTTATCCCGGTAAGGATGAAGAGATAAAGCTTGCTCGAAATCACATTGAAGGCAAAACCGCGAATGCGATAAAGCCGGTATGTTCAGCACAGGAAGTTCTCGACATGAAAAAGAAGGTCCGCGAAATAACTGTTGCAGACGGCTGCCTTGCATATGCGAGAGGGATCATCGAGCTTACCAGAAACGAATCGCGTTTCATTCTCGGCGCATCGCCCAGGGCTCTTCTTTCACTCGTAAGCGCATCACAGGCCAAGGCATTTCTGTCCGGAAGGGATTTCGTAAAGCCCGACGACATCAAAGCCGTTGCCGTTAACGTTCTGAACCACAGACTTGTGCTCACTCCCGAAAGCCGCATCGCCGGCGAAAAGAAGGACTCGATCATAAGGAGCATCATACTCAAGGTAAAAGTTCCCACGAAAGAATAATATGACAGCTCGCAGGATCGTCTTAATATTATTATGGATCCTATCCCTGGTCGGCATAACCTATTACGGCGGCCCTGTCAGCTACGGCTTTTTTGCAGCCGTAACTCTTACTCCATTCATATCGCTTCTCTACACTCTCATCGTACTCATCCGTTTCAAGATATATCAGGATGTAAACAGAAAAAATGTTGTTGCGGGAAGCATATCCGATTTCTACATAACTCTTCAGAACGAGGACCCGTTTACTTATTCGGGAATTCAGATAACCTTCTTCAGTCCTTTTTCAACAATAAGCGGAATAGACGAAAACGCGGAATATGAGCTTCAGCCGCATTCCGGCATCAAAAAAGAAACATCCCTTTTCTGCAAATACCGCGGTGAATACGAGGTCGGAGTCAGGAAGATAATCATCAGGGATTATCTTAAGATCTTCAGACTCACTTTCAAAAACAGGGAACCCTTCCGTGTAAACGTTCTTCCCGCCGTTTACAGACCCGTCACGCTCAAAACACTCGAAAATATCGATTCGGCGTCCGTAGATTCGCTCGGCGGAAATACCGAACCCGATGTTACGGTAAGAGAATATGTCCCGGGCGATGATATCAGGAAGATCCACTGGAAACTGACCGCAGCAAACGGAAAGCTTTTTGTCAGAAACACAACAGGTGAGGAAAAACAGGGTATCGGTATCATCATGGATCCGGAAAGATATTCACAGGATCCATGCGATTATCTTCCGCTCGAAAACAAGATCACGGAAACAGTCATTGCTCTTCTGAGTTTTTTCCTTTCAAACTCCGTAGATGTGTCCGCATACACTTATCAGACCGTTCTGCATTCCGACCTCATCAAGAATGAGGATACGTTCAAGGAATTCTACACCTTCCTCTCAGGATACAGATTCGAAATGGGCACCTCCGTAAAGAGCATGCTTTCGCAGCTCATCTCAGAAGGCACTCTTTTTGCGCACAGGATAGTCATCGCCGTTCTCCATACACCGAGTGACGATGCGCTTGAAGCGATCCGCATTATGGAACTTAACGGTGTGACGGTGATCGTATATCTCATTACGGACAGCGAACATGAGGCCGAAAATGCAAGAACGCTGCTAAACGGCAGATTCTTCCGCATCGGAACGGAAGAAGACCTGAAAGAGGTGCTGTGATGATCGCATTTGTATATGACATCATATATCTCATATCTCTTTCACTGATCCCCACACTGTGGGCTGTTTGCCATACTTACGAAGGTGTAAAAACACTTCCGGTTTTCCTGGTATCATTCACCGTATCCTCGGTCATACTGATCTTCATACATCTTAAAAATACGGGAAAGATAATACTCGGCGGATCACTTATCACCATAGCCGCCGCGTCGGCCTTTCTTCTTCCCGTGAGCATAAAAAGTTCACTCCTTGAAGATCATCCGTGGCTGATTATGGGGCTCGTTATGCCTGCGATCGTTACAGTCGCCGGCAAGGTGCTGTGTTCGTTCAGATTCATCCGTCCCGTGATATCCGTCATCCTCGCAGCGGCTCTCGCATACGTGATGTTCAGGGGGATAGATATTCCTAAAGCGGTAGTGGCCTTTGCTTTCTTATTCATGCTATGCACTTTTGCCGATGAGATACAGACAGGATGGAAGAAGCTCGGCAAGGTCGAAGCCAAAAAGCATCTTGTCTTCATTTCCCCCTTCCTTGTTCTGTTCCTGATCCTCATGCTCATCTTCCCCGCTAAGGATGAACCGTACGACTGGGCACTCGCAAAGAAGATCGCACAGACGGCTTATGACAATTATTACAGGATCAAGGAATATCTTCTCAGTCTCGGACAGAGGGACAGTGCGGACTCATTCCTCGGTTTTTCCGAATATGCTTCAATCGGAGACGGCTCCGGCGAAAATGACAAAAAAGTTCTCGAAGTGACACAGATAACCGGAAATTCTTCCTATGCCTATCTGGCGGGCAAGACTTTTGATACATTTGAGAACCTTGAATGGAAGAAAACCTACGATGAATCCGATATGGATTCCCTTACGGACTGCCTTGAAACCCTGTATGCAGCAAGACTTTATTCCGGAGATCTTTATACCGATTATATAAGACACGGCCAGCTCGACATGCACGTTCTCAACATGTACACCACGCATTATTTCACGCCGCATAAATACTATAATTTCATGTATATGAGCGATGATCTTCCGTACGTTTCAAGCGGCGGTGATCCTTTTTCGGAAGAACGAATGACATACGGCGACATGTATTCTGCGGAGTATTTCAGACTAAACACCGACAGTCCCGAATTCGAAGACTTCCTTGAGTCTGAAACGGCTGACGATGAGAATGAATGGCTGCGTACACAGAATTCATTCTACTTAAAGAGCATTCCGAATATATCTTTCGAGGAACTCGAAGTGTACAGAGAGAGAATGGATGAGGTTTACTTAAGCAGGCCCGATATCTCTCCCGAGCTGAAAGAATATCTTGATGAGTTTTTCGAAGACTGCACCACGGACGCCGAAAAGCTCAAAAAACTCGAGAAGCTTTTTAATTCCATGAGATATAACATCAGAGTCGGTGCGATTCCTGACGATGTCGATACCTCATCGGAATTCCTTGATTATCTGATATTTGAAAAACAGGAGGGTTACTGCGTTTACTATGCCAGCGCATTTGTCCTGATATCGAGATACATAGGCATCCCTTCCAGATTCGTACAGGGTTACCGCATAGAGCTTCATAACCGCGGTTCGGCTGTGGTCACAGAAAACTGTGCCCATGCATGGCCCGAATGTTATATCAAGGGAGTGGGATGGATAGCATATGAACCGACTCCCGGCTTCAGAATGATGGACAGATGGAAAACTTCAGCAGAGCTTTCCGAAGAAAAGGAAAGAGTATCCACGGTAAACGAAGATTACGTTTATGAACCCGAAGTGGAGCTACCGGATTTAGAGACCGAAGAACATGAAGAAGAACCCCCCATCGACTGGAGATATCCGGCACTGATCGCCGCAGTTTCTCTGTCCGCAGCGTTCCTTCTCCTCATCATGATAAAACTCATAGGGCGTATCAGATACGCTCTCAGCAGTGATGAGAAAAAATACGTCATTTACTTTACCAGGAATATGAAGCTTCTCAAAATTGCCGGATTATCAAAGCCCGATGAAGAAACCTTTGAAGAGTTCGGAAAAAGAGCCGAAAAAGAAATCCCCCGTAAGCTTCTGGCTTTCATAGATACTTACGAAGCCTACGCTTACAGGGGAGATGATATAACAGGTAAAGATGTGGATGTAATACATGATAATAACAGGGGCATCATCGATCACATAAAGAAAACAGGACTCAGAGGAAGAATAGCCCTTATGGGTTATTACCTCTTCCTGACATGATCATAGTACCGTTTCGGAAGATGCCGCTTCATGAATACTGTTGTGATCAGCATTCACAGCGTTCACATAATTACTCAGCGTCTCATAAGGTCACTTACCTCACTTAATTTCGGCGGATTAAGAGGAAGCGGGAATCTCGAGATTGCAACTCCCGAGCATGCGCTCGCAAACCTCACCGTCTCTTCATCGTTCATGCCGTGCAGCAGAGCATATACACAACCTGCCTTGAAGGTATCTCCCGCACCGAGAGTACTTCTCACTTCTACCCGGCAGGGCTTCATGCGGTGTATCTCCTCACCCTTTCTCGCATAGAGCATATCACCGCCGCCCTGCGTTATGATCGTAAGTCCTTTGCTCTCTGCCTGCATGAGCTTCATTATCTCTTCCGCACCCATTCCTTCATAGTTTTCGGTACATTCCTTTGAAACCACATTGATCGCAGCATTCTTGTGAAGGAAGGAATCGTGCTTTGAATCGATGGTCACATAAGGAATACCCTTCTTTATGCAGATCTCGGCCGCTCTCTGAGTTTCCTCACCAAAAAAAGGATCTATCGCTGCAACCCTGCTTGATAAGATATCTTCCTCCCTCGGAATGCTCCACCATCTCTTTCCCGTGGAAAAGAGAGTCTGGAATCGTCCCATGGGTGAACGTACAAGTCCCGCGATCACAACATAATCCATAACCCCGTCATCGTCCTCCACGAAATTCATTGATGACAGGTCGACATTCTTATTCTCATAGAAAGACTTCAGCATCGGGGCAACCTCTGTTCCTATCCACGTTCCGTCCATCTTGACGGACACACCGAGTGAATCGAGCACGGTAGCCGCGGTTCCGGTCTCACCGCCGGGCAGGAAATAATGCTCCTTTATCTCCGAATATTCGTCGGGCTTTAAGAAGCCGTCTTTTAGCAGAAATGAATGTGTTCCCAGTATCTGACCGAAAAGATAAGCATCATGTGCCATAGATTATCAACCCCCTTTATGCGGTCCAAGATGATCGCACTACCTGAATATTATATCACCGAATATTGTAAATATTCACATACAAAATGATCCCTCCCGGTGGTATGCAGGGAGGGATCCATATAAAGGATTTAAGGATTATCATGCTGATCGTACTGTGTCTTCTGTATTGATGCATTACTTGTAGCAGTGCCAGAAAAGAGATTCAACGGTTATTACCACTTCCCCTTCGGCCTTGATCTTCTTTTCAAAATAAGCTCTGATCTTCTTTTCGTTATCGGATATGATTTTCTCATTTCCTTCGAAAGAGGTCTTCATCTTAGCGATGATATCGTCCACATTATCATAGTGCCAGTTATTTGAGATCTCTGTCTTTTCAACTCGGTCAAAATATTTTTCGAGCATCTTCTGGCATTTGTCCTGGTCCTTCATCTCTTCATCCAGGATCGCATCTATTCCCGATGTGACTGCGCCGATCTCTTCAAGCACATCCCTGAAATACTTTCTCCATCTGTTTACCGCTGCACCGTTAAAGGAAAACCTTCCGCCCTTAGCCACGACATTGCTTGCTCTTTCCACAAACTTTGCGGGATCCTTAAGTTCGAAGTTGATGTAGTGTGCGATGACGAGTGAGAATTTCTTTTCCCTGTCAATCTTCTTCCAGGCCTTGTCACCTTCAAGATCTTCGAATTCGAGTGTAACGGATGCACCCTTGGGAAGACTGTCCTTATTTTCCTTAAGATAGCCTTCAAAGTTATCCGCCCAGCTGCCGTGAATATCATAACCCAGGATTGTGCTCCCCTCAGGGATCCGTGCCCAGTTGTTTCTCCAGAGCTTTGCAAATCCGCATCCGAGATCGAGTATTCTTTCCCTGCTTCCTATCTCGAGTGATTCGAAAATCAGCTCGTACCAGTCCTTTTCCTGCGAAGTGTGCCTGAGCGCATCCCAGTGGTGCTCATCTGCCTTCTGATCGAGGCTGATATTACGCACCATATCCGCAACATCGTCCCAGTCGAGCTTTCCTTCCTTCCTGTCAAGGGTTCTGGATATCGCATCGATAACCTTCTGGGTCTGATACTTTCTGTCCTCCATCTCCTTAAGCTGGATACGGAGAGCGTCCTCAATATCCACGGCATCACCTGCGACAAGATTATCCCTTATCTCTTCAAGTGAAAAACCGATCGTCTTGAGAGCAACGATCTTCTCGAGAATCACAAGGGATTCTTTATCGTAGAGCCTGTAATTGCCCTCGGAATAATCTGCGGGCTTAAGGAGCCCTTTTTCATCATAGAGTCTTACTGCTTTCTGTGATACGCCTGCCTTTTTGGCGATCTCACCGGATGTCATTTTCTTTTCCATACAGGAACCTCCTTTCCTTGATAAGACCACCTTAAGGGGTTCCCCAAGGGAAGAGTCAACAC
>JAILOC010000150.1 GCA_024691045.1 Lachnospiraceae bacterium | reverse complement strand
ACTCCGAAGCTGTCGGCGTATTCCTTGAGGGCAGCCTCAAACTCTTCGTCGGTCTGGAGAAGTCCGTTCTCGGATGCGATGACGTAAAGAGCGGCGTCGTTAACGATCTGCGGACGGCTGAACTCTGCGATATAGGTTTCAAGAGTATATCCGTAATATGAAAGGTAGGTATCCGCATCGACACCGTACATTGCCGCATTGCTGTTCACGGATCTGGTCACCAGCTCGTCATATGCATCGACAAGCTCCTGGGGGAAAGGCATCTTCTCGGTTACTATGGAAGAAAGATTCTGGGAAATGAGATTTTTAACGTTCTCCCTGTCGTAAGCTTTAACCTGCTCAATGAGCTCCAGGCGGCACATCTCCCTTAAATCCTCCTCGGATTCGATGGGATCCGTTCCCTCGTCACGATTATCATTGGCTGTTGCAAGTATTGAATCGATGGTGATGATACCGTTTACGGTACAGGTGAATACTACTGCCTGACCCGCAAGGTCTGCGGCATGATACTCCTCGGGGAAGGTGAGATCGAGGTCTATCTCCTCGCCGGGCATAACGCCTACAAGGCCTTCCTCAAATCCGGGAATAAAGGTTCCGGATCCGATCTCGATGACGTATCCTTCGGCAGTTCCGCCATCGAAAGCAACACCGTCCTTCTTGCCGCAGTAATTAAGGCTTATGATGTCTCCCTCGCGGACAGCTCTTCCGGTCTCATAATTCGAAGGATCGACCGAATTAGCATATTCCTTGATGAATGTCATATATGCGTAATCGACATCTTCGTCGGTAAGATCGTAAGGTTCATAATCAATGGGGATCGAATGATAATCGCCTACTTCAACATACTGGCTGATATCGTAATCAAAGATGGTCACGGATTCACCTGTATCGACCACAGTGTTATTGCCGGAAACATCACTGAATACCTTCTCTTCTTTCGAACATGCACTGAGGCCGCAAAGAGCCAGTACCATAAACAATGCAACAAGTCTTTTTTTCATAACATGATCACTTTCTAAAAATTCTTTACTTAAATATATGCGTATCAAACGCAATTGTACCACCATAAAGCCCTTCACACAAACAAATTATTGATAACAGAGCCTTTGTTTGCTACAATGCATTTTTGAAAGAGGTGACATATGGGTAAAGCAGCAATAATAGCAATCATATTTCTTGTAGTACTTATAGCAATTCTCATCGTCCTGTATTTTGTCGGCAAGAAGATGCAGAAGAGACAGGATGAGAATAACGCCCTGCTTCAGGCCAATAAGCAGTATGTTTCAATGCTGATAATAGATAAGAAGCGTATGAAGATAAGGGAAGCAGGTCTTCCCCAGGCAGTCATAGACCAGACCCCCAAGGCACTCAGGGGATCCAAGATGCCCATCGTCAAGGTCAAGATTGGTCCCCAGATAATGTCTCTTATCTGTGATGAGAAGATCTTCGAGGACGTTCCCGTGAAAAAAGAGGTTAAGGCCGCAGTCAGCGGTATCTACATCCTCGAGGTAAAGGGCCTTCACGGCAAGACCGTTGTTGAAAAAGCTCCCAGGAAGGGCTTCAAGGGATGGGTTGACAGACTTCAGGAAAAAGCCGGAGCAAAGCCCATCAAATAAGCTTAAAGATTTCTATGAACAAAAGAAAGCGGACCTTGCGGGTCCGCTTTTTGTTTCTTTATTTCCTTTTGCCGTACAGGGCATTCATCGTCTCTTCCTCGCGTTCCATGCGGATCTGGCGGATGATTGACCTGCGCTGGTTATCGATATGCTCTCCCGCAGCCTCGGCCGCGATCTCGGCATTTCTCTTTTCTATGGCGTTTACGATCCTTCTGTGCTCCTTGACAAGGTTGTCATGACCCGAAGAATCCTTGATATATTCATACCTGTATCTGTACATCGGGAGGGAAAGCGAATCCTCCAGACTGATGAGCCTGTCATTGCCCGTCGCACTGATGATCACATTGTGGAACTCCACATCCGCCTGTGCTATGACCCTGCTGTCATTGGTCTCGACGGCTTTTTCGAAGGCATCGCGGGCCTTTTTCAGATCGGCTATGCCCTCGGATGTGATCCTTTCGCAGGCCAGCTGGACGCAGAGAATATCAAGCGCACGTCTTACCTCCAGGACATCGGACATGTTCTTCTCGGTAATCTGGGCAACCATTGCTCCCTTTCTGGGTATCATGGTGACAAGGCCCTCAAGCTCAAGCATCCTGATGGCTTCCCTTATGGGCGTACGGCTGACCCCGAGCTTATCCCCGAGATGAACCTCCATGAGTCTTTCGCCGGCGGGAAGTTCCCCGGTAAGGATCGACTGTCTGAGCTTGTTATATACGGAATCTCTTAATGGCAGGAAATCCTCTTCCTTGGCCTTAGGCATAAAACACCTCCGAAATATTATGATTGTATACATAATACCACGGATTGTACTGATTTTAATACAATTTCTTCAAAGTAGTGACAAAGCATTCATTTTCTGAGGCAAGACCGGCGCTTCTTACGGCGTCTGCAGCCTTCCGGGCTTTTTCCTTATCTTCGAAGAATGCAAAGACAGTCGGGCCGGAGCCCGTCATAAGGGTTCCGATCGATCCGTTCTCGTCAAATATCTTCTTGATTTCCGTAATCTCCCGGCATCGGGGCTCCGTGACATATTCAAGAACATTTCCCAGATACTTGAGAAATCCGGTTCCGGAGCAGGTTCTCATCGAGCTAAGCATCGCATCCACATCGGGATGTGAGATCGAATCAAAGATCTCATCAAGTGCTTTGTAAATATTGCCCGTCGAAACACCCTCCTCAGGTTTGGCGACGGCAAGGGTATATTCGGGAAGTTGTGACAAAGGTGTCAGTTTCTCGCCTATGCCCTCGGCAAGAACGGTCCCTCCCTCAACGCAGTAGGGCACGTCGGCACCTATCTTCACTCCAAGTTCCCTCAGATCATCCGTGCTCAGACCGCAGTCAAACAGCCTGTTCACGCCGCGAAGGGCAGCTGCCGCATCGGAGCTTCCGCCAGCCATTCCCGCGGCTATGGGGATATGCTTATCAAGACTTATCTTTACGCCCTCTCTGATACCGGTTTTATCCATAACGGCCTTTGCCGCCTTATAGATGAGATTGTCTTCATCCGCCGGAAGATCACTTCCGCCGACATCTATGCTTATCCCTTCGTTTTTCTTCTCAAAGACAAGCGTGTCATAAATGTCCACCGTCTGCATGATCATCCTGACTTCATGATATCCGTCGGGTCTTCGTCCGGTGACATCAAGACAGAGATTGATCTTGGCATATGCTCTTTCCGTGATCATATTGGCTCCTCCAAAGCTTACCGCTGTATCCATTATATACGTTCCGGACCTTTTTTCCTATTGCATAAAAAAGCTCCTCCCGGGTAGGTGGGAGGAGCTTTGCAATCAATGGATGTAAGGATCACTTGTTAAGATATGTCTCGGGATCTACTTCACCGCTCTTTAACTTATCGAATTTGTCTAAAACGGCATCGTAGGTCCGCTTAGAGATTTCCGGGAGCTCGCCGCCCCAGGTCTCTTCAGCCTGCGCATAACCCTGTTTGAATGCGTCGATCATCATGTCAAGCTTATCGGGATCTCCGCCTGTGAGGGCCGTTGCAAACTGTATGATACGGTCACTTGTCTTTTCGACTCCCCAATATCCGTCCTCTGCGATGTCAGCCTGTGCCTGTGCCTTGGTCTCGGGATCGACCTCATACTCGCCATCCTTAAGGAATGACCAGATATCGGTAGCCTCTCCGTATTTAGTGGCCTGCTGGCCCAGAAGCTTCTCCACGAGGCTGCGGAGGCTCTCTGTTCTGGCATCAGCTTCAGCTTTAAGCTTATCTACAAGTTCGGTATTGGTCTTATAAGTCTTGCCTGTCTCAGCGGTCTGACCCGAAGGTTCGTAAACCGCTGCTGCCTCTTCATTAGTGGCAGCGTCCTTTGCGACTTCTTTTGCCTTTGTCTGGGAAGTATAAGCCGAGTACGCGTTTGCCGCCTGAGAGGATGTAACTCCGTTTACATTCATACGTCTCTCCTTTCGCGTTCTCTTTCGCATTTTTCAATGCTAAAGAAACTAATCATCCATGATTACATTATTTATATCGGAACGATACCCGCAAAGTTTAACCTCTTTTGCGTGAATATATTATACATCCGGCACCGGATACAAGGCAAAGCGAAATCAGTGCCATAAGGCCGAAAGGAGGTCTGAATCCGGTCTTTGGCGCGGGAATGATCTGATCGGGCGGAATATCGGGCAGTCCGGGAATGGACAATCCGGAAGGTTCTGAACCGCCCGAACCGGTTCCTCCGCTCGCTACCGTAATATCCTGAGTTGACCAGGTGCCGCCTTCGTAATCCGCAACATACACGGTCACGGTATCTCCCGCCGTAAGCGAAAGTCCCGTCAGACTGATCGAGAAATTGTTACCGGATACACCGGTGCTGTTCATCGCCACAATTGTTCCGCCGGACCTTACCTGAACAGCTACCGCAAGTGCATTGGTTGTTCCGCTGACGCTTACCGTGGACGTATTACCGGATGCGGAAGTAATGGTTACGGCTTCGTTATATGCGCATACCGGAAATGAAACAGATATAATGAGCGCCAAGGACAAAATGATACCGAATATTTTTTTCATTTTTCAATCCCCCCGTTAACCATAGAACGCCATATAGCCGTCCCAATATACGCCCTTACCGCTTCCGATCTGAATTCCTCCGAAAGTGGTGTCATCATCATATCCTTCATTGACGACCGTCGCATAGAATGGATCGGCCTGAACAGGGCCCGGTCCCATATAAAACCCTATTATGAAATCCGTGGTTGCCAGGCCACCGCCATTAGCAGCGGAACTGGAGTATATTTTGTCGTTACCTGTCAGTATTCTTGTCGAATTGTCGCCATATGTAAGTACAAGTGACAGATCCGTATGAGTTCCCGTAGGATCATTTGTAGGATGGAAATATGTAGCCCAGACGATTATCTGTTGTGTTGAAATATCATAGTTTATT
>JAILOC010000079.1 GCA_024691045.1 Lachnospiraceae bacterium | reverse complement strand
ATTTATCAGAAAAATGTGATATTATAACGAAGTATGAGTGAGGGGGAGAAAAAAATTCTGAAATTTTCTCCACTTTGTCATTTTTTTGCATTCTATTATTTCATTCGGAGGTCATTTACAAATGGCAAGAAAAACGTACACATCCACCTACGGAACTTCAATGAGAAGACTGATGGGTAACCAGAAGGTCAAGGATTTGAAGCTTGAAATCGATGACAGCGATTCCGACAGAATACTTATCAACGGAAAGGCTTTCGTTCAGCAGCAGGGTTCCAGTTCCGAGAGCTGTGAAACCTTTGAATTTGCTTCAACAGACGTCAGAGATGTAAGGCGTGAGGAATATCAGGGTTCCGAAGCACTCGTTATCGAAGCTACCGTTGAAACAATGTATGGCAAGAAGACTTCCAAGATCATTCTTCCCAACGTCAAGAATTCCAACGAAGCTTATGATACTCTCATGACCTTCAAGCAGAAGAACGAGCTTGCAAGAGCCAACAGGACCGGAAGAGGAACTTCCAACGGTGCAAGACCCATCTCCAACGGATCTCGTCCCGTTCCTCCTTCAGCTGCTACCCTTGCCAATTCAAACGGCGTTCGTCCCGCACCCGAGCCGGTCGCTCCCACTCCCGTTGCGGTACCCGTTCCTTCACCTGCTCCTGCTCCCGTAGCACCTTCGAATGAAAATGTATATAATCCCGGATCCAGATCTGTACAGCCTTCACCCTCTGTTGCCATGAATGAAGCACTCAGAGGTGATTCAGTTAACGAATCAGAACCCGTTATCGTAAGAAAGCCTCTTCACGGCTCTGCTGAAGAAGCTGCCATGAATCAGGCTAATCCCCAGCCTGTTATCGCTCCCGGAAGTGCGAAGATTCCTACAGTCAATTCCACTCCCACTCCCGCAGCGGGAACCGGCTCCGCTATCCTTTCACATACAAATCCTTCGGAAGCTCCTCAGACTGCTCCCGCAGGATCTGCCATCCTTTCACATAATCCCGCTCCTGCAGCAGCACCTGCTCCCGCTCCCGCACCTGCACCTGCTCCCGCACCCGCTCCGGAAAAGCCTGCTATCGATACCGCCTCCTTCGAGGACAAGCTCAAGAAGATCGAAGTCATGCATGAAATGGGCGTAATGAGCGACGATGACTACAAGAGCAAGAAGCTTGAGCTCATCTGCAAAGAGAAGGGACTCGACAAGTTCTACGAGAGGATCCAGAAGGTCATCATTTCCAAGGCAAGCGGCCTTCTTACAGACGAAGATTACAACAAGCAGGTTCGCAATATTGTGGATCCCTGCTTTGATTCCGGTGTAGCAGATCTCGACGATTTCAAAGAGAATCTCAAGATGATCCCCGTTATCAGAATGAGCGGTCTGATCTCCGAATCTGAGTGCGACAAGCTCACCGACGCACTTATTGACGGAACCGGATACGACGATTCCGACAATAACGACAAGTTCATCCTCAACCTCAAGAAGCAGGCTATGCTCAAGGATGCCGAGATCATTTCCGAGACCGATTACAATAATGAGATCAACAGACTTAAGCTTGCTCTCAATCCCAAGTCGACAGACGATCGCGACGCTCTTAAGGCTAAGCTCGGCAGATGGCCCGCAATGGTCGAGGCAGGTGTTATCACCTCAGATGATTTCGAAGCAAAGCGTACCAGACTCATCTCCGATCTCGATGCGATCGATGCAGGAAATGCTGATACCCTTAAGTCCAAGATCAAGAAGCTCATGCTCCTCAAAGAGTGTGAGTGGCTTTCAGAGAGCGAACTTACCGGCAAGAAGGCAGAGATTATCGCTTCCATCTCCGCTAATTCCGATGAAGTTAACAGAATGGCTCTCCACCGTGTAGCAGTTGACGGCGGTCTTGAGACTCAGGATGAATACGATGCAGCTAAGGCACAGATCGTTGCGGATATCACCTCTCCCGTTAACGGAGATATGGATCTGTTCAAGAAGAAGATCGAGCTCCTTACCAAGATTCACGATGCCGGCATTATCTCCGACGGCGAATTTGCTGACTTCAAGTCCAAGCTCCTTGACCTGTAATAACTTTAAACTCAGTTTGTTTTATTTAACATGCGATAAGCCATGAACAAATACGACATAGGCAAACTCTGCTTAAGGTGCATGAAGATCAGCGACCAACCCGATATATGCCCTTTCTGCGGTCACGAGAAGATCGGAGAAAAGACCTGGGCCAAGGCACTGACCCCCGGCACCATACTCAACAACAAAATACTTATCGGTAATATCCTTGGTAAAGGCGGATACGGTATCACATATATAGGATTTGATCTCCTTCTCGAATACCGTGTCGCCATCAAGGAGTTCTTTCCCGAAGACCTGGTAGACAGAGCTGAAGACGGACATACACTCATTGTTTTGGATGAGGTCAATTCCGACAGCTATGATGAAGAAACCCAGGCTTACCTCAGGGAAGCAAGAATCCTTGCCGAATATTCCAAAAATCCCGGTGTTGTTTCCATCAAAGACCTGTTTTATGAGAATAATACAGGTTATATTGTTATGGAATACCTCGAGAACGGAAACCTGTTTAAATTCGTAGACGCACACGGCGGATGGCTTTCATCCGACAAGGCTCTTAATCTTATAGAGCCCGTTATCGACATTCTCGGAGACCTCCATCAGTCAGGTCTTATTCACCGTGACGTATCTCCCGACAATATCATGATCGATAAGGACGGTTCCGTTAAGCTTATCGATTTCGGCGGTTCCAGAAAAGCCGGAGCCAAGGCAAAGCAGGAATTCCTCGGAAAATGGGGATTTGCTCCTCCGGAGCAGATGTTCTCACGTATCTCCGAGCAGGGTCCCTGGACCGATATCTACGGAATCTGCTCAACGCTCTACTATCTTGTGACAGGTGACATTCCCCAGTCTGCTATAGAGCGTGAGGAAAATGACCTTATCACTCCGATCAACAGCTACAATATCGATCTCGATCCCGGTATCGGTGAAGCGATCATGAAGGGACTTTCCATGAGACCCGAAGAACGCCAGCAGTCGATCGATGAGCTCTATTTCGATATCTACGGTTTCAAGCGTCAGGCCAAACAGTCACACGCACAGGAAGCCGTTGCCGAGCGCAGAGTCATTGTCATGGACCACGACGGAAGGGTTTGGTTCGGTTCATATCCCATGAATGAGCTTCCTCCCGAGAAGATCACGAGTGACATCGAATGCGCCGAATATGATGAGAACAACACTGCTGTTGTCAATGAAGAGCGCTACTACCGCCTTCCCATGTACAGGGATTCCAAGAGCCGCGATTCATCCGGCTTCTTAAGCAAGTTCAATCTCAAGCATTCGAGGGTCAAGGACGGATACAAGTACTTCAAGTACAATGCCATCCCCTGGAGAGTCGCCAACGATTCAAAGGGCCGTACCACTCTCATAAGCGAATACATCCTTGATTATCTTCCTTTTAACGGCACTTCATATTTACGTATGTCCGACAAGGATATAGTCAAGATCAAGAGTGAGATCTATTGGGGCACTTCCAAATTAAGGGCATGGCTGAATTCCGTATTTATCAATATGGCATTCTCAGCTCAGGAGAAGATCAAGCTTCACTATACCAAGATCTCCACTCCCACTTCTGCCCTGGACGACAGATATACCAATGATAAGGTATACATTCCTTCGCTGAATGAGCTTTATTACGGTTTTGACAGATCCAAGGATCAGATCGACCGTTCGAAGAAGAATACGGACAATGTCTACTGCAAGGCACCAGTATCTCAATACACCGCCGCCCTTCCCAGAGACCCCGATTTCGTACCGTGCTTCGGTCTCCGTTCAAGGGGCGAATTCTCCGGCGATAAATCCTGCATCGCAAGTGAGGATGCTTACGGACAGCTCATCGGACGTGACGGTCCGCAGAACTGGATGCTCAATAAACGATGCGGCATCAGACCCGTTATCTGTGTAAGCAGCGATTCTATCAAAAGAATTTCTTAAAGAGGGACAACTTAAAAGCATATGAGTACCTATGCTATAAGTGATTTACACGGTCATTTCAGCACATACAAAAAGCTCCTCGAGAAGCTTAAATTCTCCGAGGATGATTTTATGTATGTTGTAGGTGATGTTATAGACAGGGGCCGTGACGGCATCAAGATCATACAGGATGTGATGAGCAGGAAGAATATGGAAATGTTCCTGGGAAATCATGAACTTATGATGATAGATGCCATCGATTTCATGAGAAAAAACGAAAAATACGGCTTAACGAAGAAATCCGATATCGGAGAAGCCTTCACTCCCGTAGACCTCTGGTTCCACCCCGCAAACGGCGGAAAGACGACCTACAACCAGTTCGTGAAGCTCGAGCGCAAGGAACAGGACAGGATAATCCAGTATCTCAAGAGCCTGAAACTCATCAAAAGAGTCCATATCGGTGATACCGATTATCACATCTCACACTCCTATTCCGTTGGATATAAATTCGGAAATGAGCTTCTTTACAAGGATGCTCTTATCGATGCGGAATCGGTCGTATGGGATTCACTGCTTGATGACAGACCACCCATAGATATGCTCGAATATGACTGGTTCGCTTATCCCGAGGACACTTATATTGTAGGCCACGTATTTACACAGCGCCTCGGCTGTATGGATGAAAAGGGACGCGGACAGATCTGCAAGATCAAAAGACGCGGCGGTATCAAGGTCATCGATGTCGACTGCGGAATGGCACTAAATTCCAAATCCAGCCGTCTCGGCTGCTACCAGCTCGAAACCGGCAAAGAAATATACATAACCTATAAATAAAAGTCAGGAGATAACGTCTCCTGACTTTTCCTTTAAGGCTTATATTCCAGTACTATCTCGTGCTCTCCGGACTCCAGATCCGGTATCGAAAGCAGCGCTCCCGCATACTTTTCCGTCTGAACTCTCACTCCGTCCACGGTCGCTGCAAAGCAATCCGAATACGGAACCGTCATGACCAGCACATTCCTGTCTTCGTACTTTACATTTACACGACCTGAAATAATGCCTCCTGACACCTGATCTGCGATAAATCTGCACTCATTTATGGCTTCGTAGCTTTCCTTCAGCTTATCCATATCGAGCTTGTAAAGATAAGCCGTCCTGTCTTCTCCCGAATCATATATCTCAAGCACAAAATCTCTGTCGGTATAATGGTTTCCGAGGTACATGTTAGAAGCTCTCTGATAACCGTTAAACTCTCCGCCCCATCCCGGTTCATCCATATATACCCTTATTGTTTCAGAGCTTGTCTTCGAATCATAATCAAGTTCCGATTCGCTCAAAAGCTCGAAATTAAGATATACATTCTGCCCTGCGGGAGGCGTGAAGACAATGGTCTTCATGGGCATCGGCGTGATCACGTAATCCCCTGCGGAGTCCGTAACCTTAACACCGTCTATAACTCTCTCATTTTCCGTATAATCCGCAGGTTCATAAACGCTTACCGAATCTCCGAGCACGGATGAAATATACATATTCTGGTTTGCAAACGGATCACGGCCGAATTCGCATGTATCGGGGCAGGCCATATATCCGATACCAAGCGAGTAAGGATTATGATAAAGACTCGTAAAACCGTTTGATGCCACAAAATCATATCCGTATTCGGGCTTATTGTAATACAGCTCATAGTCGACACCGAGGATCATATCGGTCACGATCGTACTGCCCTTATCGCAGGCCTTGTAATGATACTGCAGTATTCCGAGCTCCTTATAAAGCCTGAGCATATCCGAATTGTACGAGGAAGAGAAATAATCCGTTCCGTTAAAGGAAAGAAGCATCGGATCGTTCGACGTGATCTCCATATCCTTATTGATCCTGCAAAGCGATACGCCTTCCGTGCCGGCCGATACCTCATTAGCCTTTGCAGCTGCTATCATATCCTCGGTTATATCTATCAGATACACGTAATATGATCTGAGCGTGCTGGGATAAGCAT
>JAILOC010000064.1 GCA_024691045.1 Lachnospiraceae bacterium | reverse complement strand
TACTTCAGTTGAAGGCTGGAAGGAGATCGATGACGAGAACGATCCCGACAGCATCACGCTCAGGGTCATCCCGGAGCACACGGTTGTCTACGAATTTTCCGGCCCCATGTTCTTCGCGGCTGCCGGCAAGATCCTGAACATTTCTTTTAAGGAAGATACCAAGGTCCTTGTCATCAGAATGAGAAGCGTACATGCGATCGATGCCACTGCCATGCACAACCTCGAGCAGCTCTATGAGGATTCCAAAAAGAGGAACATCACCATTGTTCTTTCGCATGTCAACGAACAGCCCATGACCGTCTTTAAGAAGGGCGGATTCGATAAGATGATCGGGGAAGAGAATTTCCGTCCCCACATAGACGAAGCACTGAAGCGTGCCGAGGAGCTTGCAAAGAAGTAATCACCAATGAGAATATCCACGCTCTGCTATATACAAAAGGAAAACAAGGTTCTCTTTTTATACAGGAATAAAAAAAAGAACGATCCCAATGCCGGCAAGTGGATCGGCATCGGCGGAAAGACCGAGCCCGATGAGACACCCGAGCAATGTGTTAAGCGTGAGGTATATGAAGAGACCGGCCTTACCCTTACGGAGTATCATTTTCACGGAGTGATCAGGTTTGTTTCGGAGATGTGGGAAGATGAGGATATGTACCTGTATTCCGCAACGGGCTTCAAAGGTGAGCTCAGGTCCGACTGCGATGAAGGAGAGCTTAAGTGGATCGTACGGGAGGATGTCGATAACCTTCCGATGTGGGAGGGTGACAGCTATTTCCTTAAGGCACTTCTTGAAGGACGTGACAGGATAAACATGGTCCTCAGATATGAAGGTAAAGGCGAAGATGAGCACCTTGCCGGAGTGACGGATCTTGATCTTGGAAACGGGGTTTAAGTACGGACCGGCCTGAAGCCCGAAAAAAGAAAACCGGAGTCAGTATTTTGGAAGAGACAGTCAGGAAAAAAAGAAGATTTCCGTGGGCAGAGATCCTGTTCGCAGCTCTGTGTGCGGCATTTACGGCCTGCGGAAGAAGCGTATACAATTACAACACTCTTATTGATATATATTACAAGCCCCTGGAATACGGAGCCCTGTTCTTGTTCGTATTTATTCCGCTGATCTTTGTCTTTGCGCTGGTCGGTGCCGGAGTGAAAAAGTCTCTTTCATCCGCTGAAAAGGCAGTCGCAGACGAAAAGCAGGTCAAGGTCTTCCCTCTTATTACTTCGCTTCTTGTTATCGCATCAGGAACGGTTGCGCTTTTATCGTATTTTCCCGGAATCCTCGGGTATGATTCGGAGTGGCAGACTCTACAGGCTTTCGGCCTTATGCCTCTTTCCAATCATCATCCGGTTCTTCATACACTCATATGGAATTTCTTTATCGCACTTGAGTGGTTCGGAGTTCCTCATCCGTACGGACTGCTTATTTATTGTATAGTACAGATACTGATACTTGCCGGGGTATGCGGATATGTGACGGATTCCGAGGTGAGGGCGGGATGCAAGTGGCCCGTACCGGTCCTGACTATGCTCTTTTATGCGCTTTATCCCGCATTCTCCGTCTTTTCCGTGGAGATGACCAAGGACGTTCTCTTTTCCTGCGTGGTCGTAAGAATGATCCTGCGCCTGGGCAAGGCGGGAAGCTATATCACGGATTCCGAAGATGAAGAGATCAGAAAGAAGGTCTCGAAAAAAGAGAACTTAAACATCTGCGGCATCGCATTTCTTACGATCCTCGGATGCCTTCTCAGGAACAATTTCCTTCCCGCTGCGGCGGCACTTGTGATAGTTCTCTTTTTCATGAGAAAAAAGAACGGAATGAAGAAGGCGGCCCTCGCCGTTTTGGGCGGAGTGATCATTGCGGCCACGGTCATTAAGATCGTGTATCCTGCATTAGGCGTTGAGAAGAGTGAATCACACGAGATGCTCAGCGTACCCATAAACCAGATATCCGCAGTTTCGGTAAAGAGATATTATCAGCTGTCTATATCGGAGAGATTTCTTATCGAAAGCTATATGGAGCCCGGAAGATACAATCCGAGACTTGCGGATTCCGTCAAATATACCTTCAATGATGAACTATATGATTCGGATAATTCCGCATTCTGGGATCTGTATATGTATCTCGGAAGGGAGTATCCCGGTGACTTTATCGATGCATTCCTGACACAGAACGTACAGCTCTGGTATCCGGGTGCAGGAGTGACCGACAGGTATTCCGCAAGGGATTATATAGAGACGGAAAATGTGTCCGTTCCCGTTTATATGATCACCCCGGCTCCCGTGCTCCCCGAAGTACGCGGGTTCTATGATATGGTATTCGAAGAGATCGAACGGAGCGGGACACTTGCAGGTCTTCCTTTTTCACTCTCGATTCCCTTTTATGTGATCATTCTCGGCTTATATATTGCGGTCAAGTCCGGGAATGCGGGCTATAAGGCAGGAGTGTTCCTTGCGTTTTTCCTGTGGGGAACTTATCTGCTCGGTCCCGTTGCCGCTTTCAGGTATATGTATCCGTTCTTCCTGCTGATCCCCGTTTTCCTTACTCCGGTTTTTGCGTGGGGAAACGATAAAACTTCTGAAGACATGAAATCCGATGATAAATAACCCAAAGACAAAGAATCCGAAGAAAAAAATAAATGATCCGCTGAAGATACTGCTTCTTATATTCACATTTGCGGCATCCGTCAAGATGATCTGCTGCGGCTGGATCATTGATGAAGGCTACGCATTTGCGATCGGAAACAGGCTGCTGGGCGGTGATAAGCTTTTCAGGGATCTCTGGGAACTGCACCAGACCTCCGGGTATGCCGTTGAATTCTTCCTGTGGATTTTCCGGACTCTGACAGGAACCGTTGAGGGAGAAGTGGTCTTCGTGCGCGCATGCGGAATGCTCGTTCATCTTCTTGTTTCGTATGCCGTCTACCGCTGTCTGAAAAGACACTTCACGGAGGACGTATCCTTCTTTTGTGCGATCGTGTATGCGAATCTTTCTCCCAAGCAGCTGTGCACACCCGAATTTTCCAACATACTTCTCTGGACATCGACCCTTGTTCTGATCCTTATCGACCGTCTGTGGTCGCTTGATGAAAACAGTCCGAAAAAGGAAAGAATTCTTTTCCCGGTACTTACCGGTATTATCCTTTCGCTGTGCGTGGTCTCGTATCCGCAGGCCCTGCTTTTTGCGGTATTTGCGTTTGCATGCATCTTTCTGAAGGGAAAGGAAAGAAGGAAGAATTTCCTGATCGTGCTTTCGATATGCGTCATCGCGGCACTTGTCTATATGGCATACATCCTCAGCGTGATACCTTTTTCCGGGCTGATGACCACTATAGGCTACATGATCGAAGTCGATTCGACCCATGCCGAAGGGGCTTCCAAGATCGTAAGGTATGCCGGGGACTTCGGCATCACTGCACTGTTTGTCATCGGTTTTGGCGTTCTTTCATATCTCACCGCTCTTGCATTTAAAAACAAAAAGCTGACCGTTCCCTTTTCACTTCTGTATATCTTCCTGTGGAAGTTCATCCATTATATGTTCAGGACGGATTATTATTCGGTTGAGTATACCTTCGGCGGAATACTGTTTGCGATCGTCATTGCATTCATATATTTCCTTATATACAGATCCTCTCTTAGAAAAGAGGAAAGCGGTAATATATGTTTTCTTTTCGGTACGGGCGGACTGTTCGTGCTTGGCACGGTACTTATCGCCTGCGACCAGAGCGTTTTTTCGTCGGCTAAATACATGTCCGTAACGCTGATCGCGCTGATTGCGCTGACCGCCGATATATCCGGCAGGAAAGAAAGGATCGTTACTTTCATTGCGGTTCTTATGATAGTTCTCGTCAATATAGTCCAGCTCGGAAACCCGAAAAACAGGCTTCTTAATATTACCGACGCCGATGCGAGAGTTCCCGCAGGACCTCAGAAGTGGCTGGTAATGGAAAGGATATACGCCAACAAGGCACGCATAGATTACGAAGAGCTTCCCGCGCTGCTTGACAGGGCGGATTATGTCATGATCACGGGTGATGCCGTAACTTATCTGTATACGAAAGCGGGGATCGGAAACGGAAGTACCATCATGACCGAGGATTACGGCGAAAGATTCGGCATCTACTGGGAGGTATATCCCGAAAAGAGTCCCGACATAATCGCGATCGGATGTTATAACGGACAGGTCGAATACCCCGAATCGATTTCCTGGCTGTATGAATATGCATCAGGTGAGTTCGGTGCGGATGAAGTGATCGATACAACGTATTACAGACTTTTTATAAAGAACAGATAAACGGAGGGCGAAATGGCAGTAAGGATTTTTTCGGATTCTACATGTGATCTTGGAAAGGAGCTGACCGACAGATATTCGGTGACCATCATCCCGCTCTGCATCGTAATGGGCGAAAAGAGCTATTACGACGGCGAGGAAATGGGGCAGGAAGAGATCTTCAGATGGGCCGAGGAAAATAAGACGACTCCGAAGACCGCGGCGGTCACGGCGGAAAGACTCGACAAAGCGGTAAGGCCTGTACTTGAGGCGGGTGATGATGTCATTCTTTTCACCATAGCATCCGGAATGAGCTCGACCTACAATCTCGCACAGATCTATTCGGAAGATAACGGAAACGGCCATATGTATGTGATCGATTCGGCCAATCTATCCACAGGCATTGGCCTTCTTGTCATAAAGGCGGCGGAAATGGCGGCAGCAGGCGCAGCCCCGGAAGAGATAGTTAAGAAAATAAATGAGCTCATCCCCTATGTCAGGGCAAGCTTTGTGATCGATACGCTCGTCTACCTTGCAAGAGGCGGAAGATGTTCATCAGCGGCGGCACTTCTTGCCGGAACCTTAAAGCTTCATCCCGAGATAGTGGTCAGGGACGGAGCAATGGGAGCCGAAAAAAAGTACAGGGGAAACCTTGCCGGCGCGATCGGAAAATATACCCATGATCTTGAAGAGACTCTCAAAAACGCGGATCCCGACAGGGTATTCATCACCCATACCCTTCAGGAGAAGGACAGGGCGATCGTTGATGAGACAAGGAAATATCTCGAATCTCTGGGTATCTTCAAAGAGATCCTCGAAACCCGTGCGGGAGGTGTCATATCATCCCACTGTGGCCCCGGAACACTCGGAGTTCTCTTCATTGAGAAGGTCTGATCGCGGAAAAAACACAAAAAAACGCCTATTTTAGAGCAAAATGACTGTATTTCGAGCATTGTATACAGGAATATTTGTATAATTTCCCATTGACAGTTTGCGTTCTTTCCAATTAAAATGCTTTCAAGGCCAAAGGGGGTCATACTAACCTTTGGGCTGTTTTGTTATATATGATGTAACAGGAGGAATTATTATGAAAAAGAAACTGCTTTCACTTATGATGGTCGGAGCAATGGTTCTTTCCATGACTGCTTGCGGCCAGACCGGCAATACCGGATCTGGTAATACCGGAAGCGGCGCATCGGGAAACGGAGCTCTTACCGGAACTCTTAAGCTCGGAGTCATCGGACCCCTTACCGGCGGTGCTGCAATCTACGGAAATGCCGTAGCTAACGGAGCAAAGATCGCCGTTGACGAGATCAACGCAGAGGAAACCGGATTTACCATCGAGCTTCAGGCTCAGGACGATGAGCATGACGCAGAGAAGTCCGTAAATGCTTATCACCAGCTTCAGGACTGGGGCGTACAGGCTATCGCAGGTACCGTTACCACCACTCCCTGTATCGCTGTTTCCGCAGAAGCTAATTCCGACAGAGTATTCATGCTCACTCCTTCAGCT
>JAILOC010000193.1 GCA_024691045.1 Lachnospiraceae bacterium | reverse complement strand
AAATATATGGATTCGATCCTGATCGAAGAGCGTCTCATTGATTCGGTCGTCGCGGATACGTCGATAGAATTCTTCGGAGAAAGATTTGATTCTCCGATAATGACTCCCGCGTTTTCCCATCTGGGACAGTATAACGGAAGGTATATGACCGGACTTGAGGAATACTCCGTAGCGGCGAAGGAATTAAATATTCTTAATTTCTGCGGCATGATGGAAAACAATCTGTTTAAGAAGATCGCAGATACCGGCGCTAAGACAGTCAGGATAGTAAAGCCCTATGCCGACAATGCCAAGGTAAAGGACCAGATGCAGTTTGCGGAAAGCGTCGGTGCTTTCGGCATAGGTATGGACATTGACCATATCTTCGGTGAGAACGGACTTGATGTCTGTGTGGGCGAGCTGATGGCGGAACAGACTGCCGATATGCTCAGATCCTATGTTGAACTTACAAAGCTTCCTTTTGTCGTAAAGGGAGTTCTCAGCGTATCCGATGCGGTCAAGTGCGCAGATATCGGAGCAAAGGCGATCATCGTAAGTCACCATCACGGACGCCTTCCGTATGCGGTTCCTCCCATGATGATACTTCCGAAGATAAAGGAAGCATTAAAGGGGAAGGATGTTAAGATAATTGTCGATTGCGGAATAGCAAGCGGCGCCGATGCTTTCAAGGCTCTTGCTCTCGGAGCCGATGCCGCCGCTGTCGGAAGATCGATGATGCCCGCACTGGAAAAGGACGGCGTCAGCGGCGTTAAGAACTTCATTACCAAGACGAATAACGAGCTCAGGTATGTCATGAGCTTTACCGGCTCGAAAGATGTAAAGAGCATAGACCCTTCCGTTCTTCATTTCACCGGAAACCGTATCTGATAAAAGGAGGGAAGCAAATGAGACTCGGAACATCATCCCCCCTGGCATACGGATCACCGGAGCAGTGGGCTGAAACACAGGTAAACCTCGGCTGCGGTGCCGTGGTATTTCCTGTTCAGAGTAATGAACCGGAATCGAAGATCATCGCGTACAAGGAAGCTGCGGAAAAAGCGGGACTTGTGATCGCGGAAGTCGGGATATGGAGAAATGCTCTTTCATTCGATCCGGATGAGCGTAAAGCAAATATGGACTACAGCGTAGAGCAGCTCCGTCTTGCAGACTTTGTCGGAGCAAGATGTGCCGTCAATGTCGCAGGCTCCATGGGTCCCGTATGGGATGGCGGATACAGGGAGAATTATTCGGAAGAAGCTTGGAAAAAGACTGTATCGATGGTGCGTGAGGTGATAGACAGGGCGGATGTGAAGAATACTTATTTCACACTTGAGCCGATGCCCTGGATGATCCCGACCGGACCGAAGGAGTATATAAGGCTTCTTGAGGATGTGGACAGGGACAGATTTGCTGTTCATATGGACATAATAAATATGACCAATTCCGCGGACAGATATTTCCATCCCGAAGAATTTGTAGATGAATGTGCGGGGCTTCTCGGAAAGTATATAAGAAGCTGCCATATCAAGGATGTGCATCTTGACGGCAGATATACGCTCAGACTCGAAGAGTGCGCACCGGGCGAAGGAGAATTTCCTCTTAAGTACTATGTGGCTAAAATGAGTGAGATCGATCCGGACATGCCTGTTATTCTGGAGCATCTCAGCAAGGATGAAGAATACTTCAGATACATGGATTATCTGAAGAAGATACTTTTCTGAAATTATTAAGGTACAGTCTGTCCTGTGGGCGGGCTGTACTTTTTTACGGATCGGAACCGAACTCTGTGACAGGCTGTACTTTTTGCATACCGGCTCGGAGAAGACACATCATTTTTTATACCTTGAGTAGTATGTACTTTTTCACCCATTAAGGCGATAATGTCTATATGACACATGAATATGAAAAAGAAAATAATGAACTGACAACCGTGGTTGTGATGGGACTTCGCACTAACGAAAGCGATGAAGAGTTTGACTATTCCATGAAGGAACTTGTAAGTCTTTGCGAAGCGTGTGATCTGGATGTGGCATATGAACTGACACAGTCACTTCCCAATCCCGATAATGCAACCTGGATAGGCTCCGGAAAAGCCGAAGAACTCAAGATGCACGTAAAGGCTAATAATGCCGAATTCGTCGTATGTCTCGGAAATCTTTCTCCCGCCCAGATGAAGAATCTTCAGAAGATCATCGATGTGCCCGTATGGGACAGGACCAATCTGATCCTTGAGATCTTCTCAAGGAGAGCAAGGACAGGTGAGGCGAGACTTCAGGTCGAGACCGCTTATCTTCAGTATATGATGCCGCGTCTGACAGGAATGTGGCAGCATCTGGGAAGACAGGGAGGCGGCGGAGGAAGCCGTGCGAACAAGGGTGTCGGTGAGACGCAGATAGAGCTCGACAGACGTCAGATCTCAAGACGCATCAGCGAACTCAAACGAGAATTGACCGTGATGGAAAGGACGCGGGATGTCCAGAGAGAGGGAAGAAACCGCGGAGGCTATCCCCACGTTGCACTTGTGGGATATACGAATGCAGGCAAGTCTTCACTGATGAACTATCTTGTGGAACTCGGCGATCCCACTCCCGATAAGACGGCAGGCAAGAAGGTTTTCGAGAAGAATATGCTCTTTGCGACTCTCGATACCTCGATACGAAAGATCGATCTGCCGGGAAGAAAACCGTTCCTGCTCTCGGACACCGTTGGATTTATCGAGAATATTCCGCACGATCTTATCAAGGCATTCCGTTCCACACTCTCCGAACTTAAGTATGCGGATGTGCTCCTTATCGTAATGGACTCCTCGGATCCTCATCATGACGATCACAAGAAGGTCACGGAAGATATCCTGAGGGATATGGATGTGCTCGGAATTCCCAGGATATATGTGTATAACAAATCCGATCTGCGTGATGCGGATATGAATATCACTAATACACCGGGAAGCGATAAATTCTACATCTCTGCCAAGACGGGATACGGCATTGATGACCTGCTTGATGAACTTCAGAGTATCTTCCGAATGGGAAACAGGATCGTTGAGAAGATCATTCCTTTTTCTGACGGTCAAATAATAAACCGTTTCCACGAGGAAGCTGAGGTTGAATCCGAAAGCTACGAAGAAGACGGAGTACACATCAAGGCATTGTGTCCCGAATATCTTGCCGATTACATAGAGGACAGATATGGCGATAAAGCTGAGTGAAGAAAACAGGACACATCTTTGGTGGCTCGGTCAGATGGGACTTATGGTGCAGATCGGAAACACGAAGATCTGTATCGATTATTATGCGAGCCCGCTTGAGGCGAGGCAGGTTGCTCCGCCTATACCTGCCGGTGAACTGACCGGAATTGATGCGTTTCTCGGAACACACGATCATCTTGATCATATCGATCACGAATCCTGGAAGATCTGGGCACGTACGAATCCGGATGCGAAATTCATATTTCCCCGCAAACATATGCAGACCGTGCTTGCGGACGGGATGGATCCCTCAAATGCCGTGGGGCTGAATGAAGGAGAGTCGGTGCAGATCGGAGATATAACCATATATGCCATAGCCGCATCACATGAATTCCTCGATAGGGATGAAAACGGACTTTATCCGTACCTGCAATATATCATCGAGGGTAACGGAGTAAGGATCCATCATGCGGGTGACACCGTAAGATATGAAGGAATGCTGCCTAAGATAAGATCGTTCGGTAATATCGACCTGCAGCTCATCCCTATCAATGGTCGTGATGCGAAGAGATACAGTGAGAACTGCATTGGAAACATGACATATCAGGAAGCGGCTGACCTTGCGGGTGAGACCGGATCTTCATTCGTTATTCCGGGTCACTGGGATATGTTCGCGGACAACAGTGAGGACCCGCGGAAGTTTGCGGACTACATGGCTGTCAAATACCCCTCCGGACCTAAGTGCATTCTTCCCTCTGTAATGGAAGAGATAATACTGTAATTGTCATTTTCTGCAAAATATTGTCATTTTCTGCAATATGTCTTGCGGAAAAAACTTAAATCGCATACAAATATAACGATCAGTGTATCAGATAAATGCCGCTCGATTTCTTACCCCCCCTAAGAATCATAAGAGCGGCATTTTGTTGTATATGAGGGGAGATTGTATATAATAAGGCATGGGGGGATGTTATCGTTGTGCTTTCACGAAAGGCATCCAGCTTTATGCTGAACATTGCAATCTGCGACGACGAAAAGTACTTCAGGAATGAGATAAGAGGCATCCTGGAGAAATATCTGAGCGCCGAAGGGATCGTGTGTTCCATTGATGATTTCGCGTCGGGCGAAGAACTCACGGATCTGGGCATTGAAATGCAGAAATACGATATCGTATTTCTGGATATTAATATGGATCAAATGGATGGTATCGATGCCGCCCGTAAGATCCGTGAAAAGAGCAAGGACATTTTTATAGTATTCGTTACGGCATATATCGATTACACCATTGAAGGGTATAAGGTAGATGCCTTCAGGTACATTCTCAAAAACAACAATATGCTCGAAGGAAGTATCGGGGAGTGTCTGGATTCCATCAGGGACAGGATGGCTTATGAAGTTGAGCAGAAGGAATTCGAATTTTCCGAGGGCAGGAAGACAGTTTCACTCGAGCGCATCTTATTTGTCGAAAGCAATCTCCACAGACTTATCTTCCATATTATGGAAGATTCCCTGAAACAATATACCGTTTATAAAACTCTGGATGAAATGGAGAAGGAATTGGAAGGCAAGGGCTTTATCCGTATCCATCAGAGCTATCTTGTCAATATACAGCATGTAAACAGCATCTCGAGATATTATCTTATTCTCGATAACGGAATTCGTCTGAGCATACCGAGAGCCAGATACAACGATGTACAGAAACTGATCGCGGAATACAAAGGAGCAATCTGACACAGTGCTGGGATATTTGGAAAGTATATCTGTCATAATCATGGAGACTGTCTGCTGCAAGCTCTTTTACGAAGCGTTCGCAAAAAAGAGAAATGAGGACAGGCTTAATGATTATCTGTTCATCATACTTCTTTCATGCCTGAATTTTGTTCTGGTGTATTTCGTCGGCGAAAAGATGCTTATGAAGCAGATCCTGATCATTCTGGTCACGGGTCTGGTCATGTTCATGTACGCCGAGATAAAACTGTGGAAATCATTCTGTGTCGCGCTCTTGTTCCAGAGCCTTCTGCTCGCTGTTGATTATGCGTTCTATCTTTACTATGTCTTTATGAATGAAAAATACAGCATATCCGTTTCCGGATATGAGTTTAGCGGGGATCTGTCCGCGGCACTCGGAAAGCTGACACTGTTCCTGACCGTGCTGTTCCTTAAGAGCAAGATTGCAAAAGGTGATGCCGGGGACGTGCTGAAGGGAGCTGAGTGGTTCAGGTTCATAGCTTTTCCTCTTTTTACAATACTTGTTCTGTGTGCAATGGCCTGGACTTCAGGTGCTGAGAATATCCAGGTCGGAAACCTGGATTTCATCATCGCCTTCGGACTTGTTGCAATCAACATCATTGTCTTTTATCTGGTCATAGATATCCTGAAGAGGGAGCGGAGGATCAGGGAAGACAATATGTACAGGATTAAGGTGAGAAACCAGACAGAGCTTTACAAGGCTCTTTATACCAATTATGAGAAACAAAGGAAGAAAGCACATGAATACAAAAATCAGGTCATGTGTATGGAAGGTCTCCTTAAAAAGAAGCAGTATGACGAGCTTGAAAAGTATATCGATAACATAAGCGGAAAGCTGAGCGGTGAGAGAAGCTGCATACGTACCAACAATGCGCTTGTGGATGCGATCATCAATACAAAATACAAGGAGATGGAAGAGAAGGGAATCCTCTGTGTTCTGGTCCTGACGGAGCTCAAGGATCTTCCGATGGAAGATGATGACATTGTTGTCATTTTGTCCAATCTTCTGAATAATGCGATCGAAGCCTGCGAAAAGACTGAGAAGAAGATCATCAAAATGAAGGTGGTCAAAGAGGATAACGATATAGTCATATCTGTGAAGAATTCATATAACGGAGTGATAAAGAAGGACTGTGGAGCTTTTGTTTCAACAAAAGAAGATGAAGGCGGTCACGGCTTCGGAATCAGGAACATCAAAGAGTCGGTGGCTAAATACGGAGGAACCTGTTCGATTACTTATGACGATATGGATTTTTCATTCTCAATACTTATCCCTTATGATAAAGGGGATTAGATTGATTTAGGTGAATAGGAACTGTAGAAGCATCAGAAAAATGAGGTGAGTATCATGATGATAGGTTTTATTATTTGGACAGTGTGTGCACTTGTGCTTCTATCGATAGGCATTATCTCATGGAGATCAAAGAAAACCGTGGGTTTTTTTGCGGGTGTGAAGTCACCTGAAGTGAATGATGTGGTAAAATATAATCATTCGGTGGGTACATTGTGGTTTGTATACGCGATCCTGATCGAACTGGCCGGAGTTCCGCTGCTTTTTTTGAAACAGAATTCAGCCGGATTTATCATTCCCATACTTGGCACTATGTTTATTACCATAGGATTGGCGGTTGCGTATACCTTTATACTCGCAAAATATCGGAAATAAAGATGGAAAGGTTCGGCCCGCAAGTAACAGGTGACGGATATGATATCATTTATCGTTAGAGTACTTTTTGTTTATGCCACGCTTATTCTTCTCTGGAAATTCAGGGAAAAAGAAATATCAAAAAAACAATTGGTTACCGCGGCAGCGTTAGCGGCTGCGTTCATGATCGTAAGCTTTGTTCTGGATTATTCCGTGTTATTCATCAAAATGGATACATTCTCTTCGCCCTATTTTATTCTGGGCGGAGTGCTGTGCGCACTTGATGCGGTGCTTCCATATATTGCGGTATTTGTCATAGCGAAAGTGTTTGGTTACAGACACAAATGCTACGTTCCCGATATATCTCTGGTGATCGCTGGTCTTATTGCGTTTATCTATATGTATTCTTATCTGAAGGGTTTTGCGAGCGTCGTCAGCAGCCTCGGATTCTTTGATACCCTGACTTACGGCTCAAATTATATTGTGATCAGCAAACTTATCGTTTATATCACAAATAATGCACCCGGGGTGATCCTGGGAATCAGCTTTGCCGTGAACGAAAAACGTGCTCTGAAAAAAGCTGAAGATGGGAAATGATATGACAGAGAATATTGATGCGTTCGGACAGAACAGCATACGTGTAAGGGATGGAGAAAAGAACATATACATCGATCCGTTCCAAATGAAGATAAGTCCGAATGACGCGGATTACATTCTTATAACACATGATCACTACGATCACTATTCGCCTGAAGATATCGATAAGGTTATAGGAAACCACACAATCCTTGTCGTCCCCGAGAAGATGGAAGGAAAGACAAGGAAGATCGCGGATAAATTTGCGAAGGTCGTTACCGTAAAACCGAATGAGTCTTATGAGGTCGACGGACTTCAGTTCGAAACGGTCGCCGCATACAATATATTGAAGCCGTTCCATCCCAGATCCTGCGAATGGGTCGGATATATCCTAAAGGCAGACGGAAAGCGTATATATATCGCAGGAGACACGGATGCCACTAAGGAAGCAAAGGCCGTTAAATGCGACATTGCACTGGTTCCGATAGGCGGTACATATACGATGGATGCGAAGAAAGCGGCCGAATTTATCAATGAAATTGAGCCTAAAGTCGCTATTCCCGTGCATTACGGGACAGCCGTCGGACAACCCTCGGACGGTCGGATTTTCGAGGAAAATGTCAAAAAAACCGTAAAAATCGAGCACAAGATACGGTTTTGAGCCAAAAAACTATTGAATTAGAGCCTATTTTGTGGTATATTTTCAGTGTTCCAATAAACAACCCCAATATATTGAGAGGATAAAATCAATGAACAGAGCAGAATTAGTTGATGCAATCGCAAAGGAAGCAGGACTTACCAAGGTTGACGCTGATAAGGCACTCAAGGCTTTCACCGGCGCAGTATCCAAGGAGCTTAAGAAGAAGGGAAAGGTTCAGCTTGTAGGCTTCGGAACCTTCGAGACCTCCAAGAGAGCAGCTCGTAAGGGCAAGAACCCTCAGACCGGAGAGGCT
>JAILOC010000192.1 GCA_024691045.1 Lachnospiraceae bacterium | reverse complement strand
ATCCTGCTTATAGAGCTGGACAGCCAGTGAATGATAAACAGGCTCGGGGCAGGTACTGCTTACGGTATTACCCAAAGAATCCGTCAAGGTGACCGTATAATCAAGGTATTCCGGAATATCCGCTGTATCTTCTCTCATATCAGCTATACGAAAGGCCATATATCCGCCGGAGATATCAATTTCAGGAAAATAAACCTTGCAAACAGGTTCTGTTTCTTCAGGCCACGACATGGAAAGAACATAATCTTCGCTTTCGCCGCCGTTTCCTCTTGAATATGGTGTGATGGTCCATGTATTGGTATCTTCGGCATTTACCGTAACATCACTTTCACTTCCCCTCAGATCAACGGTATCGTCAAATGAACAGATGCTGTGGTAATCCGAATCCACATAATTGGTGATATACACGGTATCGGGAAGATATTCTTCATACCCTTCCGTATCGCACAGAAGAGAATAATATGTATCATCTTCCCCTATGGTCGCATCAAGGAACGAGCGTATATATGCCTTTGCAATAAGCTTTTGACCGGCTTCATCAAGAAAATGATTAGTGCTTAGATATCCGTTCGTTGCGCCCGCCATATCGTAGCGGCCCCACAGGCTGTTGAACTGGCCGTGGTTTGCTCCGAGTATATAAACGGATGATTTGAAATGATGCTCCTCCGCGTCCGTAAATGTCACATTGTTATACTGCTTCTCCCCCATCATGCTGCTTACATCCTGATCGTTGGATCCGTGGATCAGAAGGTAATTGACATCGGATATCTCCACCGAATGTCTGACGGGTCTGTACTGGTCGACACAGGGAGCAACAGCTACTATCGATGTGATATTGAAATGATAATCAAACCTTACATTTCCGTCTTCGGGGTATCTTTCCAGATCATTGAACAGATATGCGGTGGCAGCCATCTCGCCTCCGCGTGAATGACCGCCGATGACTATCCTGTCGGGATCTATCAGGTTATAGATCGCACTTTCGGGATCATCGTTTTCTCCGAGAATCACTTTCATATTATCAAGGAGAAGTATCGCTCTTTTATCATTTCCTTCACCAAGCTCATTTATGATATTCTCATCGACAGAGATAACAACATATCCGTTTGAAGCAAGGTATTCACCAAGATAATCGTACCCGAGATACGAAGGCACATCCGAATCGTGATTGCCGTGCACGAAAAAGAGAACGGGGCATTCCGTCATGTTCTCCGGATACCATATCTCTCCCTTTACAGGTGTCTGTGCAAAATCATAATCGCTGAAAAAACCGGTGATCTTCTCTGACAGCCCTCGTTCGTCCATGGAATCGAAGCCGGAGTAATCAACGGTTTCCGTAACGATATCCGAATCCTCTCCGGGTCCGTAAGATAATGTACATACTTTATACGCACCGTTCTCAAGATACCTTTCGAATCCCGGAACAGCTGATGCAGATCCTGTGTCAGACGCATTACGGATTCCGGTATAAAAATCGATACGGCTCTCTCCCCAGAAATCGTTTCTGAAGAACACTCCGTAGAAGATCATATAGGATACCGCAAGCAGGGAAGCAATATATCCGAAAACCTGTTTGAACCTGCGCTCTTTGAAGAACCCCCAAAGACATCTTCCGAGGATATCGGCCGATACCACCAGAGCTAACGTCATAAGAATCACCGCAGAAGCCGCTTGTCCCTGGGTTCCGATATAATTGTCAGCCCCGACAATGCACAGAGCGGTCAGGAAGTAACCCTTACTGCGCCTTTTACCTCCAAACGCAATTCTGATGATCAGATTTATCAGTTCGGATAATAAGAAAATAAGAACCGCAGATATCAGGATGACAAGGATGATATGGAGCTTTTTAAGAGTAAACTCGTCTGCGATCCAGATAAAGAACTGTGCCGCAAGCAGAAACTCTGCTATCATTGCTCCCGCACGTCCCTTGGTCATGAACTCACGGGGCTTTTCGGTCTTTCTTTTGAAAAAATCAAAAGGTCTTTTTAATTGTTTTTTAATTTTTGAAACTTGCATATGAAACCCTTCGGAAGCTTATCCCATTCATCAAAGAACAGATGCTGCTTCACGTAATTATCATCGTTGTATATAACTTCAAGATACTTCCTGAGCCGCGAAAAACTGTGCAGCCTTCCGCCTGATGTAAACGGAGTAAATACAGAACCCGCTTCACGGAACTGTTCACGTTTCGTCGCCTCCCTGTTTGCAAAGGCTGCTGACCCGCGCTTTGGAGTATTGTCAGTCTTGAAGGGAGTGCTCACAGTGATATCTTCAATGAACTTGATATCAATGACATAGTGCTCCTCAAAGGTGCCGTTGAAATTGTCCTCCAGAACAAACAGATGCCTGTCCGTAAGCACAAGCTCACATCTGCAATCGGGTATATTCTTATCCGCAGGATGAATTTTGGCCGAAATCTGTGCCACAACATTTTCCGTCTTATAAGTATCCATTTATCCCTCCGAAAAACCGCGATCTTACTAAAGCATACAGATAGTATAATTATACATTATATGGGCGATATTTGAAATGCAGAAGAAGGGGTGAGGCGGAAATAGAAAAAGGTCCGGTGGACCTTTTTCCCGCCGAACCGACCGAGGAACACGCATGCGTGTTCCGAGATATGAACCCTCGGGTTCACGGAGCGCTTCTGCGCGACGTAAAAACAGAACCCCCTGGGCATAGCCCAAGGGGTTCTGTTTTTCCATCGTGCAGAAGAAGGGACTTGAACCCTCAAGAGATTGCTCCCACACGGACCTGAACCGTGCGCGTCTACCAATTCCGCCACTTCTGCAGACAACGATAGGATTTTAAAACAATATCACCCCAATGTCAATAATTGCATCACCCTATCGTTTACTGTCATATTATTTCCCGAACTTCCAGTTCTCGAGTTCCATGCACTCACCGGAGAATACGAGATATACATCATGAACTCCTGTGATCTTCTTTTCGATATCTACGGTAAATTCCTCGAAATCATCTGTAAGGTCGCCTGTGCCGAATACCGCTGCAGGCTCTGAATTTACATCATCAAGAACAACGGATACCTCTCCGAAGCCCTTGCCTCTGACGCTGAGCGTAAATGATGCGGCTCCTTCATTTCCGAAATCTGCTCCCGAAACCATTACCCAGTTTCCGCTCTCTTCGGATCTTACGATCATATTTCCTGCGGAAAGCTTCATATCCGTAAGAGGCTTTTCGGGATCGTATGCAACCGTCTTTACGCCTGCCATTGAAGCGAATGTAGAAGCAGTGGTGAGCTTATAAGGATCAAAGCATTCAACCTGCTCTACTCCCTTTCTGGTGCCTGTTGAGTGGGTGGGAGCACCGTCAGCTGACTGTGCGATCTGATCGACATTCGTGCTTCTGTATCCGCCTGTAAGATTCATATATTCCTCAAGGATCCGTGAGTGATATGCGATATACCACTTACCCTTGAATTCAAACATGCAGTGATGATTGTTTCCGCCCCTTCCGAAGAATACCCCGGGATTTTTGAGAACGGGGCTTGCGGGTGCGAAGGGACCGTCCGGCTTGTCGGAAACCATTGTTACGATCTCGCCCGATGAAAAGCCGTGCTCTTTTTCTGCTTCGGGAGTGACATTGAAATTGGAGCAGTATGAATAATAATATTTTCCGTTTATCTTGTTGATACCCGAATCCTCAAAGAGATATGCAACATTCTCGATAGGTCTGGGATCCTCGGCAAGACTTATCATATCGTCGCCCAGTCTTACGACTCTTGCGGTTCCGGGATTTGATGCCTTGTCATCAGAAGGAATGCCGCCTCCGATATAGAGCCAGCCCGTTCCGTCATCATCGACGAGGACGGCGGGGTCGAAAAGCCAGATTACGGAATCACAATTGGGAGTGTTCCTTGAAACAAGAGGTCCTCCTATGGGATCGATAAAGGGACCGGTGGGGCTGTCTGAAGTAAGAACGGCAATTCCGTTTCCGCTGTTGGCAAAGTACAGGAAGAACTTATCCTTGCCGTTTACATTCTTCCAGCATGCGGCGGGAGCCCATGAATTGCCTCCCCAGGTTGCTATTCCGTTCTTTCCTGCTGCGTATACCTCTCCGTGATCGGTCCAGTTGACAAGATCGGAGGATGAAGCAACGCTTATGGTATCGATCTTCTGGTATGTATTGTCGGTAAGTTTACCCGCATCATCGTAGGTCAGGATGTCGCAGGTCATATACATATAGACTCTGTCCTTATAGACCATTGCGAAGGGATCAGCACCGAAGCGCTGGGTCATTATAGGATTATGATCACCGTGGGGCTTGAAGCTCTTTTTAATTTCCATTACCGCTCTCCTTTGCAATTGAAATTCTTCAGATATTATATCATAACCAAAGAAAAAAGACCCTTCCCGAAAGGGAAGAGTCTTTGGATATTTTCTGTCAGGTCAGGGTATCGAAAAGATAACCGTAAGAGCCCGAAACTCCCGTGCCCGCTCCGTTGTAAAGCGAAGCTCTGGCAGCGGCATAATCCGCATTGCTCCTAATCATTGAAGCGGAAACCGAGACACTGTATCCGTATGAGGACTTCTCGGCGAAAAGATCCTTGATATCCTTTACATCCGCAGTCTTAAGTTTATCCTCGTTAAGCTCAAGCGTTCCATCCTCGGAGGTGCTGATGCCGGCAATGGACATCTTCTCGGAATAGCCTCCGTTCATTACGGTAAGATACGATAATCTTCCGGAAATTGAAGCTTCCTTTATATCGTCACCCTCAGCGGCTTTCACCATTGAGTTATAGCTTTTTACGAAGCTCTTTACGGTGGAAAGAAGAAGGTCCTTGTCTTCCTCGCCTGCTTTCTGAATGCTCTCTATCGATTTCTTCACCGAGCCTGCGGCCTCTGAAAGCCTGCTGTAGGAATCGGATACGGTGGATTTTTCCCTGACGGGATTCTTGACATCTGTGATCTTCGAAGCGGTTTCGGACTTTTTGTCCGGGTCGGCATAATATGCCTTCATCAGCTTGGAATATGCTCCGCTCTTGACCATTCCGTAGTCCTTGAGCCAGCTCATCGAATTGAACGAATCATTCTTATCCGATATTCCGGTAAAAAGAAAGCTTGTATCGTTTTTAGCCTGAATATTTATACTCATAGGCTTTACCTCCGGCATCCCTGCCAAAAGCGGTCACCCGCACAAATCATTTCTTCACATAATACATATCATTTATGCCTGTATTATGTAAAGCGGTTATTTTTTCTTGAATACGGGTATCGATTCGATGGGCGCAGCGGCGGTAACAGTCTGTCCGCCCTCGTACACCTTGCCGTCACGGATGTCTTCCCACTGTCCGGCGGGCAGATATACCTGTCTTTCCCTCATTCCCTCGTACATCACGGGAGCAACGAGGTACTCGCTTCCGAACATATACTGGTCATCGAGATCCCAGCACTTTGCATCCTCCGGGAACTCATAGAACATCGTCCTCATAAGGGGAGAACCGTTTGCGGAAGCTTCGTCATAGATCGACTTGATATAATCCTTGAGATCCCATCTGATCTTAAGGTTATCGGTCATGATCTTCTGAACCTCTTCACCGTAGCTCCAGATCTCATTTGCATGACCCGTATGAAGATATCCGCTTCCCCAGTCCTTGTGATCGAGAGGCTCGATATCAAGAGGTCCTCTTTCTCCGTGCAGTCTTAAGATGGGAGTAAATACCGCCCACTCATACCATCTTACAAGGAGTTCTTTGAAGTAATCGGTATTTACATCACTGTTCATGAATCCGCCGATATCGGTGGTCCACCAGGGGATTCCCGCAAGGCCTATATCAAGTCCGCCTCTTACGGAATTCTGAAGTGCTTCGAAGGTGGAATAAACATCACCGCTCCAGAGGAGTGTTCCGTACTTCTGGGATCCTGCCCATCCGCAGCGAAGAAGGTTGAGTACTTTCTTATCGGGATGAACTTCCTTTTCACCCTCGAAGAATCCCTGTGCATAGCATCTGGGATAGATACAGCTGACCTCCGCGCCGGGGCCGAGATAATAGCGGTAATTGTCGAAATCATATGCGGTAAGATCGGGCTCGGCATTATCGAGCCAGAACATATCTATTCCGTAGTCATAGTAATTCTTTTTGCAGATATCCCATACATACTTTCTCGCTTCGGGATTGGTCGCATCATATACTACGCAGTCGCCCTGGTAATCATATGTCTGCATGGCACCCTTCTCGGTTCTCATGAGAAGTCCGCGGTCAGCCATGGGATAGAAGTTCTCACTCTTTCTGTCGACGGAAGGCCAAACGGATACCATGACCTTGATGCCGTATGAGTGAAGCTCGTCGACCATCGCCTTTACATCGGGCCAGTACTCCTTATCGAATTTCCATTCACCCTGGAGAGTCCAGTGGAAGAAATCGATGACGAGAACGTCGATCTTGATCCCAAGTTCCTGATATTTTCTCGCAACGGTAAGAACCTCATCCTGGGTTCTGTATCTGAGCTTGCACTGCCAGAGTCCGAGAAGCTCTTCATCAATCTCGGGTGCACGTCCTACAACGGCGGTGTAGTTTTCAATAATGGCTTTGGGTGATTCATCCGTGGTGATCCAGAGGTCGAATTCCCTTGATGCATCGGCTGACCACTCGGTCATATTCTTGCCGAATGTTACGTGACCGACTGCGGGATTATTCCAGAGAAGACCATAACCCTTATTGGAAACCTCAAAAGGAATCGAGGTCTGCGCGTTGCGCTGCGCAAGCTCAAGAGTTGTTCCCTTAAGCTCGATGTACGGATTCTGGTAAACACCCATACCGTAGATCTTCTCGCCCTCAATGGGCTCGAAACGGAGCGTAAGCTTATAATCTCCGTTGAGATAGGGCTTATACTCTCTGTTCACTCTCTTAAAACAGCTTACGGCATTGTTCTCGGTTCCGCCGTAGTTGCTGAAATATTCTCTCATAAGGAATTCATCATTCTTATAATATGTGATGATCCCTTCACTGCTGACAGACATCGAAGTGGAACCGTTTTTGATGACTGCTCTTTTTTCGGTTATCTCTATCTTCGCATCTGTCTGATCCGCGGGAAGTTCATTCTTCGGACAAAGTGCCCAGAGATTACCGGTAAAATCATTGTTCTTGGTCGCTCTGAGACGCAGGGCATTCTTACCCCAGCTTTCGATCCTTACGATCTCTCCGCCCTTCTTAAAGACGAGCGCATTGCCATCCTGTAAAAACATTTCGTACCTCCGAAATAAATCTCATTATAAAAGTTCGATCTTAAATACTACAGGCATATCATCGCCGGCCTTACTCTTAACACGGATATCAAGTCCGCCTTCATGATGTTCCCACTTCACTTCGGATCCGTCTTCAAGAAGAACAACCTTTGATATAAGCCCCTTGTAAGAATGTCCGCCGTCCTCGCCGCCTTTGGCAAAGCTCTTTATGAAATAATGTCCGTCATCTGAGGGCTTCATTGCTGCGGCATAGATACAACCGTCTTTGGCCGTGAAGCGGAAATCCTCGGAAGTATATTCAAGGCTTTCCGTATCCTTGAATCCGCCTTCTTCCCTGTTCACACTGCCTTCTCCGAAGATCTTGTAGGGAGTGCTTCCGTAGATCATCTCTCCGTTTTTATCAAGCCACCTGCCAATCTCGAGAAGAGCTTTCTTTTCCTCATCGCATATCTCTCCATCCGCCTTGGGACCGACGTTGAGAAGGAGGTTTCCGTTCTTGGAAACGATATCGATAAGCTCTCTTACGATATCAAGTCCGGACTTATAGGAAAGGCCGGGTACATATCCCCATGACTCCCTGCATATGGGAGTATCCGACTGCCAGATGTATGATGCGGACCCTGACAGACCTCCTCTTTCGATATCCCTTACGGATGCGCCGGGTGCAAATGCATCGACCTTGGATACGATCACACCATCTAATCCCCTGGATGCCATCACATTGTAGTAATATGCGGCAGCCTTCTTAAGATAAGGCTTCAGAACCTTCTGTGCTATCCACCAGTCAAAGTAAATAACTTCCGGATTAAAGAGATCTACGATCTCACAGGTTCTTGCAAGCCAGTCCTGCATGAATTCTTCACTCGGTGCAGGCTTAACATCGAAGTCCTGGATGTTCTCGGGCTCCGGCTGTGAAGGCCAGTAGAGATCTCCGCGCTTAAACTCACCCTTGATATCACTGTCGAAATTTCTTCCGTTTCCGAGGAACCACCAGTGCTCGATCCTGTGTGAGGAAACACCGAAATGAATTCCGTATTCTTTCGCCGACTTTTTAAGCTCTGCGACTATATCCCTGTGAGGACCTTTCTCCGCCGCATTCCAATGCGACATACGGCTCTTATACATCTGGAATCCGTCGTGATGCTCGCCTACGGGAACGACGTATCTTGCACCGGACTTTTTGAAGATGTCCATCCATTCGCCGGGATTG
>JAILOC010000164.1 GCA_024691045.1 Lachnospiraceae bacterium | reverse complement strand
TATCAGGATCAAGGTTATTTCCACTCCCGGACATACACCGGGCAGTGCGTCATTCTACATCGAAGAGGCGGGGATCCTGATCTCCGGAGATACACTTTTCGAAGAATCCGTGGGAAGAACGGATTTCAAGGGCGGCAGCGCTTCCGTGCTCGAAAAGAGCATTACGGAAAAACTCTTCTCGCTTCCTGATGATACCGAGGTATATCCCGGTCACGGTGCATCAACCACTATAGGACATGAGAAAAAGTACAATCCGTTCTTTTCGTAATATTATCTGTTTAGCCTTTAAGGTAAAGGAGGGATATTAATGTTTGATTGCCCCAACTGTAAAGAAGCACTTGGTGATGACATTCGGATATGTCCTTTCTGCAGACATGAGTTGACGAGTGATGAGCGCTACCTTATTGAAAAAACCAGACGAGAGGAAGCTCAGAAAGTCAGTGCCGAGGAAAGCAGAATAACCGCCGAATTCTCCTCACTCAGGGCTATATGGATGCTGGGCACTGTTGCATTGTGTCTGTTGATAATGGTGGTATTCAGCTTCCTTATGTTTGTTGATCTTGTTTATGCCGGTCTGGTAGTATTCATCGTAGGAATGGTACTTCTGTTTATTGCGTCGGTAGTTTTTCTGGTTTTTTTGAGGGCGAATTGCTGTCCGCACTGCGGGAAATTTCTTTTCAGAAACTTTGGAACCCAGTGTCAGTGGTGCGGAAAAAGTATACGTTAACCGAATTTTTGTGGTCACCCCGGCGTGACCGGGATGAAAGTTATGAGCGGTACATATGTGTATATAGAACCGGAGAAGTACCTGATGGATGTTCTGGCACTTCTTCGTTCTTTTTATCCGGAAATGGACATTAAGCCCGTCGTGCCCGAAAGCCGTGATGAGGTGAAAGCCGAGGCGGAAGAGGAAGGCTATTTTTTCAGCATCAAAGTATTTGGAGACGGAAGTGCGAATGTGGTCTTCAAAGATAACATCATCACTTTCGAACGCGGTGCTTGCGATGATCTCTGTGATCTGTCTGTATCGAATAATATGCCTGCCGGTGACGGACACGAATTATTTGTAAAGAGTAAGAAGGCTCTTTGCAGAAATCTTTATTCGATCTTTCGCGAAGACACCGGCCGTGAACTTCCCTGGGGAATGATGAACGGCGTGCGTCCGACAAAACCGGCGTTCATCTGCGCCCTTGAAGGAAGAGGAAAGCACGAGGCAGCCGAGTTCTATAAAAACGAATATCTCGTTACGGATGAAAAGATTGATTCGTCCTGGGATATAGGAGTCGCGGAAGTGAATGTACTGGCACAGTGCGAGCACCGCGATATGAGCAGGCCCGGTGATGTCCGCGGATACACAGGAGGGTATTCTCTCTATATAGGAATTCCCTTCTGTCCCACAAGATGTCTTTATTGTTCCTTTACAGCATATCCTCTGTCTGCATTTAAGGATGGAGGTGACGGATATGTCGAAGCGCTTATCAGAGAACTGAAGGAGTGCACATCTGTTTTTCCCGGAAGGGCACCGGACAGCGTGTATATGGGCGGGGGAACCCCTACTTCACTGTCGGCGAAACAGCTTGACCGTATACTCTCTGTGGTGGAGGACAGATATTTTGCCGGTCCGGGTATTGAGTTTACCGTTGAAGCGGGACGGGCAGATTCGATAACCGCAGATAAGCTTAAGGTTCTGAAGGATCACGGCATCTCGAGAATATCGGTAAATCCACAGACCTTCAACCAGAAGACACTCGATATCATAGGCAGAAAAGCCAGTGCGGATGAAACCGTGAATGCATTTAACCTCGCACGGGATATGGGATTCGACAATATCAATATGGATCTTATCCTCGGGCTTCCCGGTGAGGGAGCAGCGGAGGTTTCCCATACGATGGATGTCGTAAAGAGATTAAAGCCGGATTCGCTTACCGTTCATTCGCTCGCTCTAAAGCGTGCTTCGGCAATGGGGGAGTGGCTTGAAAAGAACGGTTACGGTGCGATAACCAACACCGAAGAGATACAGGAGATAGCAAGACAGGGCGCCATTGAGACCGGCTTAAAGCCATATTATCTGTACCGCCAGAAGGATATGTCCGGCGGATTTGAAAATATCGGTTATTCCGTTCCCGGAAAGGAATGCGTATATAACGTTGCGATGATGGAAGAGGTGCAGAGCATACTCGGATTCGGCGCGGGAACGATAACAAAAAGAGTTGTGGCGAAACAGGGGGCGGCTAGCGCTGTTTCACAGAACCATGCAGATGCAGGGCCGGTTTCTCCGGTCAAAGTCCATACGGAACTCACACTTGCTGAGATCATAGCAAACGGTAATTCTCTTCGGCAGGACATTACAAGGAGCGAGAATTACAAGGATGTAAAAGATTACACCGAAAGGGTATCGGAGCTGATACAGCGAAAAAAAGAGCTGTTTATGATATAATACCTGAGGTGAAACAGGGGGACGGTTCTGCTGTTTTACCATTTACAGACAAGTGACGGTTTTCTGACTTATCTGAAACAGCAGAACCGTCCCCCTGTTTCTCTGTTGAAAGGAGAATGATATGAGCAGTTTCATGGAAACAAGAAGAGAAAAGAGAATGATCCTCGATGAGTTTGCCACCGTCCTGGATGACAGAACATATAATATCGCACTTGGCGGAACAGTGCTTTACGGACTCGTTCTGAACATTATCATGTGTGCGGCTCTCGGTAACCGTATGATGAGGGTAAATCCTCTGATGCTGCTTATCGGATATTTTGTCTGCTGCCTTGCGGGAATACTTATTTCATCAAAGTCCGACAATCCGGTGATCAGCTTTATCGGTTATAACCTGGTCGTTGTTCCCGTCGGACTTGTACTTTCGATCACCATTTCGTCATTCGTTA